>JAJDDP010000068.1 GCA_029260235.1 Phycisphaerae bacterium | reverse complement strand
GTTTCAATTCCCTCTGTGGCACCGGCTTCTTGCCCGTGGGCGTGCTGTAGGATGCAGATCCTTTGGGGTATTGAAACGGTCCTGAAGACCCTCTGCCTCTTCCCGGCTGCGTGCGTAGTTGGTATCCTCGCCATCGATGAGCGCCAGCAAACCCAGCAGTGCTATCACTTGGTCTCTGTTGTTGATCTGCATGCTCGGACCTACCGCCGCTGCCGCCGTCTACGCCGTCGCCGACGTCCAGTCACATGTGGCACGATTCACCTACTTCTCATCGAAGGCAATCCTCGCTTTGATTCCGGCGGTGTGGCTTCTGGTCGTCGCCAAGACTCGGCTACGAATTCCACGGCCAAGATGGAGCGGCATAGGTTGGGGAGCAGGATTTGGGCTGCTTGCTGCCGTGCTCATCCTGATTATTTACTATTACGCTCTAGCCAATAGATTAGACACCCATGCGGTCCGGCAAAAAGCGGCAGACTTGGGCGTGCTGAACTACTTTGGAGGCTTTGCTGTCTTCCTTTGCTTTTTCAACTCCGCATACGAAGAATACTATTGGAGATGGTTCGTTTTTGGGCAGCTCCGGCAGTCTATTGCGATGCCCGGAGCGGCCTTGATCTCCGCCCTCACCTTTGGGCTTCACCACGGAGTGATCATCCAAGCGTATTTCCATTCCATGGCCCTGACGGGCCTCATGACCTTTGGAGTCATTGTCGGCGGCGTGGTCTGGGCGGTGCTATACGACCGATCCAAGAATCTCTACTCCCCTTGGATTAGCCATGTGCTAATCGATGCGGCGATCATGATTGCCGCGTATGACCTGCTCATCGTCCGATGAAGTGCATTCGCTGGCCAATCGCACCCCGCGCATCAACAGGGCCTCATTGCGAATCGAAACCCAACAATGTGAAAAAAAACGACACTGGCTGGCTTAGACAACCGGTGTCGTTTGATCGTTTTGCGGGTACAGCAGGTGTTTGCTACGTGGCTGGCTTCATGGCTACTTTGAGCGAAACGTTGTACCCCTGCTTCTTGAGACTTGGCCAATACTCACTGGGGTTCGCCTGCATCTTCTCAGCGCATTTCTCGCAGCAGGTATAGATCTTGAACCCGCTGGGCATCGTCGCGAATGCCGCGGGACTGATGGCTTCGCCGCTAACCGGGCACTTGGTCTGATAGGTGTAGCTGCTGGCCAGCCCTGCCTTGTACTTCTCCGGCGCCTTGGCGTACTTGGCAGCGCAATTCTTGCAGCAGGTGTAGATCTTCTTGCCATCAACTTCGGCGAACAGGTCCGCGTCAATTGGGTCACCGCTCATGGGGCAGGCAACCTGCACCTTGGGTCGCTTGGCCAACGCTTTACGTTGGGCAGCAATAGCGGTTTCGTACTTGGCAGGATCAGCCTTCATTTTGCCGACGCAGCCCTTGCAACAAACGAATACGGGTCCATCATCGGTTTCCATACTTTGAGAAAAATCGATGGCTTCCTCCATAACTGGGCATAGAGGATTGGCCTCATCACCACCGGCAACCGCATTTGCAACACCGGTCATCAACACCAGGGAACAGCACATCGATACACAGCACTTTGCCATCGGGTAAGCCTCCTTTGCATAACTGATCGCCCGACACGCCAAAGTGTCGGTCTGGAAATCTTCACCAGCCGCAGAAGATACCGCAGATCCTGGAACCTTGGAAACACCTGGACAGCAACTCTCGGCCTGGAATCAGCTGCAGCACCGTCCCTGGTGGAGCTGCGGCGATAGTGAATAATTCCTGTACGCTCCAAATACCTACCCAAGATACAGGCGTACGAGGCCCAAAACGCGGAGAGAGGGCGATAAGGCCTCATGGCGGCGGTCAAACTTTTGTTCCTCGAGAAGCTTTGCCCACAGTACCGTAGCCGCCAGCTGTTACCTCGAAGTTACCTGACGACAGGGTTCTTTACGTGTGGCCATCCCAAGTCTCGGCTGCCTGTGCGGTTCAAGCGAAGGTATTCCCATCAGCAATGTGGTCCGACGAGTAGATCGTCCACCCTTTAATGGATATTCGCATGGTTTGCACCATTGATACAGGACCGACATCACTCAACTCGCTTCTTCGCAGAGGGCGGCACAGATCAATGATGACGAGCCACCTTTGGCACGCGGTTTGCATGACTCTGGGCAAAGAGCGAGATGCTGAAGACCGGCACAATCAGGCGCCGATGCGCTGCGCGTGGATCGGCTCGACGTGACTTAGTCATTGCAATCCTGGCGATCTTGTCATGGGGTTCCGCAAGCTTTGGCGAGCACGCAGGTCCAAGCGTTGACGAGAGGACAACCCCAGAAGCCCCCCCTGCGCCGGTTGTTCTCTCGCCTATCGGGGAGCCGACCAGTTTTTGGACTCGACCGCGATTAACCGGAGACTGGGGCGGCTTGCGCAGCCAGCTTGAAGACTCAGGCCTATCCTTCAGCCTCAACTACAACGTCTACTACGGCAACAATATGCACGGCGGGCAAGGGACGGGCCAACGCGGTAGCGGTAGCTACGACTTCATCATCGATGTGGACCTCGAAAAAATGGGCCTGATTCCTGGAGGCAGGCTGTTTGCCTTTGCCCAAGGATGGCAGGGAGACGACAGAAACATCAACGGATTGACAGGGGCCTTGGGCGATCCGATCGACGATGCAGACGGAACAAAAGTAATCTACGTCGATCAGCTATGGTATGAGCAGAAGTTTCTGGATGAGAAACTCGCCCTCCGCTTTGGCCGACTAGACCAGCAAACCATCATTGACCGAAACGCGTATGCCCAGGGCGAAGATTGTCAGTTTTTCAATGCCTTTCTAGATAACAACAACGCCATTATCCCATTGGCCATTGGCACAGGGGCGACATTGTTCATCAAGCCCACCGATTGGCTCGGCTTTGTGGTTGGAGCAGCCGACGGCGACGCCCAGATTTTTCGCACCGGATTGGACACAGCCTTTCATGACGGGGCAGATTTTTTCGGCTATTTTCAGACAGACCTGCATCTGACCTTTCACAGTTCACAAGGCCCCCTACGGGGAACCTACCGGTTCGGCTTCGTCTACGACCCCGGCGTGCTCACCGAAGTCCGCACAGACTCGAACGGAAAAGAGACCCAACACCAAGACACTGGGGATTGGGGTGTCTATCTAAGTTTTGATCAGCAGCTCTACCGGGAATCTCGGAAGGATGACCAGGGATTGGGGATCTTTGCCCGTCTTGGCCACCGCGATGGGGATTACAACCGCATCAATGAGTACTGGTCCGGCGGGTTGCAATACAAGGGCTTGGTCACGAACCGGCCGAAAGACGTTGTGGGCTTTGGATACTACTCGGTCCATTCATCGGCCCACTACCGAAGGAACGTCGACTCCATGTTTCTTCGAGAGAATGGCTTTGAGCTGTACTACCGCATCCAAGTGACCCCCTGGCTAACGATTACGCCGGATGTACAATACATCGCCCGCCCCGGCGGCGACCGAGCCACAGACGACGCTTTCGTGATGGGGCTCAGAGCACGGGCGACATTTTGACCCGCCGAGGAACCAAGGCGAGTCGCTCACAATGAACGATGGAGAGGTGACCAGCGGCAGGAGTCGCACGCCTATCACCGTTCGGGCTAAATCGAGGAGACTTCCATGACACAGGCATCGACCACAGGAACGGCACGGAATCAGGTTTTTGCGCCCCTAGCTTCGTTCGCTCAGGACGCTTACATCTCATCCATGGATCAGTATGAGGCCATGTACAAGCGGTCCATAGAAGATCCGGAAGGCTTCTGGACTGAAATCGCGGATTCGTTCCATTGGCAACGCAAGTGGGACACATTCCGATCCTTCGATTTCAAGAACGACATATCCATCGAGTTCTTCAAGGGCGGCAAAACGAACCTCAGCTACAACTGCCTGGATCGTCACCTCGCCCAGCGTGGGGACCAAGTTGCCTTGATTTGGGAAGGCAACGAACCAGGCCAAGACTCCAAGATCACCTACACAGAACTGCATCAGCGGGTATGCAAGCTGGCCAACGCCCTCAAGTCACTTGGCGTTGAAAAGGGAGACCGGGTCTGCCTTTACCTGCAAATGCTGCCGGAATTGCCGGTGGCAATGCTGGCCTGTGCGCGGATCGGAGCGATTCACTCAATTGTGTTTGGCGCCTTCTCTGAAGACTCCCTCAAAGATCGAATCCAGGATTCAACGTGCAAGATTCTCATCACCCAGGACACTGCCCTTCGCGGCCCAAAGAACGACATCCCCATGAAGACCAAGGCCGACAAGGCCGTCGCCCAATGTCCCAGTATCGAGAAGGTCATCGTGGTCAAACGCACCGGCCGACCCGTCGATATGCAGCAGGGGCGGGATGTCTGGTGGGATGAGGTGACCAGCAGCGCCGAGGCAACCTGTGAACCCGAGTGGCTCGATGCCGAGGATCCACTCTTCATTCTGTACACTTCCGGCTCGACAGGAAAACCCAAGGGCGTAGTGCATACCACCGGCGGATACATGGTCTATGCCGCCACTACGTTCAAGTACGTTTTTGATTATCACGATGGCGACATCTGGTGGTGTACGGCTGACATCGGCTGGATCACCGGCCATTCTTACATCGTCTACGGGCCTTTGTGCAACGGGGCTACCTCGGTGATGTTCGAGGGCGTTCCCAACTATCCCGATGCCGGTCGATTCTGGGATGTGGTCGATAAGTACAAGGTCACGCAGTTCTACACTGCTCCCACAGCGATTAGAGCGCTGATCTCACAAGGCGATGAGCACGTCACCACGCGAGATCGCTCGAGCCTCAAGCTGTTGGGCACGGTCGGCGAACCCATCAACCCAGAAGCGTGGATGTGGTACCACCGCGTTGTGGGCAACGAGCGATGCCCCATCGTCGATACTTGGTGGCAGACTGAGACGGGCGGTATTTTGATCACGCCACTGCCAGGTGCAATACCGGCCAAACCCGGCTCTGCTACCAGGCCGTTCTTTGGGATCAAACCCGTGCTGCTCACTCCCGAAGGCGAGCTAATCGACGGCGCCGGTTCCGGCATACTCTGCCTGGAAGAGCCTTGGCCTGGCATGATGCGAACGCTCTATGGGCAACATGATCGATTCAAAGAGACTTACTTCTCCAGCTATAAGGGATTGTACTTCACCGGCGATGGATGCCGACGCGACGAGGACGGCTACTACTGGATAACCGGACGGGTAGACGATGTGATCAATGTCTCAGGCCATCGAATGGGTACTGCCGAGGTGGAGAGTGCCCTGGTCTCCCATGCCGCGGTGGCAGAAGCAGCCGTTGTGGGGTACCCTCATGAGATCAAGGGGCAAGGCATCTACGCCTACGTGACACTCAAGAGCGGTCAAGAGTACACCGACCTCCTCAAGAAGGAGCTTGTCAAACACGTTCGCCAGGAGATCGGCCCCATCGCGGCACCCGACGTGATTCACTGGGCGCCAGCGCTGCCCAAGACGCGGTCCGGCAAGATAATGCGACGAATCCTGCGAAAAATTGCCGAAGGCGAATCAGAGAAGATTGGCGACATCAGCACGCTAGCTGAGCCAAGCGTGGTGGACCGTCTGGCCAAGACCTACAAAGATTAGCGTTTCCTTCGATCCCCCTCGAAGGAAAATGCAGCGGCCGGCGTCTTCGTCGGCCGTTCTTTTTTTTGAACACAGTGCAAAGCAAGCCTAAGACTGGCGTAACTAGTTTGGGATCCTGCTGGCGCGCCCCGAGAACTCCACGCACTAACGTCCCATAGAGACACCTACCTCTGTCGCCGACGACCTTTGTGCGGGAAATCGCAATAATCGAAGCAGCCTGCTCGTTTGGGGTCGTAGCAACGTCTTTGATCAAGCGGGGCAGCGCAGGCATGTCTGCCCTCGTTGGGCCGGAATTGGAAGTCAATATGAGCTTCAGGGCTGTGCTCACGGTCTTGAATCAGCGCCGGACAACCGCCCAGATGATGCGTTCGTCAGGAGGAAACGCCATGGCAGCTAAGCAGCACTTTGAGGTGTCGAATCGGCTAGTTTGGTTCATACTAGCCCTAGTTATCTTGACCAACCGACCTGAGGCGGCACCCGCTGATCCGCTCCACTCGATTCGAGGCGGACTAGGGTCCTTCGGCGCGGCGGCCGGCGCAGGCTGTGATGATTGCTTGACTTCAAGAGGAGTAGCGCAGCCGATGTCAGATAGACATCGTAGGGGAAGTCTTCAAACCCGGCTGAATCAGCTACTCCAGCAAACAGCCACCAAACAAGACAACGGTGCCGACGTGTCGCCCATCGTACCCTTCCTGCAGCATGCATCGTGGGCAATCGAAACCGGCGATGACGCACTGGCTATGCGCTTGATCGATGAAGCGGAAGACATTCTGGCCGGCTTGGTGCTTCAACCGCCGTGCACAGAATTCTTAGCGACCGTAACCGTCTCCGCCGACATCTTGGGAGTACCGATCCCCCACTTGGCCGGCAACATCGTCGTGCAAGATTTCTATGACGACCCTCGACTTGAACGATTCATGGACGAGATCGGTCCTGGCTTGGTCCAAATCAAGTTGTTCCTCGCCGACCTGGAGCGTGACCACGGCAACTATGTGTACAAACGTGAACCTGGCGTATGGCAAGACTGGATACAGCAGATTCACGCCCAAGGCGGCGAAGTGTTGCTCCACTTCCGCAATGTGCCCAGCCGCCTGACCGCAGATCCTGAGGCCAACTGCGGTGATCCGTTCACCGGCAAAGCGCCCATGACCGACGAGGGTGAATCGGAATGGACGAGCATTGTCCGTGAAACGATTGAGCACTTCAACTTGAACGGCCAACCCGGTGCCAACATCGATTTCGTGCAGGACATTGGCGAACCGAACATCGGGACCAACTGGTACGACCCGCTGAACCGCTGCGATCCTCGACCGGAGAACGTAGTCGCATTCGCCAGACACTTCGAGAACACGGTCCAAGCGGTGCATGCAGCTGATCCCGCAGTGCTGGTGGGCGGTCCTACGCTCTGGTTCTCCAGCAATGACGCAACTTGGTGGGACCAATGCCTCGGGTATCTATCAGACAACCAAGTCGATATGGGCTTGGCTACGGTACACATCTACGACGTCAACTTCGGGATTTGGGATCACGGCATGAGCCTGGCCCGCGAAAAATTAGACCAATATGGATTCGACTCCGTGCCGCTCATGATGACCGAATGGAATACCAACATAGGCACGCTGGCACTGCCTCCAGCCATCGGCAAATCCCACCTTGGGGCGTCGCACGCGACCATGGGTTTGATCAAGGCCCTGCACACCGACAACTTCCGGCAGACCCACTTCTATCTTGGCCCGGGACGGGATGCAATCGCCCTCAACCCCGGTGTTGAAGCCAACGCAACGCACGCCCTGCTCTTGCTTCGCGATGGGCAAGCTCTTCCAAACACCAACTACAATGCATTCTGCCTGTTCTCCATGCTTCACGGGATGAGTGAACTCCAGATGATCACCGCGAATAGCCAGTGCATCTTTGGGACCGCCGGCAGCAAAGGCGAAGAAGTGTCGGTACTGCTGACCAACTATGAACCGTTGCTGCGAGATTTTGAAACGCCTGGCTTCCCTTACGAGGAACCCGATTGGGACAGATCATCGACCGTCAAGCTGCGAATCCCCGGTCTGCCCGAGGAGCGATATCGCGTGGAGATCTACCGGGTAGACCAGGAGAATGCCAACATCCACACGCTGGGCGAAATAGGCGCTGAGCTGGATGTCCCCGAGATGAGTGCTGCCCTGGGTCTGGATTTTGAGTTGGAGCTGCAAATCCCGATCTACGGTGTCCAGTTGATCCGTCTGACCCCCACTCAATCCCCAAGTCTGTCAACGTTTGTTGGCTGCCTCGCAGGCCCAAATATGATGACGCCAAGCGGAACATGCAGCCCGATCAATTCGATCGACGCCGATTGGGATGTTGATGGCGACGTTGATTTGCGCGATTACGCCCTCTTGGAGATCGCCCGATAACTGAAACGATCCGATGCCGATCAAATTCATGATGACCATCGCCGGTGTCGTCGATAAGCGGTCAACGTGGCCGACCTAGAGAATGATCCGAACTGCCTTCGGTAGCGGTTTGCACTCAAGAACGGAGAATCTGCATGGAAGACCGTGCAGAGAACAAAGCAGGCAAATGCAGCTCATCTAAGCTGGGATTCGAGACCTTCGCGATGCCGCTGGGAGCCGGCGTGGGCACCGCTGCTGGGGCAGGGATTGGGATCGCCAGCGGCAACATAGCAATCGCGGCTGGAATTGGCACTGCCTTGGGAACCGCAGCAGGCCTAGCCATCGGGTTGCTGTTCAATCAAAGAAGAAAGCAGAGTAGCTGACACAAACGGCACAAGAAACACGCGTTGCCAACGCACCACATAGTTTGCACCTCCCACAACCAGCCTGCATTGACCGCAGCCAAAGCAACGCGCAACTCCTGCGCCACGACCAGAAGAATCCGATCTTGAGCGTCTCAGGTTCGCCACGCGATTATAGGATGCTGGCCCAGCAACTTATCGCCTGGCGGAAGGGCGCGCTGGCAATTCGAGAATGCAGGTAGTCCAAGACCAAGTCGGCAAAGATTCCCTGCCTCGCCGACAATTCCGTACAAAGATATTTGCCGTCCAACGAATATGGAAGTGCCAAACGGTGGCATACGTTTTGCGACAACTTTTGCTGAGGCCTATGCCGATTGAGAGCGTCTCTTAGGATAGAGGCGCGCGAAGCTCGCGCCTTTGGAGGGGTGAACACGGTCGACGCTGCGCTCAGCGATTCGCCAGCCCCGTTGGTTCAACAAACGACTGATAAATTGATGCTCGGGTCGAGCTCGCTGGCGCATGCGCGCGCAGCCGGTCGATCTTGCCATCCTTGCTTGGGGAAGAAGCGAATGACCAAAATCCGAATTGTCTGGGCCAGCTTGTTGATCAGCTTTGCATGCCATTCTGTCCGGGCACAATGGGTGGATTTTACCGACCAAACCGGCTCGCATCTCGATACGGTTACGGTTGACCTGGGCGACACTCTAGAAAAAGACCTCGCTATCGGCGATTTCAATCAAGATGGCTGGGTTGATGTGATCGTGGTCCGCAAGAATCGTTTCGGGCTCCCAGGCACGGCGATGGACGTCCTCTTCATGAATGAGGGCGGCCTGCTGGTTAACCGGACCACCCAATTCGCTCCGGATTTTCGGACACACCCCACGACGGCGCGTGATGTCCTTGTCGGTGACATCGATAGCGATGGCTGGCTGGACTTGGTCATTTCGAACACGGACGAGCAACAACCCGCCTTGTACCGAAACCTAGGTTTGGACGAGGCACAGCAGTGGCTGGGGTTCGCCGATGAATCCTTCCGGTTGCCTACAATCGTAGTTGATGGCCCAATTCAACTATGCGTAGCCGCTATGGGCGACCTGAACGGTGACGGCGCGATGGACATCTACTTCGGGAACTACACAGGCGTGGAAATTATCCCGGGCCAAGCCTATCCCTTCACATTCGACATATTGCTGATTAATGACGGAAATGGATATTTCTCCGATCAAACCGAGAGCCGGATGCGGTCTGAGCAGTTTGGTGATTATTCGGCGAGCGCCTTTGACACTTCTGTCGAGCTCGTTGACCTGGACAACGACGGAGATCTTGACATCATCAAGAACTCAGGAGTCTGGGATGCTCCACCCTGGGATGATGTCGGCGTCTTCCTGTTGTTCAACGATGGCAATGGCTTCTTCAATACCATGCCCTTCCAGCCCGTCTCTGCTCAGATCGACAACTACATGTTTGCGGTCGGCGACCTGAACAACGACAACTTGCTCGACATGTTCTTCCAGAACAACACGTCTGATCGATATTGGCTCTCCTCGTCGGTCACCAAGGATAGCCCCATCAAGTTCGGGCCTTCGCCAGTTGCCTACTCACCTCGCCTCGCCGCTTTTGGAGGCATGGTGCGGATGGTTGACATTGACAATGACGGTGATCTGGACGTTGGCATAGCCTCTGTCGATACAAAAGTTGGCAATTGCACAGGCCATGGCGGCGCCGCAGAGATGACCCTCCTGAGAAACGAGAACATCGCCTCGGGCATCTTGACTGACCCCTACATTGGGACAACGAACATTTGGAACAATACTACCTTCGATTTTGAATTCCTCGACATCGATCATGATGGCTTGCTGGATCTCTTCATGGCCAACTGCGAAGGCTACCAAGTCCTGATCCAATCCGCCGAGATTCCAATTGACTGCAACGAGAACAGCGTGCCCGACGATGTGGACATAGCCGACGGCACTAGCTCGGACTGCAATGCGAACGCCGTGCCGGATCAGTGCGACATCGACCCTGGAAAGACCACTGAGTGGTCCAATGATACGGGCGGCAGCCTAGCCGATTCGGCTGCCCGCGCAACATTTGGCCGAAACTTGCAATGCGTGGTTTTCTCTCTCAACGCCCCCATTTTCTCGGATGGGGTAACGATTCGCAAGAACGACTTGGAGGGCTTCATCTATCAGATTGATCTGTTTGACGAGGAAGGCAACGCAGAAACCGTGTGGTCCAGTTCTGAGCCGGGGCTTCCGACCCTTCCGGGCGACTACACCGTGACTTGGCCTGAATCGAATTACTTGGTGCATGCCATTCGTTTATGTACTGACTCTGAACCGCTGGGTAGCGAGTGGAGACTTGTCGATTCTCTGCAAATTCATGGTCACGCCCCTGCGGACAGCCAGGACAACGACAACGACGGCACTCCAGACGAATGTCAGGCAGCCATTGCCGTAAGCACGAGCAGCCACGCCATGCACGGCGGAAGCGAGTTCGCGCTGGACTTGACCGAAAACAACATCGAACCAAGGGTTGGCGGAGTTACTGAGCTGGCCTTTGAGTTGAGCAAGCAAGTCGAGTCCGTGGATGCAGAGGTTAGCTGCGCGGTCAATGGGTATCAAGCCGTCTTGACGGTGGCCGCCGTTGGATCAACCGTGACAGTCGAGTTTGCAGAACCATTGCCCGATCAGGACTGCTGCACGATTACACTCAGCGGCGATGCGGTGGATGAATTTGTGATTCGCACACTGCAAGGTGATCTCAACCGAGATGGGGTTGTCTCAACAGGTGATGCCTCCCGGATCAAGGCGCGCTTTGGCAATGAGCTAAGTCAGAGCAACATCTCGTACGATTTCAACCAGGACGGCGCGATTGATGCCGTTGACCAAACCTCGGTCATCGTGCGCTTTGGCCGTACCGCTGCCGTTTGTGAGGCGTCGGCTACTGCCGGTGGCGTAGGTGGGCGCCCGGGCCAGGGGAGCAATAATCAAGATTAGAAACGAGAAGTGGACGGCAGCGGTACTCGCGTGGGCTAGTCTGAGAATGCCCGCACGATCAAGGCGTCGTTTTGACCGCCGAATCCGAAACTGTTTGAAAGCGCGGTCGTGACGGCTGCTTGACGCGATTGATTGGGAACGTAGTCTAGCTCGCAATTGGGATCCGGGGTCACATAGTTGGTCGTTGGTGGCACCATCCCATCGCGGATAGCCAACACACAAGTGATCAATTCCACGCCACCGGCTGCGGCAATCAAGTGACCCAACATGCTCTTGATGCTGCTGATGGGCACATCCTTAGCCCGTTCCCCAAAGACCTTGCGGATAGCCAAGGTCTCGATTTTGTCGTTTTCTTCGGTACCCGTGCCGTGGGCAGAGATGTAATCGATGTCGTCGATGGTCACTCCAGCATCGTCCATGGCTAGACCCATCGCAGCAACCGCGCCTCGGCCCTCTTCGTGTATGTCGGTAATTCGGAAAGCATCGGCCGTCGATCCGTAGCCGGAAACTTCTGCAAGAATGTTTGCGCCGCGTTTCTGGGCGTGCTCCAACTCCTCAAGAATCAAGATGGCTGCCCCTTCACCGAGGACGAAGCCGTCCCGCGTGCGGTCGAACGGTCGCGAAGCAGTTTCGCACGAATCGTTGCGCGTGCTCAATGCCGTCAAGAGGTTGAACCCGGTGACTCCCAGTGGGTGGACCATGCTGTGGGTCCCACCAGAAATCATGACATCGGCGTCGCCTCGGCGAATTAATCTGGTGGCTTCACCCATCGCTTGGGTGCTGGCCGCACAAGCGGTGAGGGTGTTGAAGCTTGGCCCTGCAGCCTTGAACTGAACAGCGATGTGGCCCGCGGCCAAGTTCGGATCCTGCTCCAGTTCACAAATCGCGTCGAATCGAGCTTGAGCGATCTCGGCCCAGGCTACCGTGTTGAGCTTGTTCTCATCGTAATTCCACCCACCGACCGCAGCGGCAGCGAAGTTGTCAAAATCGATAGCGGCTTCACCGCCGCCCAGATAGACACCGACCCGGTCCGATTGCAATTGATCGAGAGCATGCAAGCCGGCACCGCTCCAGGCGGCTTGGCAGGCAGCCAATGCGAACCGCGTATTTCGGCTGGCGCCGGCATGGCGTTGGGCATCTTCTCCCAAGAACGTCTCAAGCGAAAAATCCTTCACCTGAGCAGAAAATGATGTTGGAAAGGTCGATGCGTCGAAAACCGCCGTCGGGGTGACCCCTGATTCGCCAGCCAACAGTTTCTGCCAGACTGACTCGATGTCGTGCCCGAGCGGGGTAACCCAACTCATTCCAGTAATGACAATTCTTCGCCGCACAGCCCTTACTCCTCGTAACGCTGCAAGACCAGCGCCGCATTCTGACCGCCACCCATGGCATAGGCTACGCTGATTGCCTGCTTAATCGGGGCATCGTAGGGATCACCCGAATTGAGTTTCAATTGGCAGGAAGGATCCAGGTTCTCCGTGTTCAGCGACGGAGGAACCGTGTTGTGCTGCATAGCCTTGATGGTAGCAGCCAGATCGATCGCTCCACTGCCCGCCCCACTTGTCCCCAGCGCCCCTTTGATCGCCAAGGCGGGGATGTCAGGGAGCCTATTACCAAAAACCGTGTCCAAGGCCGCCATCTCTGAGGCGTCGTGGCCTACCGTGCCACTGCCGAATGTCCCAATAAGATCGATCGCACCCGCGGCTGATCCGGCGTCACCCAAAGCACTCTTCAGCGCGGCTGCGATGCCTCCACCGGAGGGATCAGGGGATGCCCAGTCATGCGTATTGGCACTGGCCCCAAACCCGACAACCTCGGCATACATGCGGGCACCACGGGCTAGGGCATGATCAAGCGATTCCAAGATGATCAGGCCGCCACCCTCGGCACAAACGGTGCCGCGACGGTCAGCCGCGAACGGCCGACACGCTCGTTCGGGATGGTCATCCGTAGGGGCAAGCCGTTCCAAGAGCTGTTGACGCATCATGCCCATGGGGTTGATCTTGCTCTCGGCGCCACCGCAAAAGCAGACATCGACGTCCCCACGGGCAACTGTGCGGAAACCTTCTCCGACAGCAAGGTGGCTCGACGCTTCCCCACAAGTTAGCGTGTTTGAGGGTGCCTGGGCATCATGCACGATGGTCACATGGCAGGCCAACATGTTGGGAAGAAATTTCAGAAGCCAAAGCGGAGTCAGATTCCGCATGCCTTCCTTGCCCCACACTTTTAAACTGAATTCGTTGTTCTCATCGGTAGCGGTCGCCAAGGCACCGGCTAATTCGTGCAGGTCTGCACAAATGGACCCGGCTCCGATATTGGCTCCAAAGCGGGTGGAATTGATGTTTGCGGGCGCCTCAGCCTCACCACGATCAATCAAGCACTTGGTGCGCAACCCGGCATCCTTGACCGCTCTGTACGCCGAGGCCACTGCGATTTGAATATCGCGGGCCATCACTTTGGCGCTCTTGCGGTAGTACTTGGGAACAAAGTCGGGCACCTTCAAGTCTGGCAACTCGCCACCAATGCCACTCTGCAAGCCTGACGCATCAAAGGACTCGATGCGTTTGATGCCGCTGGTTCTATTGATGACCGCATCCCAGAATTCTTCGACCCCAATGCCAACTGAGGTCACCAAACCCAGGCCCGTTATCACAACTCGTCGTTCGTCAGGCATTTCAATCTGATCCGACATTAGCAGCCAACCGGGAAAGACCATTCCGCCCAGCCAAGCACGCCCGTGTCAAGAAAGGGCTTGCCCAGCCCGGTAGTCATCCAACAGTTGGATGAACTGGTCGGTAAACACAAAATTGTGATCCGGCAAATCCAGTTGATTCGTAGCTGGGTCCACATGGGAGAACATCAAATCCACTTGGCCTATTTCCTTCTCGTTCCGAAAAACCTTCCCACTGCTGGTAGCACCAGATTCGTCGAGAGATTCGAGAATAGCCTCGTATCGGATTGTATCCCCAGGCGTGCAATACGCCTCAAATCTTGCATTCCTGATCTTAGCGAGAATCACATTTTCCCGAAACTGTCGAGACTCCCCCACAAGAATGCCCGCAGTCTGGGCCATCCCTTCGATCATCAACGACGGAGGCATCACTGGGTATTCGGGGAAGTGTTCCTGTAGCTGTTCGTCTGCCGCGTCCAGATTCTTGAAAGCCGTGGCGCGTTTGCCTGAAACAAACTCGGTAAAACCGTCAATCCAAATCCATCTCATGCCAATGGTCCAATCGCAGCCCTAAGCGGGGACGCCGCCAAGCTTCGACTGTACATAATTGATTATCGTTCCAACCGTGAATAGATCAGGCATCTTCGAGACATCAGGATCCTGCTCGAAATCGCTGAAGTCAGCGTGGGGCATGGATCCCTTCATCTTAGCCAAGCCCGTTGAGGTCAGCTTGCCATTCTCAACATAGTCCGGGTTGCTCAAGATTTCGTCAGGGAACAACTCTCCACGCGGAATCTTGATCGAGAAAGCCTTCTCCAAACGAAAGACGATGTCGAGAAAGTCAATGCTCTCGGCATCCAAATCGCCCTGAAGTGTGGCTAGCTCGGTGATCTCATCCTCATCAACACCGAGCGCCTCAATCAGTACGCCTTGCACCTTGGTGAACACTTCATCACGACTCATTGGCATCGTGCCAAACCTCCTCAATACAGTAGACGCACCTGACACTCAGGCTCAATTCTGCCCCTTGCCATCCTCAGGAACTCACCTTGGATGTCGGAGCCAATTGATCCCAACGGGATCGGGCAGACTCAATCAAACTCTTGTCCAGCGAGGCATTCTCCGGCGACTGGGCACCCAGATTGAAGTGTGTCAAGGTGAACCGCGCCTTGACAACCTCTCGATCCTCGCAGAAGCCTCTTCCTACAAAAGAACTATGCTCCTGAGTCATTGCCCGACAGGAGACTTCGACCCGAAGCAACTTTCCCGGTGTCACAAAGCTCTTATATGTAACGTTTTTAGCCGCTTTGAGCAAGATCATACTGCGATCAAAGTCCCGGGAAACCCAAACCAAATGCCTGCCTGCTTCAACCAAGGCCTCAAGCATCAGGACACCGGGAAGAACGTGGAAGGTTGGAAAATGATCCGCAAGGTATTCCTCGGCCCGGCTCACCGCCTTCACGGCAACGATGCGTTCACCAGGCGAGATTTCCACGACCCTATCTATCAGAGTGAATCGCATGATGCATCCAAGAAAATACAGTATCAGTGGATCTAGGGCGGTGAGAAAGGCCCTGAGGCACTGGTCGAACCGGGAGACGGCGCAGGAGTCTACCCATCCAAGGACCAGATTGCCAGCGCCATTCTCGTCGTCGCAAGGGCTGGTCCTCGCCCAGGGGCCAGCAGCGCCCGGTGCACTGGCAGGCATCGCCGATGCTGCCGCACCGTGGCGAAGATAGATGGCTTTGCCGCCTTAGATCGGCACACGGCCTCCCACTGACAGGCTTGCAGACCCCAGACTTCCTTCAACGCCCAGATATTGGCTCGCCCGCTTCTCACGAGGCGCCCTCTGCCAATTGAGCCATTGACGGCGGTTCTAGGCTTGCTTAGCATCGCCCCCCCTGCGCCTGACGCCGGGCTGCGGGGTGGTTTTCGTGTGGATTATTGATCCCGGATTCGGGTTAGCTAAGGTCATTCTTGTTCGCTGTTATTTCTGACATACATGGCAATCTCGAAGCCCTTGAGGCTGTGCTGGCCGACATTGACCGCCGGCAGATTAAGAACATCGCGTGCCTGGGGGACATCATCGGGTACGGGGCTAGCCCCAAGGAATGCCTGGATCTTGTCGCAGACCGCTGCACCATCGCCCTCTGTGGAAATCACGACCATGCGGTCTTCTACGAGCCCTTTAATTTCAACGTCAGCGCGGAGCGGGCCTGCTACTGGACCCGTCAGGTCTTCGAGGACGAACCCAACAAAGCCAAACGTGACCGCCGCTGGGAAATGCTGGGGCAACTTCCAATTCGTCAGGAATACGGCGGCATATTGCTGGTGCATGCCTCACCCCGACGCCCGGTGAATGAGTATCTATTTGCCGAAGACGTTTACACCAACCCGCACAAGATCTTGTCCAACTTTGATCGGCTTGAAGAACAACATCGGGCATGTTTTGTAGGTCACACGCATGTACCCGGCGTTTTCCTGGACGACCCCTACTTCGACCCGCCGGGTGAACTGCCGGTGCCCAATCGATACACGATCACGACGGACGAGAAAGCCATCATCAACATCGGCAGTGTAGGGCAACCGCGGGACCGTGATCCACGCTCGTGCTATATCATCGTGTACGAAAAGGAAGACAAGCTGCCCGAACTCAAAGAGGATGACTTTGTTCCACCGGCCCAGGTGACGCCGGATGATGAAGAATACTGGTCGACACTTGAGTTCATTCGCCTCGAATATGACATCGAGAAATCGATCAAGAAGATCCTCAACACGCCCGAGCTTGACGATTTCCTGGGGACCCGACTTCTGGAAGGCCGTTAGTTTCAGCGACGAATCACGTGGTACAGTTGCACCGGATCGACCATTTACCTCTTATTAATTGACCACGGCCTAGCCGCGACATCTGGCGGGCTGTATGGGATACGAATGGAAACAAAGGCGTTATTTAGAGCACTACTCTGGTCGTTCATGGCCTTCTTCCTCTGGACCATGATCGCCAATCGGATCTGGGGGCCGCCCGTGCAGCCGCCGGCTACGGCTACCTCGCAACCGGCAAGTGCAGAACATCCCCAAGTCGATGGTCCAACACAAACCGCGGCTACGGTCGGGCGTCCTTCCTCTGCGCCAACGGCTGGACTTACCCTCGAAACCAGCGGAACAGCCAAGACCTTCACACTAGGTAGCGCTGAGGGCGGCAAGGAAAGCCCCTATCGAATGGAATTGGAGCTGTCCGAACAAGGTGCAGCCATTCGCTCGGCTCTCCTCTCGGATTTCGCCCAAGAGGTCAAGGACAAGGACGGCAGCTACCTACTCCTAGAGCCGGTCGAAATCGAGAGTGGCAAGGAACTCCTATCGCTGAGTTTAGAGAAACTCACCGTCGATAACCAAGAGATCGACTTGTCCGGCGTCACTTGGGAGGGTTCAAAGCAGGAGCATTCGGGCAGCCAAACCGTTACCTTCACCACAGCACTAAATAACCCCGACGGTCAGCCTGCCTTGGCGTTGTCGGTGGAGTACCGCTTGCAGAATCAACCTTCTGCTTCGAACAGGCATGACCTTGACTTGCTCTTGTCGATTACCAATCGCGACGACAACCCCCGCAGCGTTGTGGCTTCGCTACGCGGGCCAATCGGCGGGCAACGCATCGACCAGCGTGTCGATGACCGGGCAATCAGCGTAGCCAATTATGCAGAAGGTGTGGTCCAGACGACCGAGTTGTTTAATGCGGTATCGAAGGAAGGCCTGATCCTCTTCGATAATGGGGGTGGCCAAAACCCCTATTGGTGGACGGCAGTCAGCAACCGGTTCTTCACCTGCTTGATCACGCCATTGGATTCAGAGAACAAAGAAGGATCGGACAACATCGCCGCGATCGAAGCTGTTGACCTGGATGGCCGACCCGAAACAGACAATGACATCACCGTGCGACTGGTTTCGCGTCAGCGGATGATCGCTGCCGGGGAAACGACGACCTTCCCATTCTCCTGTTACTTGGGGCCGCTGGACCGCGTCGCTTTTGCTGAGTCAGGCAACGCCGATTACGTCACTCGAAATTATAACCTGCTGATAACCCGGAACTACTCATTCTGTACCTTTGCTTGGCTGACTGAATTTATGCTAAGCCTGCTCGGCTGGTTGTCCCATATTCCCCCCTACAACCACGGCGTCGCCATCGTCATCCTGGTGCTGATGGTGAGGACCCTGCTGCATCCGTTGACCAAGAGGGGGCAGGTCAACATGATGAAAATGCAAAAGCAGATGGGAAGCCTCGCGCCCAAGATGGAGGAGATTAAGAAGCGTCTTGCCAACGATAAGGTCAAGCAGCAGCAAGAGACCCAGAAGCTCTACCAGACTGAAGGCATCAATCCGGCGGGGCAGATCTTTACCTGCCTGCCCATGTTCTTACAGATGCCCATCTGGGTCGCCCTTTACACCGGGCTGAGCAACAACATCGGCATGCGTCACGAGCCTTTCTGTCTCTGGATTCGCGACCTGACAGCCCCTGACCAGTTGATTGCGTTCAGCCAGAGCTACAGTATCCCGCTGTTGTCTTCCATCATGGGGCCTGTGCATGCCTTGAACATTCTGCCCATTTTGTGGGCAGTGGCGATGTACGCTCAGCAGAAGATGATGCCAAAGCCCAAACCACCTGAGGGCAAGTCGTCTGCCCAGACGGATCAAGCGGCCCAAATGCAAAAAATGATGCCTTTTATGAGCATCTTTTTCGCCCTGCTCTTTTATAATGCACCTAGCGGCCTGACCTTGTACATCATGGCCAGCACGGTCTTTGGAACCGTCGAACAATTTCTCATTCGCAAACACATCAAGGAGTTGGAGGACAAGGGCGGATTTGAACGCAAGAAATCCCCCGCACCGACAGGACCAAGAGGACCGCTCTGGCTCCGACGGATAAGGCAGGGCATGGCCGACCGCTTCCAGGAAGCGCAGCGACAAGCAGACCAAGCCCAGCAGCAGCAGCGAAAGAAGAAGTAATCACCAGCCCGAGGCGACGGGGCCTCTGGTTTGGCAGAGAATGAGGTCACGGCTAGGTTCGACACAGTTCAGGTATGGAGGGTGGCCATGATGGGACGCGATGGATTCTCTACACGATGCATTGGGATGGGCGCCGCCCTGGGCGCTGCTCTCTTGGTTTGCGGTTGCACCGAGCAGCCTCAGGCAGAAGCTACGGTTAGCCCGGGGGCAGGGCCGCTCCGCCTTGTCGTGGTGACGCCGCACAACCAACGCATTCGCAATCGGTTCAGCCGGACATTCTCAGATTGGCATCTCAGCGAATTTGGCGTTCCGGTCAACATCCATTGGATAAGCAGAGGCACTCCACGATGTCTGTCCTACATCGAGGAAGCCGCAACCAGCAACGAGTTGGTTCTTCGCCACCTGGTCCCCGATGTGATGCTTGGCGGGGGGATTTCCGACCACCAATTCTTGGCGGATGCGGGCCTGGCAGCCACTACTGCCACTCCATTGCCTGAAGAGCAGACAATTCCGGCCACACTCCTGGGCGTTCCTCTGCGCGATGAGCACGGCTATTGGCACACGACAGCACTGACCGCCTTTGGCATTTTCTGCCACCATCAAGGGTTGACCGAAAGAAACATACCCATACCGAAGAACTGGAGCGACCTGGCGGACCCCGCTTATTACGGCTGGTTGGCCATTGCAGACCCAACCCGCAGCGGTAGCAATCGATTCTGCATGAGCCTCATCCTGCAGCGCTACGGCTGGGAAGAGGGTTGGAGTGTCTTGATGCGGATGATGGGCAACAGCCGAGCCCTGCTCGAATCAAGCGATGACGCCATCATGAATGTCTCCTCGGGTATGTGCCTGGCAGGACTGAGTGTGAACTTCAACGCCCTCCATGAAGCAGCCACCCATGGCGGTGACAAGTTGACCTTCGTTGATCCAGCTGACGCGACGGCGATCACTCCAGACTTGGTAAGCATGCTAAGTTATGCGTCCTCTCAGCGCATGGCTGAGCGATTCGTCCGCTTCTGCTTGAGCGAACCGGGACAAGCACTCTGGAGTCTAAAACCCAAAGAAGATCCAAACAGCAGTGACGCCGCTCAAGGCCTTGCCGCCTTCGAGGCGCCGCTGTATCGCTTCCCAGTACTCCCTGCCATCTATGAAAAGTATGCTGATCGGCTCTCGGTCGGCGGCAATCCATACAAGAGGGAATCAGAGTTCGTGGTAAACATGGCATTGGAACAACAGCAAGCCACGGTAGTTCCAGCCATGTTGCTCGCAGCCTGTGGTCCCAACCACATTCTCTTGCAAGAAGTGTGGAAAGCCATCATCGATGCAGGGATGCCCGCCGAAGCATTGGCAGAATTGACCAAACCCATCGTCGATGAGCAAACCGCCTACGAACTAGGCAAACAATATCAACACGGCGGCGACGAAGCCTACCAGCTAGCCGCCACATGGGCCGCCCAATTCAAAGCAAAGTACGAGAAAGTGCTTGCTACCTTGAGTTCGAAGGGATAACGACGGCCGCTGAGCGCGGGCCCATCGATGAGGAGTGCGCCGCAGGATTGAGCTCTTCCTTGTTGTGGAAAATCATGTCCGTTTGAACTGCCGTTCCAGGTCTCTTAGGCCTAGTTGTAAAGTGGTGGGTCTGCCGTGGGGGCAGTTGCTGGATTTCTCTACCGAGTCCCTCTGGGCGATTAAGGCTTCGATCTCTTCTGGCGTTAACGGATCGCCCGCCTTCACCGCGGCTTTGCAGGCCATCATGTCCAGCACTTCGTGAATCAAGACCTCGGGATGGGCTTGGTCATCTGTGACCACGAGCTTGTCGATCAGGTCACGCACGAACCCGCGAATGTCGGCGTTGGCTAGAATGACTGGGAACGATTGAATGGCCACCGCATCTTGGCCAAAGGCGTTGATCTCGATTCCCAGCTTAGCCAAGAGTTCGCGATTCTCATCGAGCCTCGCTTGTTCGGATGGCGACACGGTCAACGTTTCGGGCAGCAAGAGTCGCTGCGACTCTAATGGGCCTTCTGTGATGCGACGACGAAACTGCTCATATAGGATGCGCTCGTGCAGCGCATGCTGATCGATGATCATGAAGCCGTCCGACGTCTCGGTGACCAAGTAAGTATTGTGCAGCTGAATCGACGGTCGCTGGTCGCCTTGAGCCATGGCTTGCTCTGGCGAATCCTCCCCTCCCTTAAGGCGGCCAATCGCAAGAAAATCTGGACTCGCGTCGTCCGTCTCAATCGGGTTGCTTGGGGGTAAAGGACTAATGCCCGACGAAGCCCCGTACAAGGATCGCCACAAATCAGGGGCAGCCTGACCAGGAATGCTGTGCCCACCGCGCTCCGAGAGAATTCCAGACCCCGGGCCAGGATCAATTTTCTGCCGAGAAGACCCTGTAGGTCGAGAATCGAGATGCCCCGGGACTGAGGTGGAACCAGTCGGCTGCGACGACGTAAACGCGGTCTTCATCTGTTCTGCGATTGTGCGGCGAATCTCATCACGCTCGGCAGCATTGATCGCCCCTGAACCACCAGAAGGCAGCAAGTCTGGAGTCAAGTCGCTCCGAAGAAACGTTTCGCGCAGTGCGCTGAGCACCTGAGAACGAACCAGGTTGGTGTCTTGCCAGCGCACCTCGATTTTTGTGGGGTGAACATTTACGTCTACTTGGGACGGATCTATCTCGAGAAAGAGAAAAACCACCGGATAGCGGTTGTGCTCCATGAGGCCTCGATAGGCTTCGCGGATGGCGTAGTTGAGGATGCGATCCCGAATAAACCGCCCGTTTATAAATACGAATTGCCCAGCCGCCGTGGGCTTGGTGTGTGCAGGCGGCGCTGCGAAGCCTTCAATGTAGAGGCCTTGCTCTTCTCGTTCGATATGAATCAGTTGCTCAGCCAGCTCGACCGACATCAATGACTCGATCCGTTCGAGCCTGTCTTGCCCTGCACTGAGTCGCTGGGTAACGCGGTTATTGTTGGTCAGTTCAAAACCGATGTCTGCATGGGCCAAGGCAATCCGGAAAAACTGATCATTGACGTGACCGACCTCGGTCGCATTGGCCCGGAGGAATTTTCGGCGGGCGGGCACATTGAAAAATAGGTCGCGAATCTCGACGCTCGTTCCTGGCGGCGCTCCGGCTGCGGTAAATGACTCGATTTGATCGCCGCTGACGCGAATCTCAGCAGCTTCATCACAATCATGCAGCCTCGAGATGATCCGCAAGCGCGACACCGCCCCGATACTGGCCAACGCTTCGCCCCGAAAACCGAGCGTGCCGATCCGATACAGGTCTTCTTCTTGCCCAAGCTTGCTGGTTGCGTGGGGAGCAATCGCCAATCTAAGATCATTGGCGGACATGCCGCAGCCGTCGTCGTCTACGCGGATGAGTTGTTTGCCGCCGTCTTCGATGGTCACCGCCACATGCTTTGCCCCCGCATCGATCGCATTCTCGAGCAGCTCTTTGACGACGCTAGCTGGTCGCTCGACGACTTCGCCTGCAGCGATCTTATTCACTAGCAGGTCAGGCAGCACTCGAATGGCGGGCATCGGCAAATCCGTTCAAAGCAAAACGACCCAAACATTGGTTGAGCGACTACTTTACACGGTCGTGGAGCGGCGGGAAACCTCCGCCAGAGCACTGGAACAATTCACAGCCGTTGCCGGCCAAGCCGCGCATTCACAGGGCAGCCCTGATCGACAGAACCCACTATAATTTGGCCTATGACCGCGAACCCAATTCAGCTCACGCTTCTGATCGATCAGGAGGAATCGCTACCATTCGCCCGATCTGCTGGCGTTTCCATCGCCCTGCCTGCCGAGGCGCCGACCGAGTGGTTCGCGCGGGCCAAGGATCTGAAAGTCCCCGTCGCCGTTCTGATTATGGCAGACGGAGATGGGAGCAGTACGCTCGCCTCTGCCGATGACGAGCTCCGTAACCAGGCTATCCACCGCGTCGAGCAAAGCCTGCACCAGGCTGCTCGTTGCGGTGCTCGGTTGGTCACGGTGAGCCCAGAATGCAATCGTACGACGACCTCGCGAGCTCAGGACTATGCTGAAGCGTTACACAAAACGCTCCTATCATTGCGCAGCCTGTCTCTCTCAGCAGCCACCACAGGGGTCCGGGTCGGGATCAAAGTTGCTTCGGGCGGCTTCCTTCTCTCCCCAGCCGAAGCCCGTAATCTCTTGGAAACGGTCGGACGACCCGAAATTACGATCAGCCTCGATGTGCATGAAGTGGCTAGCACCTCTTGCCCATTGGATTGGATCCGCACTCTCCGGCACCGCCTCGGTTGTGTTTTTTGCCGAGCTAGCGATCTGTCGCAACTGAGCCCTTTCATCTCATGCCTCGCAGAAGTGGGGTTCAGTGGCCCGTTGGCATGCAGGACGGAAGCGGCCTCAGCAGGCGATGGCCTCGCTGAACTTGCTCTCAAGATCGAGGCTTCAAGCCAAGCTCAATAGATTCGAGCCACGCCGGCGCCAACGAGCCTTTTATCGGAACAAATACTGCCTCGGAATGCATTTGGCGCTATGCTTGCGCGGTCTCGATCTGCTACAATCTTGGGAGTGTGGTATTCGGTCTCGCCTTGAGGGGGCGAACATTCTTTCGATACGCTCAGAGGAAGGGAAATTCTATGCTGCGTTCGCGGTGTGCAATCACTACGGTCGTTCTTTTTGCCGGGATATCGGTGCCACCGGCCTTGTCGCAGAGTGAGGGACGGAGAATCCAGGGAGAACAGCTTGAGGCCTGGGCAATCAGCGAAGGTTTCGTAGAAACCCTGGAGGACATCGTCGCCCGCGACCAGGCCGCGCCATCAGTGACGAATAGCAAGGCACGCGGCGACAACCAAGGCATTTGGTCGACACCGACGGCAGGCTCGACCTACTACCCAGCCTCAGGAGATCGCTACATCGTCAACAAATGGGGCGACACGCAGATGGGTATCGGATTCGTGACCGAAACCGACGTCCACGGCGCCTACTTCTCCGGTCAAGGGGGCGAGGGTGTTTGGACCCCTGCCGTCCGGGCCATCGGTTATCGCCTTGGCAACGAAGTTGACCGGACCGACTGGTTCGATCAAATCGGCAACGAACCCGCTTGGTTTGAAATGGACCTCAGGGGTGTGGACCGCATCGTTATCGAATCTGAGTCCCGCATGAACGGCGGCGGCTGGTACGCCCTCGACGATCTCACCTTTACACGCAAAGCTGGGGCTGGACAAAACCAACCCGCAACCATCGTGCTAAATTTTGAAGACCTGGGCTACAAGGCCAACCTGACCGACTCGGGCTATGGTGGCTTGGTATGGGAAACTGGGACCGGGGACTTCAACTCAGAAAGCCAGATCATCCCTCCTCCGCGTGAGAGAGACTACGGTGCCGCGGTTCCCCCAGCTGAGATGCCTTCTGGCACTGCTCGCGGCGGCTTGGCAACAGCACCAGAATTGATTCTCGACTTCCAAGGCAGTAAGCGCGGAGACTTGGGACAGTTTTCAGGTCCTCCGGACACATGCGGTGCCATCGGCCCAAACCACTATGTCGAAATGGTCAACACGATCTTCTCGGTTTACAACAAGACGACTGGTGCGTTGATAACCAGCAGCACGCTTTTCTCATTCTTCAGCGGCGGCAGCGGTGACCCACGAATTATTTACGACCAGCACAGCGACCGGTGGATCGCATTAGACAGTAACTTCAGCAACCGGGTCTACTTTGCCGTTTCGACAAGCAACGATCCGACAGGCAGTTGGTTCAAATTCAACGTTCTGGTTTCGACCAGCACCGATACCGGCTGTTTCCCTGACTACCCCACCTTGGGCGCCGATGCCAACGGCATCTATGTCGGCAACTTCATGGTAGGTTGTGGCCGCACTATTTTGGCACTGGACAAAGCGCCGCTTGTGACTGGCTCACCGAGCGTAGGTACGGTAACCGCATTTAGGAACCTCGGGGGCGGGACCCAGCAGCCCGCACAGACCTACGGCAACCCGGTCGGCAACTACTTTGTCTCTGACGCCACCTTCACCGACATCCTTGTTCGCCGCATAGACCCACCGTTGAGCGCACCAACGCTTGTCGAAATGGGCACGGTCACGATTCCCGCGGTGGGTTTCCCGCCTGACGTGCCTGCGTTTGGCACTGCCACCAACTTGGATTCGCTAGATCTGCGATATATGAACGCTGTATATCGTGATGGTTCGATTTGGACGGCGCACACCGTGGCCGGCAGTGGAGTTGCAGCTGCCTGCCGATGGTACGAAATCGACGTGGCTACCATGACGCTGGTTCAAAGTGGTGAAGTCACCGACCCGGGGATCAACTATTGGATTCCCTCAATCGGGGTCAACGCCCGCGGCGACGTGATCATGGGTTTCTCGGGCTCAAATTCAAGCATCTACCCCGCATGCTACTATACGGGGCGGCGGTTTGATGATCCGCTAGGCCAGATGGCTCCACCGGTTGAATACCAAACGGGCCTTGGCTTCCAAAACCTAATCGATAGCTTCGGCCGGAACCGCTGGGGGGACTACAGCCTCTGCACGCTCGATCCGGACGACGAATTAACCATGTGGACCGTACAGGAGTACGGGCACTCCCCAAGCGGGGCAACGAGCATCTGGGGTACCAGAATCGCCCAGCTACGGTACTTTGTCGATTGCAACGGTAACGCAGTGGACGACTACTTGGATATCCAAGCTGGCACTAGCCCGGACGGCGACACCGACTTTATTCCTGACGAGTGCCAGGCAACCCGGCTCCATGTAGACCCCACCGCAGCAGGAATCGATTCGGGACTGAATTGGACGGATGCCTACACCTCATTGGCCGAGGCGCTGAAAACGGCTGAGACCGCAGGGGTCGCGAACGAAATCTGGGTGGCTGCAGGAACCTACACCGCGGCTAGCCCGGGAGGCGATCGCACAAAATCGTTCGTCCTAAGCAGTGGGGTTCAACTTCTTGGCGGATTTGCCGGAGGAGAAGCTAGCGCAAACCTTGCAAACCCGACCGCGAACCTCACGGTACTTAGCGGCGACCTCAACGGTGATGATGGAACGACCGGCACGGCTGAGAATACGCACCGCATGCTGGTTATCGACAATGGCGATGCAAGCACGCTCGTGAATGGCTTCACCATTCGAGCGGGACTTGCCGATGGCGCCCTGCCTAGCAACGGAGGAGCCGGCGTGTTTGTCGATGGTGGCAACCCAAGTATCACCAACTGCATCATTGAGGATAACTCCGGATCGCTCGGTGGCGGCATATATGCAAATCAGGCAAGCCCGACCGTCAGCAACTGCACGCTTCAGAACAACTCAGCCGACACAAATGGTGGTGCGGTCTACTCGTTGCTGCAAAGCCCGGTACTGACCGACTGCAATATCCTCGACAACACCGCAGGAACCTCCGGTGGCGCGCTCTACACCATCGGCTCTACGGCCGATGTATCCTTGATCAACTGCCTCGCGGCAGGCAACTCGTCGGTAGGCGATGGTGGTGCGATCTTCGACTTCTTCTCTGGCACCACCAGCATGATCAATTGCACCATCGCAGACAACACGGCCGGTGGAAGTGGTGGAGGCGTACTTAGCAACGGAAGTATCGCATCGTTCATGGTCAACAGCGTCATATGGGGCAATAGCGATTCTGGTGGCAGTGGCGAAGCGGCACAGATCAACATTGCCGGCGGCTCGTTCTCTGTTGATTACAGCACCGTACAAGGCTTGACCGGCGGACTCGGCGGTGTTGGCAACATCGGCGGCAATCCGATGTTTGCTGCGTTCGGAGATTACCAACTATCCAACGGATCGTCAGCGATAGATGCGGGCGACAACACTGCGGTGCCCGGTGGCGTCACCACCGACCTGAACGGGAACCCAAGATTTACCGATGATCCTGCTACAGCCGATACCGGGAATGGGGTCGCCCCGATAGTGGACATGGGCGCCTATGAAGGACCGGTAGCCGGCACATCCGAAACCATCGTTAGCGCCGTCAGCCTCAACAACCACGGCGGCGCTGAGCTGGCCATCGAGATGAACAGCAGCAATGTTGAACCTCGAAATCTGGGCCTCAGAAAGCTTGAGTTTACCGTTAGCGGACCGGTCAATTCAGTGTCATCTGCGGTTTCCTGCGCGGTGGGCAGCTTCGGCGGTACGATCACCACCTCGGCTGTTGGGTCTCTTGTAACGGTGGAATTCTCTACCGCCCTACCAGACCAGGACTGCTGCACGATATCACTGACCGGCCAAGTCGATGACAGCTTCGCAGTGCGTCCGCTAAAGGGCGACGTTGATCGCAACGGCGTGGTGTCCACCGGCGACGCATCCGTCATCAAGCCAAGGTTCGGCCAAGACCCAGGGGTTGTCGGGGCAGAGTTCGACTTCGACGCCAACGGCATCATCAGCACCGGAGATGCATCCTTGATCAAGCCGATCTTCGGCAACGCGTCGCCGGCATGCCCCTAATGCTGCAAGGTCAAGACTAAACGTGTTACCCTCAAGGCCCGGGAGTCAAGACTCCCGGGCCATTCTTTTTGAGTGGTACGAACCGCTGGTCGGGGACTTGGGGCGGGCCAAGCTGGTCTCGCTTTGAAGCTGCCGCATGCTTGGCCCCTCGATATGGCTGTTGGCATACCTGAGGGAGGGCGTCTACAATTCGATAGTTGTTGCCGCTTCCCGTTCTCATCGAGGACAAACATGCCTGATTCACAATCATCCCCTTCGATGAGCAGCGTTGTGATTTCCGGCGCCACCGGCTTGGTTGGGCGACGCTTGGTTGCACACTTCACCGACCAGGACGTTCGGGTCCGTCGATTGCTGAGACGGCGACCTGAGCCGGGCTCTGACGACATCGCTTGGAATCCAGCCACTGGAAAGATTGATGCTGATTCCCTGGATGGTTGCGACGCTGTCATCCATTTGGCGGGCAAAAGCATCGCCGCTAGCCGGTGGACCAACCACTGTAAGGAAGCCATCCGTGATAGTCGCCTGACCGGGACGCGTTTGTTGTGTTCAACTTTGGCTGATCTGAAAACAAAACCCAAGGTGTTGATTTCTGCGTCCGCCATCGGCTTCTATGGAAATGGCGACACGCTGCGGACCGAGCAAAGCCCGGCAGGGAATGACTTCCTAGCCCATCTTTGCCGGGCGTGGGAGGAAGCCACTCAACCTGCACAAGACGCGGGCATTCGGGTGGTCCATCTTCGTACGGGTATCGTCCTTTCCAAGGAGGGCGGTGCATTGGCTAAGATGCTGATGCCCTTCAAAATGTGTATGGGGGGGATCATCGGCTCTGGCAAGCAGATGATGAGCTGGATCTCCCTGCACGACCTGGTGCGGGTGGTCGCGTTCGCCATAGCAAAGGCCGCCTTGGCTGGGCCGATCAATGCCGTCGCGCCTGTTCCGGTTACGAACCGGGAGTTCACCAAGACTCTCGGCAGCGTGCTCGGACGGCCCACCTTCATGCCGCTGCCCGCGCCGGTCGTCCAATTGCTGTTTGGTGAAATGGGGAAGAGCTTGTTGCTCGAAGGAGTCCCCGTTCAATCGGCAGTTCTTAATCAGCATGGCTTCGTCTTTGAGTACACTTCCCTCGAGCAAGCCCTGCGGTTCGAGCTATCAAGACCATGACGGCTTAAGACTTGCTACACGCGCAGCCAAGGCTATGCATGGCAGTTCGTGGCAGTTGCCCCTATAGTGCCGGATGGTCGGATATCAGACTCAGGAGCCTTTACACGTGCAGGAAAAATCCATGATCTTGCGCGATCAAGTCGCCGGCGAGCAGCTAGATGGCCCCTCGGTCAACACTGATCCGCTGGTACAATTCGATCTATGGTTCAAACAGGCTTGTGCATGCGAGGTGCAAGATCCAACGGCCATGACGCTGGCCACGGCTAGTGCCGACGCACAGCCTTCAGCTAGAATCGTTCTGCTGAAATCTGCGGACGCAAAGGGCTTTGCCTTCTATACCAACTACGACAGCGCCAAGGGACGAGATCTCGATCAGAATCCCCGAGCAGCGCTTGTCTTTTGGTGGAAGGAGATTTTTCGTCAGGTCCGCATCGATGGCACTGTGGAGCGCACCGAGTCGGCCGATTCGGATCACTACTTCGCTAGCCGTCCCCGCGGCAGTCAGATCGGGGCGGTCGCGTCACCACAGAGCCGCGTGCTGTTAGATCGGGCTGAGCTTGAGCGGCTGACGGCTGAGCAGACCGACCGATTCAGAGGCCGTGGAGTGGAACGCCCAGAAAACTGGGGCGGCTATCGCGTTGTGCCTATTTCCATCGAATTCTGGCAGCACCGCGATGATCGGCTTCACGACCGCATTCGGTACCGTAAGGACATCTCGGGTGGTTGGATCATCGAACGCCTGTCCCCGTAGACAATAAAGAACCTTAGCCCGTGGCACGCGATGGGCAGGGGTCGATTCGGGCGGCGGCAAGGCCTGTTGACCTCGGCTGCCCGGCACGCCAAACTGCCACAGCCGGATTGATGCCGCGATAGAATCGAGAGTTGATCATGGGCGACAAGCACTCCAAAGCCGACGCCAAGCGAGCTAAGAAACTAAGCAAGGCAAAGATCAAGTCCTCCAAGAAATCCGCGATAGCCGAGCCTGGAACCGCAACACCAGGAGCAACCTCGAACCCCGAATCTCAGACTCCGGCTGAACGCTCCGCAAGTGCAGCCGAACGATCCGCCCGGATCAATCAACGACGGTTCGTCGTCCAGATCGTAGCTGTAGTGATAACCCTGCTGACGGCCTTGATCGCTTGGATGAACCGCGGCTGGCTGGCTGATCGCACCGAATCTAGCCCGTCAACCGCTCCGACCTCGATGCCGGCGACGCCGTAGTCTAGCAGCAGGCCTTCGTCTGATAATACCACGTCAACAGCCCAAGACCCAAGAACACCCAGATCTTAGCTCGACAAGGCCGATACAGATGAATGGCTGGTGTGTCTACTCCCAGCGCCCACATTCGGAGAGTTGTACCATGATTGTCCGCGACCTGATGACCACGAGAGTAATCACCGTACAGATGGATCACAGCATCCGCCACGTGCGGGATCTGTTCATCGAGAGAGATTTTCACCATGCCATTGTTACAGAGGCCGGCAAAGTCGTCGGTGTGATTTCAGATCGAGATGTCCTTCGCGCTCTTAGCCCATTTGCCGGCAAGATCATGATGGAGCGACCGCAGGATCAGGCCACGCTAAGGCGGCGCGTTCATCAAATCATGACCCGCAAGCTGGTATCCGCTGTGGCTGACATGCCCGTAGAGGAAGCAGCAAGCCTAATGCTCAGTGAGCACGTCTCGTGCTTGCCCGTGCTCGACGACACGCGCGAACCGATCGGCATCATCACGATTCGAGACTTGGTACGCCTAGCCAAGGCGTCACTGGAAGAACAACCTGAGGTCGAGGCCTAGATCAGGCCCGAGGGCACTTGGTTCAATCTCGCGCCGGCGCGAACCGCTTAGCAGGGACCGGCTAAATCGTACAATGCATGTGCCCGCTGACGAGGTCGCAGCCTCGGGTTGGTGTGCTACAGACCCAGCCCGCCACCAAACAAGAGGCTGAGCAGTACATTCTCACCAAGGCCCAATACCAGAGGGGCCAAAGCTATGCCGCACCCACCAAGCTGAAGCAGCAATCCGCCACTGAATATCAGCAGAAGACTCTTTCTGATTTGTATCGATTTCATCCGGTCTGTCT
>JAJDDP010000067.1 GCA_029260235.1 Phycisphaerae bacterium | reverse complement strand
AGGGTCATCCCCGTGGTAGGCATCAAGCCGATGCACATGCCTACGTTGATCAACACTTGTGCTGAAATGAGGGCAACCGTTCCCGAGGCCAACAACCGCCCCACCGCATCAGTCGTTGCCACCGCGATAGCCATGCCCGCCGTTGCGATGGCCGCATAGCAGAGCAAGACCAGGATGCAACCCACCAAGCCCCATTGATGGCCAATCAAGGCGAACACGAAGTCATTGTGACGATCAGGCAGGAAATTGTACTCGACATAGGTTCCATGGCCCCAGCCCTGCCCGAAGATGCCGCCGCTCCCCAGGGCAGCCTTGGAGCGCACCAACTGCATGCCTGACGAGTGGGCCCACTGCCTGGCTTCTCGAACCAAATCGGATTCGTTGTCATTCAAGAAGCTGTACTTGCCGGGGTCATCCAGGATGTCGCTGCGCACCGCATTGGATTGCAGCAGAACAGCCGTGACCCGCATGCGCTGGTAGGGTCTCATCTTGAGCCACAGTGCCGGGGCCAGCGCCAAGCCGAACACTACGATCAGCGCCAAGTGCCGCACGCGGGCACCAGCGGCGAACATCATGGCAAAGAGCACGGGCATCATCAGCAGGCAAGTCCCCAGATCTGGCTCCAGCAAGATCAAGATGAGGGGCACCAGCGAGGCTGCAAATGGCAACATTAAGCCTTTGAAGGTTCGGTAGTTGCTGCGATATCGCAAATACCACGCCAGAGCCAGGATATAGGCTATCTTCATCAATTCAGAGGGTTGCAACTGGATCCCGGGAAGCTTGATCCAACGATGGGCACCACGAATGTTCGGCACCAGGCCGCCAAAATCAATGTGCAGGACCCGGGCGACCGCCGGTGGCACGAGCAATAGCAGGGATAGTGCGAAAATCGGGAAGGCACTCCCAGCAATTCGCTGAAAGCCGACTCGAAGAATGCCACAGCCAAGGGCCAAACCCGCCAGGGCAAAAATGAGTTGCTTGCGGGCGAACCCACCTCCACTGTTTTCAGCATCCGTGGCATGAATGCTGGCAAGTCCCACGAAGTAGAGAACCATGACAGCAGCTAGAATCACCCACCCCGGCGTCGTCAGCATCCACGTTGATCGCCTCATGGGTCCATATCCGCGGCGTGATCTGGATCCAACTCGTCTCCGAGTGTGTCGATGATGATCTGGGCCGCCTTCTTGGCGATTGATCCGCTCGCCCTACCGCCGCTGCCGCCGAATTCGACCAAGACCGCCAGGGCAATTCGCGGCAACACTTCGTAACGGGGTCGGCCTCGTTCGTCGATGCTTTGCAGGAAGCAGGCGAACCAAGCGTGGGCATGATTGCCTCCGCCGGCAGGCAGGTGCGGCGGGTAGCGTTCGATCAGTTTGATGTGTTCGTACGGCACTTCTACCTCGGGGTGCGATAGCTCGAACACATCCTTGACTTCACGCTTCGATCCGCCCGGAAGCACGGTGAAGCCCTTCTGCCCGTCTTGGCCTTGGTAGTCGATCCGATAGCGTACTGGCCTAGCTTTGGTCGTTGCCGAGCCAGTCTTGCCCGCCAGGGCGTACATTGGATGCTCGAAGAAGGCATAGCGTTGGGCTGTACCGTCTGCGGCATTGACTACGCCAAAAAGCCCTTCGCGAATGGCTTGCCAGTGATGCTCCGAAACGGGAAGTTGATCGACAGGCCAAAGCGGGTTCGACTGAATCAGCCGCACCTTGCGAAACTGACCGTCTGCAATAGTGGCCATCAGATTGGCCGCTTGAATCGGCGTCACCGCAACCTCGGCTTGGCCGATGGCAAACAAGCGGGGGTCTGCGCGCTGGACGCGCCGATTGAAGCGGTGACTTAGCACAGAGGCGTATGGATTGATGCCGATGCTTTCTTCGAGCAAGTTGATACCGCTCGGCTGGCCAATTCCAGCCATCTGAAAGTAGGAGCAGAGCGGATCCACGCCAAGTGATTGTCCAATCTTGTACATGAAGATGTTGCAACTGCCTTCCAGAGCTTTGACCACATCGACCGGGCCATGGCTTTTGCGACGCGATGTACCTGGGATCGTCCAGCACTTGGAAGCACCGGCCAATGGTTGCTCTGGAAAGAGATAGCCCGAGCAGTCGTATCTTGTTTCCAGCGTGATAACGCCGGCGCCAAGTCCTGCAAGGCAAGTTAGAGGTTTGATGATCGACCCGGGATTGTAGATGTTCGATACCGCCCGGAATCGCAGCGGCATCTGGATGCTGTCGTCTCGCAACTCTGCATAGGAAGACTGGAACAAATTCGGGTCGTAGCCCGGGCATGACACCAAGGCCAACACATCTCGCGTGGCCACGTCCAAAACAACGATCGAACCGCCCGGCGAATAGGGGAAGCTCGGCAGTTCTCGGATCAGCAAGTCGTAGAGGGCGGCCTGCAAGTCGACGCGGATGGTCAGATGCACTTCCTGACCATCCTGCGGTTCAACATCTTGAAGAACCTCTCCCTTGCGGTTCTTATGAAACACACCTCTACGGCCTCGGAGCATTGACTCTGCGCTGTATTCAACACCGGTGAACCCATAGGTCTCGTCGCCCCGGTAGCGTCGGAACTCATCATCGACGAACGGATCGGATTCCAACTGTTCGGCATCGACCGGTTTGGTTCTGCCCAAGAGGTGCCCGAGCGATTCTTCGGCACTGTAAACGCGGCCGGTGGAAGCCTGTATCTTGATCCATGGGTAACGCTCGAACATCCGGCGGGCTTCGACCTGTTGTTGGTCGTCCAAACCCGCGACGACGGAGTGTGGAAGAAGTTCTTCGGCAATCGGGGCATCGAATCCACGATTCCGAGCTACCAATTGCCTGATCCGCTTGATCCGGTTGGTTATGTCTGCCGAGCGGGCGCGGAGTTCCTCCTGCCCCCGCCCACCGAAGTAGGCCAACTCCTGCCACATCTGAGCTATGTCTTGCTCGACAACTCGCTCGATAACTGCTGCATCAGTCTGGTCTTTGTACTCTGGCATCCGGCGATAGCGACGGCGCATGGCGGCTAGGTAGTCCTCATTCTCTGCCAGCAGGCCGTAGTCGATCATGATGTCCCAGGTGGGCTTGTCGCTGGCGAGAAGGGTGCCAAGGCGATCAAGAATCTGCCCGCGGACGAATGGTAAGGATTGGGCTGGGAGCAGAAGCGCGTCGGCAGCCTGTTGGCGGAATTCGTTCGCGTGAATGATTTGAAGATCAATAAGCCGAACGAACAACACGATCATGGCCGCCGCTAGAACGGCCAGAATGGTTTTGACGCGGCGTTCAAACACACTTAGCTCACTGATCAGTCACGAGAAAACTCGACACGCTTCGCGGGCGATCCACCCACAGCCTGAAGAGCTTTGTGAATCAGCCAGTAGAGTGGAGGCGCCCACATGGCTGTGTAGCTGGCCGACAAGAACATCCCAGCCAACGACTCACCGGGATGACCCCAGATGCCCCTGAAACCGGCCCAGGCAATCTGCAGGATCAACGCAGCCGCCAACGTCACCGAAAAGTGAGTGAGCGGGTGTCGCGTGAAGAGATGCTCGCGCACCGAGCACACCAGGCAAGCGGCAAGCGCATAGCTCAACGACAGCAACCCAAACCGCTCTACGGTCATCAGGTCCGCAAATGCGCCCACGGTCCACCCAACGATGAAGGCATGCATTGGCTCTGCCCGAAGCGCATAGAATACAACGAGCACGAGCACCCAATCGGGTCGATGGCCCCACCACGCGAGGTGCGGGGCAACCGTACATTGCAGCGTCACCGTCAAGATCATCCAAAATATGTAGACCAACCAGTGCATAAACTCTTCCGTCGCCTACCAGCCAGCTTCATTCGCCACAACGTGGGCAGCATCCTTGAAGGGCAAAGTGCTTCCCTCGTACCGGCGAACGATAGCCAGGATCGCCCTGGCAGAAGCGACCTGAATGCGGGGATCGGAGTTTTGTTCAAGACAAGCGGCCAAACCGGGCAAGCCGGCGGGATCCCCAATTGCTTCGAGGGCAAGAGCAGCCAATTGCCGGACCCGCATCGTCTTATTCTCAACGGAGTCATCCTCACCATTCTTGACGGCAGAGACCGTCTGTTCGATGCCATCAATGGCCGTCCTCAGCCCCTCGGGCGAGCCCAACAATCCCAAGGCCCTGGCGGCGGCAAGCCGCACTTCTAGATGTGCACCCTCAGCCAACTTGTATTCATACAACGAACGAAACTCTTGGTCCGCAATCACGGCCAGCGCGTTCAATGCAAGCACTTCCTGAGCACCATTCCCGGAATTGGCGACAAAGCGCATCTGCTGCTTGGCCTCGGGGTTGTCCAGAAGCACCAACGCCTCGAGGGCTTGGATATGCAACCCATCATCCTGGCTTCCAACTACGCCAGCCAGCAGGGCCACAGCCCCTGGTTCTCCGAGTCGACCTAGAATCAGGGCGGCGTTGCGCCGCACGGCGAAATCATCATCATCCCGCAAGTAAGCAGCCAAGTCCGCCGTGTATCGCGAATCCCCCAAACGGTGCAAGGCAAAAATCGCAGCCGCCCGAACGCTGCGGTTCGCGTCACCAAGCTTGGATTCCACGCTCAACCGGGAATGCTCGTCCCGCAAGGTGCCAAGGGCCATGCAAGCGGCGAAACGAACGGCTGGATGCTCATCGTTCAATCCCGTGCGTATCCAAGGCAGTCCCTCTTCCGAGGCGACCTCCTGGAATGACTCGACCGCATTGGCACGGACCGATGGCAAAGGTTTGTAGCTGACCCCCAATTTGAGCGCCTCCAAGGCGCGGGTGCGCAGCTGCGCCATTTTATGCGGATCAGCTGTGTAGGGGTTCACCTCCGCACAGCCCGTGACAACGCACGCCAATGCCAATCCGATCAAGATACATTTGACGCCCATCATGAATTCTCCCTCAGCCTGTTTCGGGCCGCCGAGACGCAATAATCCGGACGATGACGTAATCGGCATAGACCAGCAGGCTGAGTAATCCGCACACCACAGCGAAAATGTCGCCGGTCCGGGTATACACACTCAAACGGTCGTCGATCATCAGGTTGGCGGTTGAGTGCCCGACGATGCCTGGACCCCGTGATCTTCCATTGACTTCCACCAGGTCATGGATCTTGCCAGTCGAGTCGATGAACCCACTGATCCCCGTATTGACCGCCCTAGCGATCGGCACCCGGTTTTCGACGGCCCGAAAAACACAAATCGCCAGATGCTGCGGCAGTTCGTCGCTATGTACAAACCAGCCGTCGTTGCTGATGTTCAGCAAGAAATCGACGCGCTTCTCCTTGGTCACGGGATCAAGAACGAAGCGCCGGCTGACGTATGGCATGACGTCCTCGTAGCAGATGGGTACGCCGAAACGAAAGGTCTGCCCGGGCATAGATTCTGGCTTCATCGAGAAAACCCGGAACTCCGAACCCGGCGTAATCGAAAATTCATAGCCGTTGGCCCCGTACGGCGTCAACTCGTTCAGCCAGAAATATAAGAATCGCAATCGCCCATACCGGAATGGAACAACTTCGCCAAAATAAACGCAATGTACCTTGTCATAGCGCTGTGGCGGAGAACCATCGGGAGGAAACACGAAAGCGGAATTGTGCTGGATGAGGTCGTGCTTGACTGCATAGGGTGTTTCAATGCGACTCATCGCCCCGGTGACCAGATAACTGGCTGATCGTGTTGCCCGTGTGTGGAGCATGTCGTAGCTCTGGCGGTAAAACCGCACCTCCTCATCTGGCTCGGATTGCAGCATTTCTGGATTAAGTGCCATGGTCCACGGTGTTTCAGGCAGCAAGAACAAATCGGGCTCATCAGCCGATGCCCGGGCAAGCAGCACTTCGTAGGATGCCCGACGTTCAAATGGGCGAGGCTCGTTTGCACGTTCGAATTCATCGACGTGGTTTGGATAGTCCTGCTGCAACACCGCGACCTTGGGGCCTGGCTTGGGTTCAGTTTGTGCGAGTCGAAACCATCCATAGACGCAGGTAAACACCAGCAACAACCCCGCAAACCAAGTACCCAGCCTCGTAGGCCACGCGCTGCTGATCGGCGATTCTCCCTTGTTGTCGCACCGCCTGAGAATAAGATCCGCAAGGGCGCCATTGATAGCTACTAGCACGAAGCTAACACCATACGCACCCACCAGATCGCTAATCTGGATAAGGGTCAGCACTTTGTAAGCTGTGTGTCCCAAGAAGAACCAGGGGAAACCCGAAATGACAGTCGCGCGGCATAGCTCTGTGGCCACCCAAACGATCGGACCGATCACAGCCAAGGGGATCCGCCGCCGCCGAACAGCATACCGAACGGGACAGGCAACCAAGGGGTAGTAGACAGCCAAGTACAAGGAAAAAACCACGTAGCCCGGCGGAGTCACCTCGCCCATCCAGCGCAGGTTGATCAAGAAAAACCCAGCACCCAGTAGATAACTGAATAGGTAAGCCGTGGGCGCACTCTCACCAACTGCAATGCAAACGAACCAAGGCACCAAGCACACAAACGCCAAAGGCCAAATGTCCAGCGGCGGGAAGACGAGGCACTGCATTGCCAGGGAAAGAACCAGGAGACCGATGCGCCAGACATGACTATCCAAACGTGAAGGAGAGCGATCAACCCCTTGAACCGAGCCGTCGGCCAATTGAGCCTTGCGTTTTCTAGATTGCTGCTTCTTGCTCAACGCCTGACCCATCCTTGGGGTTCTGAACCCGCCCACAACCTGCCACTATCTCAATCGCCTCAAGGCAAGTCGAGCAGAACTACGAACACCGAGTCGCCAACTTCGCCCGCTGGCGCATTTGAATTGGCTACGATGAGGGCATTCGCCTGGGCCAACGCAAGCGGATTGCCTGATCCGTGCCAAACGAGCGGCTCAACCTCTAGCCTACCTTCATCGTCGGCCCTTACGTACGCGGGCTGATAGGTCTGCCGATCACCCGTCGCCTTGACTGCCCCCGTCAATTGAGCCGATACAAAGCGAGGCCTCTTGGCAGCTGCACCTTGAAACGCCATGAGCGCAGGCCTGACCAATATCCAAAACGTAACAAACACGCTGACCGGATTGCCGGGCAGACCGAACGCATACCCAGCCTCCTTGGCCGCGCCGAACAAGACCGGCTTGCCGGGCTTGATGGCAACCTTATGAAACTTGATGTCCACGCCGCAGGCCTTCAACACCCCGGGCACATAATCATACTGCCCCATGCTCACGCCGCCCGAGATACAAAGAAAATCGCACCCTAGTCCCTGTCGAATCCGCTCGCAAAGCTGGTCCCGGTCATCGCGAACCGTTCCCAAATCCACCGGCCTGCATCCTGCTTGACGCACCAGGGCGTCCAGGACATACCGGTTTGAATCGCGTATTTGGCTCCCGGTCGGCTTACAACTGGGTTCGACCAATTCGCTGCCGGTGGCCAAGATGGCTACCGTCGGGCGTCGATAAACAGGGACACTCGAAACCCCCGCCGAGGCAGCCACAGCGATTTGCCCAGGCCCAAGTTGGCAGCCCTCCTCAAGCACGATCATGCCTGCTTTCGCATAGGCCGCACGCAAACCGATGTGCTGTCCCTGCTTTGGGACCGATTGAACGAGCACTTCCGATCCGGTTCGCTGGGTCTGTTCAACCGGCACCACACAATCGCAGCCCTTTGGAACAGGAGCGCCGGTGTTGATCTGGATGGATTCACCCGGCCTAAGCGATTGGTCATACCCACCGCCAGCCGCGGCTTCTCCGACTACGATCAAGGTGCAGGGCGCCGTGGCGACATCAGCGGCTCGAAGGGCATACCCATCCATCATCGCCCGATCAAACGGCGGTTGATCCACATCGCAGGCAATCGGCTCAGCCAGCACATGACCGAGCGCCGCCCGAAGTGGGACCGAGTGGATAGGCCCCACCTGAACGGTTGATAGAACCGTTCCCTCTGCCTGCTCGAATGAAATCAATGAACCGGTCATTACGGCGCTCATTGTGCGCACCGCAGCACGGTCGGTCAATCCTGCGAAGAGACCAAGCGAGCCATTTCTACGCGTTCTGACTACTTCAGCTCGACATTCCAATAGGCGTGATCAAGGAATTGTTGCCAAGAAGCATATTTGGTCTTGGACAGGCTGACGTTGATGACCGGACTCCGGCGAGGCTTCACCGGCGGACGGACCAACCTCATGCGCGCCTGGGCTGGGGTTCGCCCGCCCTTCTTCACGTTGCACTTGACGCAGCAGCAAACTACGTTTTGCCAACTGTTACCGCCATCTTGCGAGCGAGGCACGATGTGATCGATGCTCAATTCTGAGGTGCTGAACTTTTTCCCGCAATACTGGCAAGTGTTGTCGTCGCGGGCATAAATGTTCCGCCGATTCAACTTGACCTGCTGCTTGGGCAAGCGGTTGTAAGTGAGGACCCGAACAATCCGGGGCACCACGATGTCGAAACGGACCGTGCGAACCCAATCGTGCTCCTCGGGCTCGAATTCCCGCCGAAGGCTGCTCAGCTCGCGCCAGCCGTCAAAATCGTAGGAAATATACGAGCCGCCCTCAGCACTAATCACTTCAGCCAGCGGGCGGTCGTGCTTGTCCCTCTTGCAGAGCAGGCCAAATGCCCGACGGGCACCCACAATTCGCAGGGCCGCGTAGTGCGCATTGAGCACCAGAACACGAGCATCAAGGCCGCGCGTGCCCTCTACCATGGGGTTCATTGAGGCTCCAAGTGCGAAAGCGACACCTCCTCATTTCCTCATTCGTCTGAACAGGCTACCTATATATGGTATACCGCAGGTCGATGTAACTCAAGTTCGCCATTGGGTCCGTGTAATCGAGGCCGCATTCCGCCTTCCAACGCCCCACGCCGCAGCTACTCGAGGCACGAATCAGGCGACGCGCCTACCGCAACGGCCGAGAATCTGTTTAGAGCTGATCCAGTGGTCTTTCATCGCCGTCACATGCCGAATTTCTTGATACCCAATTCATCGCGGAGCGCTTCGAGCGCGCTCTTGATGCTCCTCAACCGAACCACCTCGATTTCGCCGCCCCTCTCATTGAAGTCGTGGGCTACCTGCCTGATGGCATAATGCAACAGCCACTTCGAGTAGTCATCCTCGCGGAACTTGGAAGTATCCGTTGAATTAATGCGCAGCCTTGGCACCCCCTTGCTGTATGTGAGATCGAAGGCCTGCTCGTGCGCTTGTCGCACAACATCATCGATGTACTCACGATTCTCTTCGTAGGGTTGAATGCTCGACACCAATTGGATCGCGCCGGCCAAGGAGTCCTCCGAGGCGGCCTTCATCTGCTCTTCGGATTTCCCTGACCACGAGATATAGCAAACCGCTGCCAGAATAATTCCGATAAAGAACCGCTTCTTCATGTCCCGAGCCTCCCTGTGGCTAGCACGCAACTCCTGAGATTTAGTAACTCTTCAGCCATGTGCAGCGTCTCTCCCGCAGCATGTTAAGATAGGTAGATTTGCGCCCTGGATTATGCTCTGGTATACCATGCCGTATGCAGCAGGGCACGGTGCCAGCGCGTGAAGTTGATGCTCTTATCCAGCA
>JAJDDP010000066.1 GCA_029260235.1 Phycisphaerae bacterium | reverse complement strand
CACGGTGGTCAAGGGTGGACGTCGATTTAGCTTCTCAGCGTTGATGGTTGTAGGTGACCGCAAGGGCCGTGTCGGCGTCGGCTATGGCAAAGCCACCGAGGTGCCGTCCGCAGTTGACAAAGCCCGTATCCGAGCAACGCGCAACATGAAGAAGATCAAGCTCGCCGGCGCGACATTGCCTCACCGCGTCTTGGGTAGGTTCGGTGCCAGCAAAGTCATGCTGGTCCCCGCATCCCCAGGTACCGGCGTTATTGCGGGCGGAAGCGTGCGTGCGGTCTTAGAATTGGCTGGCGTTCATGATGTACTGACCAAGAGCTATGGTTCAAACAGTCCCAAAAACCTGGTCCGAGCCACTTTTGAAGGCTTGGCCGCGTTGTTGGATCCGGCCGAAGTTGGCCGCCTCCGTGGAGTCAAGCTGGCAGGATAAACCATGCAGATATCTGAAATAACCAAAATTGCTGGTGCAAAGCGAAAACGCAAACGCATTGGCCGAGGACCTGGTAGCGGCAGCGGAAAGACCGCGGGTCGCGGTCACAAGGGTTGCGGCTCACGTGCCGGTTGGAGTTCGCGTGGAATGGCTGAAGGCGGGCAAATGCCCCTTTTCCGTCGGATCCCCAAGCGAGGTTTCAACAACTTCAATTTCAGAACGTCCTACAGCATCGTAAATGTTGGGGATCTGGAATCGCGTTTTGAGGCTGGCACGCATGTCACGCCCGAATTGCTCTGCGACGTCGGCCTGATTCGCAATCAGCGGAAGGGCGTCAAGGTCTTGGGTGACGGCACGTTGTCAAAGAAATTGACGGTTGAAGCGGCCAAATTCAGCAAGCAGGCCGCCGAGAAGATCAATGCCGCCGGGGGCGAAGCTAAGGTCGTTTGAGCGGGATAAGTTTCCCGATTGCCGCTTTCTAATGCGAGGCAGTAGATGTTTCGGACGTTTATCAACATATTCAAGATCCCAGAGCTGCGGAGCAAGGTTCTGTTTACCGTAGGTCTGTTGGCCATCTACCGGATCGGGTTCTATGTCCCCGTGCCAGGTGTGAACCAGGAGAAGATGGCCTCTCAGCTGGGTTCTGGTGGCGGTGGGCTGGGCCAGTTGGCTGAATATTTCCAGATCTTCACCGGTGGTAACCTTCAGCAATCCACTATCTTTGGGCTGGGGATCATGCCGTACATCTCGGCATCGATCATCTTCCAATTGCTGGTGACGGTAGTTCCAGCCCTTGAGAAGTTATCCAAAGAAGGGGAAACCGGGCGTCGCAAGATTACCGAATATACGCGCTATGCCACGGTTGGCCTTTGCTTTATTCAGGCTATCGTCTGGATGCGCTTCTTGAGCAGCCAAGGCTTGGTCTACCCAGATTTCCGCGGTTCGATGATGTACTGGTTCATGAGCTTGTTGACCCTCACCTCTGGAACGGTGTTCCTGATGTGGCTGGGCGAACAGATTGACGAATATGGAATTGGCAACGGAATCTCGCTGATCATCATGGCGGGCATTGTCTCTCAGATGCCCATGGCGATCATGACCGTAGTCCGTGGTGCCACCCTGAAGGTTGGAGCAGCTACGTCTGGGAGTATGGATCCCTCGAAGATCCTCTTCCTGGTCATCGCTTTTGTCGCGGTGGTGGCTGGGTCTATTCTGATTACCCAGGCCCAGCGGCGGATCCCGATTCAGCAGGCCAAGCAAACTCGTGGTCGTCGCGTCTACGGCGGGCAGCGTCACTATCTACCGCTCAAGGTCAACCACGGTGGCGTGATGCCGATCATCTTCGCCAGCTCGCTGCTGATTTTTCCAGGGCTGATCTTTGACTGGCTCTACGGTGCGACGCAGTGGAATATCTGGAACTTCCTGGGCCAAGCGATGGCTCCTGGGGGCTACCTCTACATCGTGGTCTATGTGGTGATGGTGTATTTCTTTGCCTACTTCTGGACCACCGTGCAGTTTCAGCCCAAGGAAATGGCCAACAACTTGCGGGACTACGGAAGTTTCATTCCAGGTGTAAGGCCCGGTAAGAGGACTGCGGATTATCTTGAGCAGGTCATGGGGCGTATCACTTATGTTGGGGCTGCATTCCTGACGGTGATTGCTCTTATTCCGACGCTGGTTGCAGCTTGGTTGCACATACCGTTTGGTGTGTCGGCTTTCCTGGGTGGGACAGGCCTGTTGATCGTGGTAAGCGTAGCTCTGGACTTGATCCAGAGAATTGAGGCTAACCTGATCATGCGTAATTACCAAGGTTTCACCGGTGCGAGTGAATAGAATCGCACTGCCCTAATGGGGGCGAGCGGCGGTCTGAACTTGAGGCAGCATGATAGGCGGGCATGGCCCGAGATGGTTCGGGCGAGCAGAGTGATGAAACGGCAACGATCCAGAGGGCCTAAGGCGATGTCGGGACAAAAGGGCCTTGGCGTCGTGCTAAAGAGTCCTCGGGAAATCGAACTGATGCGAGCCGCCGGTGGGCTGGTCTTTCGCATCCTGACCAAGATGGAAGAATTGGTCATCCCCGGGGTCACGACGGCTGAACTCAATGCCGTGGCCGAGGAGTTGATTGAAAAGGCGGGTGCGATTGCCCTGTTTAAGGGCGTGACCAACCCGCAGGCTAGGACGCCGTTCCCAGCCGCTTTGTGTACGAGCGTCAATGAAGAAGTCGTCCATGGTGTGCCCTCTGACAGAGTGCTAATGGACGGCGACATCGTCAGCATCGATTGTGGTGTTAGACTTGACGGGTACTGCGGAGATTCTGCCCGCACCTATGCTGTGGGCCAGGTGACTGACGAGGCCCAGCGGCTGATTGATGCGACTCGTGATGCGCTGTCGTTGGCTATTGCTCAAATTCAGCCGGACCGCATGTGGAGTGAAGTCGCTGCCAAGATTCAGAAGCTGGTCGAGGATCGCGGTCTTTCGGTTGTTCGAGAGTTCGTAGGCCACGGCCTAGGGCAGGAAATGCACGAGGAGCCGAAGGTTCCCAACTATGCGGATCGCAAGAGCAGAAAAAACGACTTCAGGCTGGTCGAGGGGATGACCTTGGCGATTGAGCCGATGGTAAACCTTGGCAAACCTGAGGTAATCTATGCAGGAAATGATCGTTGGGCGGTTAGCACGAAGGACGGGGAGTATGCCGCCCATTTTGAGCACGATGTAGCTGTTACTGCCGGAGGGGCGGACGTCTTGTCAGACGGGCGTCAGCCGAGCAAGTAGTAGCGGAGGATCGTCTTATGAAGGTTCGAGCAAGCGTAAAGCGCATCTGCGAGAATTGTCAGATAGTCAAACGTAAGGGTGTGGTTCGGGTTATTTGTACTAATCCGCGCCATAAACAGCGTCAAGGTTAAGGAGAGCGTCCGTGCCTCGTATAGCGGGTGTAGATATTCCCAACGACAAGCGAGTGGTCACCTCTTTGACCTACATTTACGGGATTGGCCCAGCCATTTCTCGTGAAGTGCTCAAAGAAGCCCAGATTGAAGAGCATGTCAAGGCCAAAGACTTGACCGAGGACGAAGTGTCCCGTTTGGCCGGCATCATAGATCGGAACTATCAGGTAGAAGGTCAGCTTCGGCGATCATTGCAATCCAACATTGCAAGGTTGCGGGACATTGGCTGCTACCGCGGTTACCGTCATCGACGTGGATTGCCCGTTCGTGGTCAAAGAACGCGTTCCAACGCCAGAACCCGCAAGGGTCCAAAGAAGACAGTGGCCGGCAAGAAGGGTGTTAAGGAGCTAGCACGTGGCTAAGAAATCTGGAAAACGCCGTGTCAGGCGGAATGTGGCTCGGGCAATTGCCCACATCAAGGCTACTTTTAACAACACGATAGTCACCATCACTGACGCGAATGGTGAGGTGCTGTGTTGGGCGTCAGCCGGTAATGTCGGCTTCAAGGGCACGCGAAAGAGCACGCCTTTTGCCGCCCGCCGGGCAGGCGAGCAAGCGGCCAAGGCAGCCAGGAAATTCGGTGTTTCAGAGTTGGAAGTGCGCGTCAAGGGTCCCGGTTCGGGCCGCGAGTCGGCAATCACGGCATTGGAAGCGGCAGGTATCCGCATTCAGTCGATTGAAGACGTGACCCCGCTGCCGCACAACGGGTGCAGACCTTCCAAGAAACGGCGGGTCTAGCGAACACCGTTCGGGCTTCTTGGGTATAGAGGCTTGGACCCCGAGTAGAAATACGGAGCGAGAGAGATTCTCGTTCCTAGACGATTAGACTTTGTTCAATTAGGCAATCGGTACGAAGGACGCAAGATGGCTCGATACATCGGACCAGCCTGTCGCTTATGTAGGCGCGAAGGGATCAAGCTGATGCTGAAAGGCATCCGCTGTGAAACTGCCAAGTGCCCCATGGAGCGACAATGGCGCAATTCTCCGCCAGGTATGCATGCTTGGCGTCGCCGCAAGCCCAGCGAATATGGCGTGCGTCTACGCGAGAAGCAAAAAGTGAAGCGATACTACGGCGTGTTGGAAAAACAGTTCAAGCTCTACTTCGCCAAGGCGGAGCGGACCAAAGGCAACACGGGCGATATCTTGCTCAGCCTGCTTGAGCGAAGGCTTGACAACGCAGTGTGGAAGCTGGGCTTCTCGCCTTCTCACAAGGCGGCGCGCCAGGCGATCGTCCATGGCCACATCGCGGTCAATGGCAGGCGTGTAACGGTTCCCAGCTACTCGATCAAGCAGGGGGACAAGATCGGTGTGAGAGCATCAGACAAAAGCCGGAAGTTCATCCAGGCTTTTCTTGGCGAATCTCCGCCTCCGGTCCAGAGTTGGTTGAGCCTGGACAGCGCCCAGCTCGAAGGAACTGTGGCTGCCCTGCCCACTGCAGAGGATGTGCAGATTCCGGTCGAGACACAACTTATCATCGAAATGTGTAGCCGGTAACAACTCGGGCTAAGACGTATTGTTTACTGAGTCCGGTTGACGGCTCGATGAATTGATAGCGACCTGCAAGGAGGTCATCTTCATGCGAATCAGATGGCGAGGTCTGGAACTTCCCAGCAATGTCGTCCGCGATGATTCCGTGTCCACCGACACCTACGGACGGTTCATTGTAGAACCGTTTGAGCGTGGGTTCGGGACCACGGTGGGCAACTCACTCCGGCGGATACTGCTGTCCAGCCTGGAGGGTGCTGCGGCTACCAAGGTTAAAATCCTGGAAGCGCCGCACGAGTTCACGACAATCCCAGGCATTCTAGAGGATGCCACGGATATTATTCTCAATGTAAAGAGCATCGTCGTGAAAAGTACGAGCGACGAACCCAAGACCATGAAGGTCTCCAGGAGTACGCCGGGCGAGGTTCGGGCGGGCGATATTGAGGCTGACGCCAGCCTGGAAGTCGTCAACCGGGATTTGGTCATTTGCACGATCACGGGTGATGGCTCCTTCAACATGGAGGCCACCGTCAAGAAAGGCCGAGGCTATGCCACGGCTGATGAGAATCGCATCGGTGAAGACGAGGCAGGGGTGATTCCGGTTGATTCGGTGTACTCGCCAGTGCTGCGCGTCCGCTACAAGACCGAGGACACGCGAGTCGGTCAAAAGACTAACTATGATCGCTTGGTCATGGAGATTTGGACGCGAGGTACGATCTCACCGGATGATGCGTTGGTCGAAGCGGCTAAGATACTGCGTAAGCATCTGAATCCATTCCTGATGGACAAGGATCCAGGCGTGGATACGGTGCCCGAAAGCTTCTTGCCGGCGGTAGACCAACCGGTTGGAGGGGTGGTTGATGCTGAGCTCCAAAAGAAGCGCGAAGCCCCAATCGCCATCCTAAATTTGAGCGTTCGAGCCAGCAATTGTTTGGAGTCGGCTCGCATAGGAACCGTTGGCTTGTTGGCCAGCAAGACCGAGGCAGAGTTGCTTCGTCTAAGGAGTTTTGGCAAGACGTCCCTCAGAGAGATCCGGCGGAAACTGGCCGATCTGGGGCTGGGCCTGGGTGGTGGCACTGATCGCGGTAGCGGTTATGGCGATAGTAGCGATAGCGGCAACGACGACGGTGGCGATGATAACACGGACGACTCTGGCGGGGCGGGCACATTGCCTCCCGACAGCATGTCTGTGCCGGTAGAACAGAACAATTGACCCTTTGGTAGTTGCTCGGGATGAATGGTAGGTAGTCATGCGGCACCGAATTGCACATCGTAAGCTGAACAGAACCTCGGCTCATCGTCGGGCGCTACTGCGGAACATGGCCCAGTCGCTCTTTGAGCATGGGCAGGTTCGCACTACGGTGCCCAAGGCGAAGGACCTCAGGCCCTTTGCCGAACGGCTGATCACTTTGGCCAAGAAAGCCAAGGCTGGCAGCATTACGGCCCGCAGGCAAATTCATAAGCTCATGAGTGATCGGTCATTGGTCCCCAGTGAACATCAAGAAGCCTATGACATGATGAATGACCACAAGCGAGCCCAGACGCTTCGGGCATCCAGCGGTCGTCGCCATCGCACCGGCGAGGCCAAAGGCAAGCTCGCCTTTACCGGCGAATCGGTCACTCATCGTTTGATCAACACCGTTGCCCCGAAGTACCAAGACCGCGATGGCGGCTATACCCGAGTTATTCGTTTGGCGGATCGTCGCATCGGCGATCATGCACAGCTGGCCATCCTTCAACTCGTCGGCGATGAGGTCGGCCCTGGCAGCTTGACCAAGCCGTCCAAGACGGCTCGGCAAAAGCGCACCGATGCCCGCTATGCCGCGGCCATTACGGCGAGTCGTGGAAGCGGCGGGAAGACGAAATCCGCTCCTCCTGCAGAGGCAGATAGCGCCGAGGTTGCTCAGCCAGATGAGGCGAGCGAGAAGGAATAGGTCGCAAGTCAGGGCATTCGACCGAAGTCGTCACCGTCATGGCCGCTGATCCAAACTGCATATTCTGCAAGATCGCCGCGGGCGACATCCCGTCGACCACGGTGCTTGATTCGCCGCTGGCGATTGCTTTCCTCGATGTCGGGCCACTGGCCGACGGCCATGTTCTGCTCATCCCCCGCGATCACTACGAACGTCTAGATCAAATGCCAGCAGATGTCTTTGGGCAGGTGGCGGCATTGCTGCCCAAGCTGGGAAGCGCGCTGCAACGAGTCGCCGGAGTGGATGCCTACAATGTTCTCCAAAACAATGGGGCAGCGGCTGGGCAGGAAGTTGGGCACGTCCATTTCCATCTCATTCCGCGGTGCCCGGGCGACGGTCTCGGCTATCGATGGAACGCGAAATCATACGCGGCGGGCCGGGCCGATGAATTGGCGGCCAGGTTCAGCGAATTACTCGATTGATTCCCGCTGGTTTCGGTCAATACGCCCTAGCCGCCGGCATGGAATTGCTTGCAGCCCCTGATGGGGTATACTGCGTGCCGGTTCGGTAGCAGCGGGATCGGAATCGCGGCCGGCACGGACGCGTCCAGAGCCTACTGCCCTCAAAGGTGTCACCAAGCATGGCCTCTACAGCGATCATCGCCGTCTATGTGTTTGCGCTAGGGATGGTCTGCGTCTACGGCCTGCATCGGTATCAGCTTGTCTACCTCTATTACAAGCATCGCAAGAACAAACCACAGGTTGATCGCCGGTTTGACGAGCTTCCGCGCATCACCATACAACTGCCCATGTACAACGAACGCTATGTCGCCCGCAGGATCATCGAACATGCCTGTGCATTGGAGTACCCGCGCGAGTTGATCCAAGTTCAGGTCCTGGACGATTCGACGGACGAAACTGTTCATATTGCCGAGCAAACAGTTGCGGACTTGAAGGCGCTAGGCCACGACATTGTGTATCTGCATCGTGATAGCCGCACGGGATACAAGGCTGGGGCACTAGAAGCGGGCATGGCCTCTGCTACCGGCGAGTTTATTTGCATTTTCGACGCCGATTTTCAGCCTCCGCCCGATATCCTGCGCGACGCAGTTCACTACTTCATGGACCCAGGCGTGGGCATGGTGCAGCTGCGCTGGGATCACATCAACCGGGACGAATCCTTGCTCACCAAGACGCAGGCGATCATGCTGGACGGGCACTTTGTGATGGAACATGGTGCCAGGAATCGTTCTGGGCGATTCATGAGCTTCAACGGGACGGCTGGTCTGTGGCGCGCGTCTTGCGTGCGTGAAGCTGGTGGTTGGGAGCACGATACGCTGACCGAAGATCTTGACCTGTCATATCGCGCCCAGATGAAAGGGTGGAAGTTTGTCTTTGATCCTGACATCGTCACACCGGCTGAATTGCCGCCGGACATTCAGGGTTTCAAGGATCAGCAATATCGGTGGGCCAAGGGCGGTGCCCAAACTTGCCGAAAATTGCTAGGGCGAATCCTGGGGTCGCGTCTTCCCTGGAAGGTAAAATCTGAGGCCTTTTTTCACCTGACCAGTTGCACGGTTTATCTCTACATGATCGTCTTGACGCTGCTCCTCTATCCGGTGCTCTGGATCAGCATTGGGCAGGGAAAAGCTCCAACAATGATCACGGTCCTCATCGACTTGTCGCTCTTCATGGTGGCAACGTGCAGTGCCAGCAGTTTCTACGCTTGCAGTCAGCGAGAGTTATTCCGCAGTTGGAGCGACAGCCTCAAGTACCTACCCTTCCTGATGAGCCTGGGCATAGGGATCTCTTTGAACAATGCCCGAGCGGCGGTCTCTGGTTTCCTTGGGCGTCAGAGCGAGTTTGTGCGGACCCCGAAGTTTGGGACTGATGAAGCGGCCGAGGGAAGTTGGAAGAAACGGATGACCTACGCCCGCAAACGCAAGAGCCGTATTCAGCCGCTCCTGGAGTTGGGCATGGGGATTTATCTAACGGCATGCACGATTCTCTGCTTGGAGGCCCACTGGATCACCATTGGTTTGCCTTTCCTAGTGCTGTTTGGGGTGGGCTATTTCTACATGGGAATCAACTCCTTGTTGTCCGACCGCTTGCGCGCCTCTGCAATTGATTCTTCCATCACTGCTGGGGTTCAACCGGCAGCTGCCACCCAAGAGCCCGTCGTGTCATCTGGCCGAGCTCAAGCATGACCGTTGCCAGCCATTCCTGATCAGCTCGAACTCGCTCATCGCTCTTGGTATCCTGCCGCGCCGTGAGGCTGGTCGCGATCAGTTCAGGCCCTGCTCTCTTTGTTGGCCTGATGATCTCGGATCGGCTGGGATTGCGGATTGCCTTCATGGGCTGTGCGGGTAATTGCCGATCCAACCGGGTAGTGGGTAGGGTGTCCTCGTCTGGTCATAGAGGGCAGCGACCTTGCGGATCTCATGCTACGGCCTAGTGGCACTCGTTGATTTGTGGAACCCTGATGGAGACAG
>JAJDDP010000065.1 GCA_029260235.1 Phycisphaerae bacterium | reverse complement strand
CACCGGTCTCGTATCTGGCAGCCGTGAAGAACGATCCTCAAGGCTTGCGCCGGGCAGGGCGCGAGCAGGTGTTCATCGAAGAGTTCATTGTTGATTTCTATGATGACGCCTACGCAATCGCGTTGGAGGACAAGAGTGGTGCCCCGGAAATCGACGAGCTGGAGATTTCCTCGGACATGAACCCCAAGGGATTTGTGGTCACCCTGCGTTGCCGGACGCCTAACGAGAAAGAAGTCCGGTTTGTCGCGGACACGTTCATGCGAAAATTGCGCGAATTGGGTCGCCGGCCTGGAATGGGCTTCTTCATCAATCGCGTTGTTCTGCCCAGCGGAGCATCGCTGAGTTCAAATGCGAAATCGTCAGGCCCATCCAAGACAAGCCCGGGATCCAGAGGCCGCGGTGCAGGGGCGAAAGCCTCTCCAGCTGGGCGCGGGGCAACGGGCAAACAGGCTGGTCGCGGGACAGCGGGCAAGCAAGCTGGACGCGGGGCCACGCCTCCCCCAAGTAGGCGCGGACGGAGTCGGGCAGCTCCTACCCGTCCAGACCAGCAGTCGGCTGAGAACAGCGCGCTAGCCAACGCCGAATACGTCGACCCGCTGACGAACGAACCGATGGACGCAGACTGGGCCTTCAAAATCCAGTTCGACGTCTTCTTGTTTGACGCTCCCCTAGCCGAAGACGCGGAAGCTGAAGAAGATACGAGCGCATGACGATTGGGTCGGCTGTGCGGACTCGATCGAGGCTGAACGATATCATCATTGCAGGATGGATCTGACGAATGGACCTCATCAAACGCCAATTATTTACAATCATTTGCGGTGTGGCCTCTGCTGCTGGCATTGCGCTTGCAATCGTCGGGACCAACTCAATGTCATCGGTCAAAGATGGAATGACAGAGGCGACATCCTTAGCCACTAGGCTCCCGCGTCTGCGAGGAGGGCCCGACGGGGCAGTGAACCTCAAGGCGATCCGCGCACAGGAAAAACGTATCGAAACGATACAACAATATCACGAGGCCGTGTTGGAGTGGTCGTATGAACGTGATCGCATGGCCCCACTGGTTGCTGATTGCTTCCCGAATCCCGACCGAGATCAGAAAGTAGCATTTCGCGACGCCTACTTGGCCCGGTTCGATACCCTGCGAGAGAAACTTCGGGTCGGTGTTGTCGCGACCACGACTCAAATCAACGATGCGAATGAACAAATCCAGGAAGAGGCAGCTGCCGACCGCGCCTTTGGTGTGGACTTGACTGAGGCGGGGGCGGCAGAGCAGGCCAAGAGTGAAGAGAACACTGTTGCCCAATACGCGTCGGGCTTGTTGACGGACCATGGCGCCCGGACGAATGCCAATGCACGGGCGAATCTGATCAAGGCCCGGAGCTTGTACTGCTATGCGGACGCTCAGACCTTTGAAGTCTTCAAGCTAGTAGCTGGCAACGAAATCTACCCCGATTTGGGGATCATGTGGGACGCTCAACTCTCGCTTTGGATCCAAGAGAGCGTGGTTGATGCTTTGTCGCGGATTAACAACCGCGCCGCCGAGGCAGTTAGGGCGGACGGGCAGTCGCCTTGGGTAGGCGCGCTGCCGGTCAAAGACATAATCTCCATTCGGACCTCCGCCTACGTCGTCGACGGCGGGACGCCGAACGGCTTTAGCCTTCCCTACGGGTCCGGGCCGGCTTTCCCGAGTGGATCGCCAGCGGATACGTTCACCCATGCTGCTTCCAATGCTCTGTTCGAAGTGGTCCAATTCTCGGTGAAACTTACCGTGGATGCCCGCAAAGTCCCCATGATTGTTGACGAGTTGTGCAAAGATAACTTCCACACGCTCGTGCATCTGAATTACGAATCGGTTGAAGATCCCAGCACGCTGACCATGGATGGGAAAATCTACGGCTCCATCCCAGTAGTCCGGATTGTGCTGGACTTTGAAACCGCCTTTTTTGGGGAAATCTATCACCCCATGATGCCCAATGTGATCCGTACATCACTTGGCCTTGAACCGCTTGATGAAGACGAGTAGTCATTCGATCGGCAAGGCGTACTCCAATGGCAGTTCTTGCCGGTCGGCGAATTCCAGGAGCTTAGGATATGGCTAAACAAGCAGTCAGCCCACTCGAACGGCATGTCGACAAAGCCATTCTCGGCGTTGCGGCGTGTGTTCTCTTGTATGCGGTGGTCACATACTTGGTGGGCACGCCCAACACTGTGGAACTAGCGGGTCAACAGGTTGGGCCTGGCCAAATCGATGATAGAGTTCGCAAGCAGGCCCAGTCGCTGCGGGCGGCCATAGAGCGAACTGAGCCTGAAGTCGAGGTGCCCGCTGATCCCCTTGATGAACTTCACAAAAATGAGAATGTGTTGGCTTCGAGGGATCTGATGGCTGACTTGCCTACCCCGGTGCCCATGCTGCCAATGATACCCGACGTTGGCCCCATCGTAGTCGCCGGCGAAAAGGTCTTGGTGAAGGGGCTGGCACCACAGAAGCCGCAAGTGCAAGTCGGGCGAAGCACTGTGGCCCTAGTACCTCCTATCGAGGTTACCGACGATTGGCCCGAGTATGACGAAGAAGAAGAGCGGCTTTATCACAGCGCCGTCAACTGGTGCACCGTCTCAGCTGTGTTTGATCGCAAGGAACAAGCTCGCCTCTGCAAACTGGCAGGCTATGAACCAGGTCGACGACAGGCTTATATTTGCGACATCGAGCTTCAACGTCGCACCCGCGCGTCAGACGGCGGCTGGCCAACAGAATGGGACGATGTCCGTACCTACGTTCCAATACTCCCACCCCAATTTCCTGTTGTCGAGCTCGTTGAAGATGACGGCAGGCTGTTGGCGGATGCGTCAACCCGAGAAGCGGTGCGTAGTTTCTTCACCTCTGTCAAGAACAATCAGGTCGATATTCTCCGGCCCTCGTTTCCTATCGTTGTCTACGGCGATGGCTGGACACTCCCGACCTTCGCCGATGTTGATATTGTCAAACTTGACGCTGAGTTCATGGATCCCGATGGTTTGGAACTGCTGGAGGATCTGGATCGGTACGCTATCTACGAGCCCGAGGAAGATGAGGAGAGGCCAGAGGATCAGAAAGGGGCTAAGAAGAAATCCGCCCGCAAACAAGAGCAGGAATCCTTGGAGGAAGTCGAACGCCTCAAGAATGCAGGGGAGCTCGATGCCGCGCTTGAGTTGGCAGAATCTTTGGAGGTCTCAGCCACAGTGTCCTCCAATAAGAGCAAGGCTGGAGAACTCGTTGAAGAAATCAATCTGCTCATCGCTGACAGGGAACGCGCCGAGCTGGCGAAGCAGCGCCAATCTGGTGGCCAAGCGGATGAGGAGGAGAGCACGACCAGGGCAGTCTCTCCGATTCAAATCGTTTGGGCCCATGATGCAGAATCAGGGAGCGTGCAGAGTGGCGCCACCTACCAGTATCGCACACGGCTGCTCATCTATAATCGCTACGCTGCCGTTCCAGACGACCTCAAAGAAGGCCGAGACGCTGAGTCGATTGTTGTGGAAGGCGAGTGGTCCGAGCCTTCTGCACCGGTAACCATCCCCTTGGATACGCAGTTCTTCCTGGTGAGGGGCAACACCAAGAATGCCGACCAAGTGACCGTTGAAGTTTTTAAGTGGTTTGAAGGTTTCTGGGTCAATAAGTCATTCAAAGTCTCCGTGGGTGAGCCTATTGGTGCCAAAGCCCGCGCTCAAATCCCCGGGGAGAAACCGATGATCAACTTCTCCACGGGATCCATTGTCGTAGACATTGACGCGGATTGGCCTTACCGGGATCGAGATAAAGGCAAGGGAGGAGGCTTCGAGTTCGGCAAGCCGGGAAGCACTGTAGCCTTGATCTGCGCCTCATCCGACGGACAACTCAGCGAGCGGCTCCTGGCCATCGACAAGGGTGACCCTGCCTACAGCAAGATGAAGGGTTTGGTATGGAAGCCTGAGAAGAAACGCGTTGTCAGGCAAGCACCCCCACCCACTGGAGGCAACAGCGGCGGAAGAAGCGGCGGCAGGAGTGGAGGACGTGGCGGCGGTGGCGGTGGTCGTGGTGGTGGAGGCCGTGGAGGAAGCTCCGGCGGCGGCGGAGGCGGCGGTGCTGGTGGCGGTCGTCCATAAGCTGCCTCAGGGCAGTGGCGGTTTCCCTTCCACATCT
>JAJDDP010000064.1 GCA_029260235.1 Phycisphaerae bacterium | reverse complement strand
CCTCGGCAGAAAAGGACCTATTCCACGAAATCGCCCGGCGCATGCAACTTTACGAAAAGTCCATGACTGTTTGATCCTTAATGCCGTTACGGAGCCTCAAGCATGGCTATGAAGACTGTGTGCGTTTTCTGTGCGTCCAGCCCGCGAATCCAGAGCGGGCACCTCGAGGCCGCACGGCAGCTCGGCCAAGCGCTGGCGACCGGGGGATTCACCACCCTCTACGGAGGCGGTGCCGTGGGTCTGATGGGGGCGGTGGCTGATGGAGCGCGGCAAGCCAACGGGCACGTCGTGGGCGTGAGGCCTCGGTTCATCTCTGACCTGGAATCTGCTCACCCCGGTGTCGAGGAAATGATCTTCACCGAGAACATGCACCAGCGCAAGCAATTGATGTTTGATCGGTCCGATGCGTTTGTTGCCCTACCCGGCGCGATCGGAACCCTCGACGAGCTTGTTGAAGTCATAACTTGGCGGCGGCTGGGATTGCACAACCGCCCCATTTGTGTCCTGAACATGGATGGGTTCTTCGATCCACTAAGGGCAATGTTTGCCCGCATGGTCGAAGAAGACCTGGTTGCCAGAGAGTTTCTCGACCTAGTTGGCTACGTCGCCGATGCGAAGGAGATCATCAACTACCTGCGAGAATTCAAACCAAGCGTCGCAGCCCCCATCCTCTGGAAAGATGAGCAACGGGCCTAACGCCGACGCCAAAAGAATGCCGGCACCAGAACCATCGCCCAGACAGGAAGCACACCAAAGACACCGCAAAGCCCCGATTGGCTGGCTCCAGACCCGGTGGTCGCCGTCCCATTGGAAGCATCGCCGGCAGACACGGCACGGTCATCACTGTCGTCATCCGGATCTTCAAAGGGCTGCTCGGTGACCTGGAAGGTGATCGGACTACTCCCCCCACCGACCAACTGAATGAAATTGCCGCTGGCAGCATCTACCATGAAGGGTCGGCGAGCTGTGTCATCACCCACGGCGCCGATGCCGAACCGGATGTCCACTGAATTGCCGTCGCCCAGGTCGATGACCGCGTTATCAATATCAACCGAGCAGTCATCGCACACGGTCTGGCCGGGCAAGAACTGCACCGCGCCGTTGGTACCGACGACGATGAATCGATCTTCGTCGTTGTTGGCATCACGAATCGACGAACCGGTACTCTCTGCATTCGTTGGATCAGCCCAGACAACTACGCGTTCGGGAATCCCTGTTGCCGGTGTCCTGTTGCCAATGCCGTTGAATTGTTGACATCCACTCACCACGATTACCGTCAACAGGGCACAACTGCTTGCCCCGATGACCCATCTTCCAACTCGCCTTCCAGTCACAAGCTTTTCTCCTCTTTCATCGATCCATGAAACGTGTGGATCTGGTTTGATTAGACCGCTCCTACGGCCGAAGTCTACGCCACACCAAGGTTCCGAGGCAAGGGTTTTGTTGACGCCGACTTTGACAGCATGGTAAGGCCGCTGTACCATTGGCATGTGCCGCTGGAGTTTCCATCCTTGAGACGCTGGCAGGTGACCCGATGAAGGCCGTCGCGGTTATCCCTGCTCGTTTCGCCTCTACGCGGTTCCCCGGCAAAGCCCTAGCATCTGATAGCGGCAAGTACCTCATTCAACATGTATACGAGCAGGTCCTGCGGGCCCAGCGGATTGACTTGGTCTTGCTAGCCACGGACGACAACAGGATTGTCGAGGCCGTCCATTCCTTCGGTGGGCAAGCCGTGATGACCCGGGCTGACCACTGCTCGGGAACCGACCGCGTAGCCGAGGCCATCCAGGATTTTGAAGGCGACATCGTGGTTAATGTGCAGGGGGATGAGCCGGAAATTGATCCAGCCCACATTGATCGTCTAGTCGCGCTGCTTACTGAGCGGCCTGACTGCTCGATAGCTACGCTGGCTTGCCCCTTTGAATATGTTCCCGACAGCGATCCAACCGATCCCGCGGCCGTCAAGGTGGTCGTCAATCAGAATGGGTCAGCTCTCTACTTCTCCAGGAGTTTGATTCCCTTTCCACGGCGCAGTGACTCTGCGGGTCGACCGCTCTTGCACCTGGGGATCTATGCCTACCGTCGAGAATTCCTCTTCCAATTGGCCAAGCTGTCGCCAACGCCTTGCGAACAGGCCGAGAGCTTGGAACAGCTCCGCGTGCTAGAGCATGGCCACGACATCGCGGTGGGCATCGTGGATTCGGCATCTTGCGGAATCGATACACCAGAGGACTACAGAGCCTTTCTGATCCGCTACAAGAATCAGACCATGGCGAGCGCAAACTCTAACAAGCGGGAATCGGGCGAACACAATCATGCACGGTGAAGATCTACTGGCTTCTTTGAGCGACGTTTCGGACGAAACTGAGTTCTACACGCCCATGCCAGCTGGCTACAAGCCGGGGCAAACCAAATTCGTGGCTGTGTTTGGCACGGTGATGAGTGGGCTGGGCAAGGGTATTTTCGCCAGCTCGATGGCCAAGGTCATGCAGGACAAGGGCTTGGCGGTCACCCCCATCAAACTGGAAGGATACCTCAACCGCGACAGCGGCACGTTGAACCCCTACCGCCATGGTGAGGTGTTTGTTCTGGACGATGGCATGGAGTGCGACATGGACTTGGGCACCTACGAGAGGATGCTCGATCAAAACTTGTCGCGTTTGAATTTCTGCACCAGCGGCCAGATCTTCTCGCAGGTTCTCGAGAAAGAGCGCCGCGGCGGCTACCTCGGCAGAGACGTGCAGATGATCCCCCACGTCACCGGTGAGGTGAAGGGCAGGCTTCGCGAATTGGCGGTGGTATCAGGGGCGGACATCGTATTCGTAGAGATCGGCGGCACAGTTGGCGACCACGAGAACGCCTACTTGATCGAAGCCATGAGGGAGCTTCAGTACGAAGAGGGGCCAGGCAGTTGTTGCTTCGTCGTGTTGACCTACATTCTGGAACCGCCAGCCTTGGGCGAGCAAAAATCCAAACCGGCCCAACTCAACATGCAACGGCTCAATGCGGCAGGAATCCACCCGCATATCATCGCTTGCCGGGCCAGAAAACCCGTCGTCAAAAAAGTCCGCGAGAAGCTTGCTTTGCACAGCAACGTGCCGATGGCGCGTGTCTTTTCCATGCACGATTGCGAATCAGTCAACCTCATTCCAGAGATGCTTCGCTCGGCCGGTATCGACCAAGCTGTTTTGGAACTCCTCAACCTTGAAGAGAAGGCTGATCAAGATAGCGAGCAGGAAGCTCGCGGTGCTTGGAACACCTACACCCAGCAGTTCCGCGAAGCCAACAAACCGATCACCATCGGCATCACCGGGAAGTACACTTCATTGCGGGACAGTTACGCGAGCATCATCCAAGCGTTGGAACATGCTGGCACCCATCTCGGCGCCAAGGTTCAGATCGAGTGGATTGATAGCACAATGCTCGCTGACGACGCGGTGGCCCAAATGTTGCAGCGCCTTCATGGAATCATAGTTCCAGGTGGGTTCGGAACTCGGGGTGCCGATGGCAAGTTGGCCAGTGTACGTCACGCTCGCCAGCAGGGCATCCCCTACTTGGGCCTGTGCTACGGATTCCAAATCGCGGTGATCGAATTCGCTCGAAACTGCTGCAGCATGCCTCAGGCTAACACGACGGAGATTGATCCGGACACGGCCTTCCCTGTTGTGGACATCCTTCCCGAGCAAAAACTGATCGAAGGGTTGGGCGGCAACATGCGGCTCGGCGGGCACGACGTGGTGATCAAGCCGGGATCGATACTTGCAGGCATGTACGATCAGGCCAAGTCGGTGCAGCTTCGCTTTCGCCATCGCTACGAAGTCGATCCGCAATTCATCGAGCGGTTGGAAGACAAGGGCCTCATCTTCTCCGGCAAGGCTGCCAAACACCCCATCATGCAGGTTCTCGAATTGCCTCCCGACACGCACCCCTATTTCGTAGCCACCCAAGCCCACGCAGAGCTAACCTCCCGACCGTTGGCTCCATCGCCCTTCTTTTTGGGGTTGGTCCAGGCAGCCCTGCGCTTCAGCGGCTCAACCGATCTCGGATCGACAAATCCTAAAGATCCAAACGACGCCGAACAAAGCCCCCAGGCCGCAGAAACCGCTTGACGAACGCTTGGCTTGAAAACATGGTTTGTGGTCCAATCCAGGCGGGCGGGTTACTCATCAGCCCTCTCCTAGCTAAAGCCCGACCCGATTGGGGGCGATAATATCGATGGGTGTGCTATAGAATCCGCATCTGCGCGAATGAGACTCCACGGAGATTTCTTTGGCATCGATCATCAAACGCTGCTACTGGCGCGTTGCCAACTGGCCCAAGGAACGCCCGATCAAACGTGCCAGGCGTCGCCATGCGCTGGCCGAGGCTCGGGCAGCCGCCAGCAGAGATATCCAGAGCCCCACCCTCCATGCTAGAGCAGCCGCAGATTGGATCTGCCGGGCGCAGGATGCAACCGCGGACGACGGCATAGCCGCCGAATACTGCGTGGGCTACAACCGATGGCGAAGTTCCTTCCCCGAGACCACTGGATACATCGTTCCTACACTTTTGGAATTTGCCCATCTCTTTGAGCGTTCTCAACCTGACTATACCAGCAAACTGATCAACCGGTTGGTGCGAATGGCTGATTGGTTGTCTCAAGTTCAGCTGCCATGCGGCGGAATCCAGTCCGGGTTTATTGATACCTTGCCTGCAACCCCCACCATCTTCAACACGGGCCAAGTGATCTTCGGCTGGTTGGCCTCTCTCAAAATACGCGACGACGCCACCTGGCAACGATCCCTGGAAGCAGCCTGCCAATGGCTTTGCGACGTCCAGGACGACGATGGCTGCTGGCGGCGGCACGGTTCGTACTTCGTCGAAACCGGCGCGATCAACACCTATAATGTTCGCGCCGCCTGGGCATTGATAGCCGCTGCTAAGCTGCTCAATGAACCGACGTTCGCCCAGGCGGGCAGAGCCAACTTGGATTGGGCGCTCTCCCAAGAGTCCTCGCCGGGCTTCTTCGAGAACAATGACTTTGTAGATCCAGCTGCACCGGTGCTGCATACAATCGCTTACACTGCCCGCGGTTTCCTGGAAGCGGGCCTGTTACTGCAACACGATGAATACATAACAGCTGCCAGTCGGATCGGGGCCGGTGTCGCCGGGGCTAGGCGCCGCGACGGGAGCGTTTCTGGACGGTTGACCAAAGACTTCCAATCAGGCTGCCGCAGCAGTTGTCTCACCGGTTTAGCCCAGATAGCTTTGGTATGGGGCAAGCTCGACCTGCTCGGCGGCGAAGCTGATTTCGCGAGCCACATCGACGCTGCGTCGCGATATCTACGGCGCCTACAGTCCTTGGATCATCCTGACCCCGGCGTGCGCGGCGGCATCGCCGGCAGCCAACCAATCGGTGGCGACTATGCTCCGAACGCCTACCCCAACTGGGCAGCCAAGTTTTTTCTGGATTTAATGATCACACAGATATGCGTGGCGGACACTCTATCTGACGTGCGACGGTGTGGCACTGTGGAAGTTAGCAGAAGCAGCCCAGAGTTAGTAACTCGGTAACCAGCAGCGTTCAAGCCAACGCCAGGCTGGGGCACAATTTGCCGGAGTCTGCCCTCGATCACTCAAACTTCGCAGGACTGCAACCAATGCTGCTCCCTCGACAGAGCAGAATGGAACTCCAAGTTGATCGCGGCTGCATAAGGCGCCAGCACGTCTCAAACTGAGGGCGTGGCGAAAGACGCAGCGTACCAAACCCCGCTTGAAGGGTCGGACCTTTTGGGTCCACCGTCCCCTTAGGGGGTCAATACAATCGACATATTCCAGTGCTTCGACACCCTCCCCGTCCAATTCACTGCCTAACATGGCCAGGCTGTCGGCCAAGTGAAACGCGGAAAACGATCTGTAGTCCGCGCCCAACCCTAGCATAAGCCCATCCCCGTCGCACAAACGGGCGAAGGGACTGTTTCTGCCGAACGGTTCGTCGTCATCCAGGTGCCCAGAGGTGAGCCACTCAGCATCCCGACCGATTGCGCACACCGGGTGTGTGGGGTGCAAACTGTGGTACGCGCCGGACGTGCGGCGAACTAGCTCGCTGAGCAACCCAGTACGGGCTGGCACACGGCGCACTGCGATCGGCTGACTCACCGTTCGCAGGTGATCAGCCATCGATCCTGTGAAACCGAACGCGGGCATCAGCAACGTGCCCTGATCGCCGATCAAACTCCGAAGCAGGTTCAACAATTCCACCGGCCCGATATCGCAGGCCTGCTGCAGCGCGGCGTGGGAACTATGCACCATCACCGTACGGCCCGACTGAACACCAAGCTCGTCTAGGACCTCGGCCAAGCGCTCAACGCTGAGCTTATCCCGGCCCAATCGGGCCAGCCGCAATCGCGCCTGCCGCTGGTAATAAATCAGAGCGTTGAGTGATCGCTCGATCATTGCCCGCATATGCCTCGCTTCGACTTAGGTGAGTTTCTTGCGGATTTGAACCAACTCTAGCTCCCAGCCTAGTGACTTCCAGAATTGCAGCGATCGTGAGTCGTCGCGGACTATCTGGCCCTCGATTGAGGTGGCGCCCAGCTCTTTGAACCGCTCGACAGCCCTGGCAATCAGCGCCCGGGCGATGCCGCGACCCCTGTGCTGCGGCTCGACGTAAAGCTCCTGCATGCTGGCGACTAACCCGTCCTTGTACATCGGTGGGAGCATCTTGATTTGAGCGGTGAAGAACCCGCCGATGTTGCCTTCATATTCTGCCACCAGAAAAACTGTCGTACGGGCATTGAGGCGGGAGCACATCTGCTTCGCCCATGCCTCCACGGCTCCATCGCTCAACCACAACATCATGCCATGGGCTTCCTCATGCTCGTAGAGTTCAATCCACATTTGACTAACCCGCTCGATATCGCCCGCTGTGCCGTCACGAATGACAAGCGGTTCCAATGTTTGGCTAGTAGCAGACATATTCCACCCTGGTGACATCAGCGATTCACCTCGATTATCAACGCACCGTGATGGGTCCTGTGGCTACAAACTCCGCCACTTCGCGAGGCCATCCGGATCGATCCGGACCGAACTGACACAGGAAAGCAAAGGCCCATCTCTCCAACCCGATGGCCGTGCATGCCGTGTGGGCTGATCCTGCACCTTCCACATTAATGTCGAATGATCGACCGAAGAAATCTTGATGGTAGTTGAATGAACCGGCAGCCAACGAGCCGTTCTTGTAGGGTAGGAGCGGACGGATTTCATACTTAAGCTTAAACGCTGCCTGAAAACGTGTCCGGGTCTCGTACTCAGCCACGAAGAATGGATCAGTGGCGCTCTCAATGGTATAGGCCAATCCGAGCCCGTCCAAGCGCGCCCTGAACGCTTCCATGCTCTTTCGGCGCTGCTCCTGCACTTTGTCGCCGGGGCCTACAAAAATGAGTTCCCGCATGGAGAAGTCCCACAGGCGTTCAAGCGAGCGAAGGTTGCCCGACTCGTAGCGGAAGCACTTGCCCACCGCCGTAGCTGAGTGGCTGCCCGAGGGCGGCAAGGTTTGGCCTGCCAAGTGGTGATACCAGTGAAAACAGACGGCCGGAGCCAACATGAACTCGGCGTCAGCCAGCTCTGTGTGCTGCGGGCTAGGATTCGATTCGGATCGCGCTCGGTTTGAGAACGCCGATATGACGTCCACATCTTCTCGAAGATGGTGAACGAAGCAGCACGAATGCGGAAACGAAGTGAAGTAGTCGCAACGGGCCATCGCCGCTGTCGAGATCATCGCTGGGAATCGGTATTGCCGTGGGTCGAACGAGGCGTGTACCTCGGCGAACATTACATCAAAAAAGTCCATCAGCCGCCCCACGAGCGGGCCAAAGCCATACTGTCCGGCGCCCAAGGCGAAGGCATGCCCATCCCGCTCAAGCCATTCCATGGGGTTATCGCCGGCGGGTATAGCCACGTCGCTCCGATCAGCGTACACCTCGGTCTCGACGGGTACGTGGCCCGCCATCACCGAATCGACGACCCGGTGGACTTTTTTGGAGAGCGTCTGGCTAAGCTGATCAGTCGGTCGGTCAATCAAGCCGGTGATCCTGGCCCTATTGATTGGATCGATCCGTAAGCCTGAAACCTCGACAGCAACATAGTGGAGCTTGCTCTCAACATCCGGGACTAGCTCGTCGGGGATGGCAGCGGATAGTTCTACGCAAAAAGGGGAATTCATGGCATCGCCTTGGCCGTATTGGCCTCGACGAACTGGACGAGAGCATCTAACGTGGTGAGTTCCGCTATTCTCTCAAGCGGAATCTGCATATTGAATCGGTTTTCGATGGCCGACATCAGCACGACGTGGCCAATCGAGTCCCACTCCGGCAGATCCCCCATGGTCAAGTCGGGTTCAACCAAGGCTACCTCTATTCCCAGTGCCTCAGCCAGACACCGCCTCGTCTCATCCAACATGGTTGTTCCTTTCGGATCGAACCGGTGAACCACCAAGATCCTGAGCTGCGAATACCGGAACTACAGCAAGGCCTCCGTACGCCAGACCAAGCCCCCAGTTCATCGACAACAAAGACCGATAGCTTGAGGCCTACGTACCTTCAGCAGCCATGCTCCGAAAAAACCCCACCAGGCGCAGCGGGAACGTCGGTATTCTTGGACTAAGGATTCGATTCGACGGACAGCGGATCACCTAACGAGTCAGCCGGGCGGCAACTCGTCTAGGTATACCCCGGACAAGATGGGCCAGCCCCCGCGTCAGGGCGTTCTTGGCATCACCGTGGGCACTTGGCGGGAGCGCATTTCCTTTAGAGCGGTTCGGGCACGACTTCTGCCAAACAGGGTGTCACGAAACATCTGCTTGAGGCGCTGGCCACGCTCCTTGTAGAGGTAGCGTTTGACATACACGCTGGGTGGAGTGCCCATGATTGCATTCATGGGCACATGAGGCTCATCCTTTGACTAGGCAGTTAGGCCCATTCGCCTAGCGTACTGCCTCATGTTGATACTGATTCTGGGTTACTTGGCCAAGGAACGAGATTCAGCGATTGGCCTGGCACGGTCGGAGATGCGGGGTTGCTGCCAATTGGGACTGATCGCCGCTGCGGGGGGCGAACTCGACAAGCATTCCACCAAGTTCTGGACTGGGGAACACATGATCGAGGAATACTGCACAGCGCACCCAGCGTTGCGGGAGGGGCAATCGCTTGGTTGATGTCGGCACCTGAGCCTCGGGCATCCCCGCAAGCGTGTAGGTTACTACTTGCTCGAACCAGGCTGGGAACACCCAGCCATCCATTTTTTCGATGCGACGCACCTGTCCAAGATCTTTGGCCAACCAGATGTACTCTTGCCAATTGAAACGCGGCCCCCACGGAATCCGAATAGAAGTCGATGTCCGGAGTCGCACACAATCGTGGAAAGAGCCGGCCAGCGTTTCGACGGACTCAAGCCCCTCAAACCGAATCTCTCGGACCAGCTTCCCCCGATAAGCGAACTCACCATCTCGGTTGTAGCAGCAGACCGAAAGCTGCTCCTTGAAACCATCGTCGAGATCGATCGACGTGGGCAAATACGTCATGGGAGGGTCGAACTCAAGGAAGAACGCAGCACTCAGTTTTGATTGCTTCTCAGGCCAAAGCGCCCAACGTTCTCCTGCCTTGGGAGCATCATCTCCCAGATAGGAGTCCAGAGAGTCAGGCAGTTTGGCAGCCATGCTGCCTGAGGCCATGCCATCCTGCTCGAAGTGTTCCAGGAAGCTCGAAGTGTCGTCCTGCTCTGACTGGCGTGCTCGCAGGGAGCGGTTTCCGGGCACCACCACCAAGTAAGGCCTCAGATCAACCGCGACCTGGTTGACCGGTTGCCTCACTTGCGCGTGTGACGGCCGCCAGTTGGTGCTGCAGCCAGCCAAGCCCAACCATGCCAAGACAATCACAAAAACCCAATGCTTCATCATTCTCATGCCGATTCTAGGTCAGCCCCGGGCGCAATTCACGCCCCAAACTTGACGAACCCGGGCAGGTCCGATACTTATTATCCATGGCAGAGGGGCATATGCAGATGTCAGAAGCATTCGACGTACCACCGGCGATCATCGCTCGGCAAGCCCTTACCTTCGATGACGTCTTGCTTATTCCTCAGCGATCTTCGGTAGCTCCAGACCAGATCGACGTCCGGACCCGCCTCACCAGAAACATCAGCCTGAACATTCCGCTTGCCTCAGCCCCAATGGACACGGTCACCGAATCGCGCCTTTCCATCGCCTTGGCTCAGGAGGGTGGCATCGGAATCATCCACAAGAACCTTACCATTGATGACCAGTGCCGAGAAGTTCGCAAGGTCAAACGGAGCGAGAGCGGCGTGATCCTCGATCCGATCACCTTGTGCCCGGATGAGCCGATCAACCGCGCCCAAGAGGCGATGAAGCTGCACAACATTTCAGGCATCCCCATCGTAGCCGCGGATGGCAAGGTGGTGGGCATCGTTACTCGGCGAGATCTCAAATTCCTTGAATCAGAGAAACTGCGAATCGCTGACGTGATGACCAGCCAGAATCTGGTGACCGCGTCTCTGCAAACCACCCTTGATGAAGCCGAGAAAATCCTCAACGCCGCGAAGGTAGAGAAGCTCCTCTTGCTGGATGCCGACGGAAAGCTGACTGGCTTGATGACCATGCGTGACATAGAGCGATCGCGCGACTACCAGCACAGTTGCAAGGATTCTCGGGGCCGTCTCCGCGTAGGAGCGGCGGTTGGAGTCCGTGACTACGAGCGCATCGAAGCCCTGTTGGCCCATGACGTGGACGTAATCGTCGTGGACAGCGCCCATGGCCATAGTGAAAATGTGATCGAGACGGTAGCAGCCGTTAGGAAGAAGTACAACATCGAGATCATCGCTGGGAACGTTGCTACGGCAAGCGGTGCCCGTGATTTGATCGAGGCTGGCGCTGATGCGGTCAAGGTCGGCATCGGCCCGGGGAGCATTTGCACGACCAGAATCGTGTCTGGCGTGGGCGTACCCCAGTTGACAGCCATTGCTAACGCCGTCGCTGTGGCCAAGTCTGCTGACGTACCCATCATCGCAGACGGCGGTGTTCGGCATTCGGGCGACATAGTCAAAGCACTGGCCGCCGGGGCGGAATGTACCATGTTGGGGTCAATGTTTGCCGGACTGGAAGAATCGCCAGGTGAATCGGTCACCTGGAAGGGCAGGCGTTTCAAGACCTACCGCGGAATGGGTTCTGTCGGGGCAATGCGACAGGGGTCAGCGGACCGATATCAACAGAGGCCCACAAGCGCAGGCGGAAAATTGGTGCCCGAAGGCATTGAAGGCCGAGTTCCCTACCGGGGGCCGCTTTCTGATTTCGTTTACCAATTGGTTGGCGGATTGCGGTCGGGTATGGGATACTGCGGCTCGGCCGACATCGCCGAACTTCGTGAGAAGGCGGAGTTCTGTCGGGTTTCTTCTGCCGGAGTTGCTGAATCGCACCCGCACGACGTCACCATTACCAAGGAAGCGCCGAATTATGCGAGCGACCTTTCCCATGAATCATGAACATAGCTCATGCTCGGCCAGTGCTCATGCGAACAATCGAGGTGAACCTGTGAACAAGAATGTGATGCCCGTTCTCTTCTGCTCCATGCTATTGGTCACCATGTTTTCGGTCGGCTGCCAGCACACGGTCAATCCATGGGTTGATGATCTTCCGGTGAGTTCGGAGATCACCACCGCATCAGTGGAAGGGGCTCGTTTTGCGACGTCGCATCCTACGCTGACCGCCCGCGGTTTTGAGCCAACGGCCATTGAGGCCCAGAGGGGGGCCGTTGCCCATTGGCCTCTCTGGTTCGAGGATCCCTTTGAAGACAAGGGGAGCGATGACGGCCAATTCGCCTTAACCTGGGTGGACTATTTCGCCTACGGATACGGTGGGGGTCGCAACATAGCCAACATGTTGTTCTGGCCGGTTAGTGCCGCGATGACCCCACCCTTTACCGTGATGTGCAGCGATGGACAGCTTTCTAAGCAGGGACTGGGCTATGACCACGATGCAGTCAGATGTCCTGGCGGCACGTCTCCGCCCATCGACATCTTGGAAGTTGGAACTCTCTATGAGGAGCCGGTGGAGAGTGGCACTACTTCCTAGCGCTGGCCTCCATCATTGAGGCAAGGCAGCCACGGCCTCAGGTTCAACTGGCGCTTGTAGTGCGGTCCAGAATTCGGCAATCGCCGCGGCGACGACCTCGTGGCCTTTCGGCGTCCAATGCTCATCATAGGTGAAGAACACCTGTTCCCCTCGCTGCATGTGGTCAGCCAGGAGAGGTGTTAGGCTCAGGAACGGCACGTCGTTCTTGCCACACCAGTCAGCTACAACCTCCTCCTGGTCGTCCAGATGGGCGAAGAATTGTTCTTTGAATTCCTCTGCCTCTGGGATGTCGCCCTTCAGTCGCAGTGCGGCGAATGTGCGGAGCTTGTCTGCAGGCATCGCCTCCCTCGCCAAAGGCATAGCCACATGCGGCTTGCTGGGCGCATAAACAACAACGAACTTCGCACCGTTTTCTTGGCAAACCGTTCTCATTTGCTCGAGGTTGTGACGCGTCCGCCTCCAGTACTTGTGCTTGACAAACTTCTCCTTGGTGACGCAGTGGGTGATCATCGCACTGGGCGAAAAGGCGTAGTAGTTTGTTCCGCCCTCAAGAGGAACCGCCACTGGCATCCAAGACAGCTGATCCTCACCTGCGAAGTGCTTGTCGGATCTGATAGGCGCTAGGGTCTTGATCCAGAACTCATCGATGGCTCCGATGATTGGTGATCGCTTGAGCAGTTTTCCCCATTTCGAGCGGGGTTTAGCCTTGATCTTTGCCGTGCGAAAATCGTTGCCCTCATAGAATAAGAAAAAAACCCACTTGGGCTTGAGGGCAAACCCCACCTGTTGCAGAGCAGCCAACGAGTGTTGCGGGGCATAACCGGACATTCCCAAATTGTAAACGCTCATCCCTGCCGTCGATGCCAATCGTACAGGCCAGTTTTGATCATCCGAAACGCTACTTCCTTCGACAAAGGAATCTCCGACGGCGATTGCATCGTAAGTCTGCAAGTTGGCCAGATTTCGATACCCCCGCTCGTCTGCTGTCAGCGTCCAGGATACGTCCGGGGCACCCGCTGGCGCCATTGGATAGCTGCGAATCGCCTCAGGTTTGTCAACAAAGACGCCATCAAACTTTGCGCCCAGTGGACGATGATAAGCTACGCCCTCGAGCACATACCGATATTCTCGGGTGACTCGGAGGTACACATCGGCCACAAGTGTCGGCAATAGAAACGCCAGCACGATGGCTGTCACGCGAAAAGCCTTGACTTTCTTCACCTGAGCATTGGGTGAGAGGTGAACATATATCGCCGGGATGGAAATGAAGAAGAGTCCAACGATCCAGGTGAAGTGTTCTCGCGAATAGCGCCCAAGAAGAGTCTGCCGATCACGGGCCACCAACTCTGCAACGTCGCTCGGAATTGCTAAGACGACGATATTGATTGCAATGACCGCCGCGACAAAGATTTTGTGTCCGAATGTCCATTTCATGCCCACGATACTAGCCCCCTTCGAGCAATAGGATTGCAGTCTATCCGCAGCCTCTTCGCCTGCGTTTACGCTTTGGGTTCAATCAGCTCCTTGCCGCCCATGTACTTTCGCAAAGCCGATGGAACCGAAACCGACCCATCTCGATTTTGGTTCAACTCCAGGATGGGAATCAGGACCCGCGGCGAGGCAATGACCGTATTGTTCAACGTATGGCAGAAGCGCATCTTCTTGTTCTGGTCGCGGTAGCGCAGTTTTAGCCGCCGTGCTTGGAATTCATAGAACCGGCTGGCAGAGTGCGTTTCGCCATAACTCTTACGGCTGGGCATCCAGGTCTCGATGTCGAACTTCTGGACTTGCCCCTGCCCCAAATCACCCGAGCAGACGTTCACAACCCTATAGGGCAACTCAAGGGCCTGCATCACCGCCTCAGAGTTGGCCAATATCTCCTGGTGGAATTCTTTGCTCAACTCAGTGTCGTTGGCACAAATGATGACCTGCTCGACCTTTTCAAAATAGTGGATGCGGTACAGGCCGTGGGTGTCCTTGCCGGCAGCCCCAGCCTCGCGACGAAAACAGCCGCTCATGGCCACCATTTTGAGAGGCAACTCACCGGCGCTGAGGATCTCGTCAGATCGATATGCAGTCAGGGGTACCTCGGCTGTGCCAACCAGCGATTTTTCATCGCGTTCGCACAAGTAGGCTTGGTCTCTGCCCACAGGGAAGTAGCCGGTCCCGTACATGATTTCTTCTCGTACCAGCACGGGGACAAACATCGGCGTAAAGCTGCGTTCAATCATCATGTCGAAGGCGAGCCGAATCACCGCTTGGTGCAAAAGCGCCCCGTCGCCTTTCAAGACGTAGTTCCGCGTGCCGCCCAGCTTGACGCCGCGCTCCAAGTCAACGATCCCCAGATCCGTTCCCAACTGAACGTGGTCCTTGGGCTCAAAATCGAATTCTCGAACCGTCCCGACTTTGCGAATCTCGACGTTGTCGGCATCATCCTTGCCCACAACCACATCCGGGTCAGCCGGCTGGGGAATGAGCAGCATCAAACTATCGAATTCTTCGAGAATGGGTTTTTCCTGCTCTTCGAGTTCCTTGCGCTCCATCTTGCAAGCGTTTAGATCTCCTTGAATTTCCTTGGCTTTGTCAGCCAAGTCTCCCTTACTCGATCCACCCTCGATGGCCCGTTTGTACGAATCTGATTTGGGGTTGCGGTAGAGGGCGATTTTCTCGCCGCCCTCCCTGGCTCGGGTGGCCAGCGCTTCGAGCTGCTGTTGCAGCGCAATGCGGGCACAGTCCACTTCAAGCAGACGATCCACGTCGCACGCGATGTTCTTGCTGATGG
>JAJDDP010000063.1 GCA_029260235.1 Phycisphaerae bacterium | reverse complement strand
CCGTCGGCGCCAACGTCTACCAGTTTACAGCTCCTGGCACGCAAGACATCTACTTCCCGCGCAACGTCGCCCTGAGATGCAACATACGCGAAGAGGTTCCCGCCCTACTTGTCCAGCGGATTTGTGGTTCTGGCCTGCAAGCCCTGGTCAGCGGCATGCAACAAATCCTTCTCCCTGAAGTCGTCGACGACGCCAAAGTGGTGCTCTCATTCGGTGCTGAGACCATGTCGCGAGCGCCGCAGATTCTTCGCAGCCCGCGTTCCAAGAGCAATTTTTGGGAATTCGCAGAAGGCGGGAGCATAGACGACGTCGTACTCACCTCACTCAACCACGACCTTGCTTCCACCACCATGATGCACACCGCTGACGAATACGGCCAACAGATGGAAATCACCAGAGGTCAGTGCGATGAGTTCGCCTTGTGCTCACACGAACGGGCGGGCGATGCCTTCCGCAGAAGTCATTTCAACGGCGGCGACGCACTCTGCGGTGTGTTTGCAATCGACACGAAGGCCCCCAATGGAACACCGATCCACTTGGCCCGCGACGAATGCGTCAGGAAGACGTCGCTCGATGTGCTGGCCAAGCTGCGCGGCTTGACGCCCAACAAGCTCGTCTCGCCCGGCAATGCCAGCGAGATCAGCGACGGTGGCGCCGCAGTACTGCTTGCCGACCGGACCACGGCGGACGAGCTGGGCCTACCAACGCGATTCGAGGTGGTCAGCTATGGAGTAGCCGGCGTTAATCCGCGGGTGATGGGTCGCGGACCCGTTCCGGCCATCAACCAGGCCCTCCAAAAGGCTGCGTTGATCTTGAAGGACATCGACCTTTGGGAAATCAACGAAGCGTTCGCGGCACAGTTCCTCGGTGTCGAGAAGGAACTCAAGCTGGATAGAGCGATTACAAACGTTAACGGCGGTGCCATCGCGATCGGTCATCCACTGGGCGCTACGGGCACCCGCCTGATTGTCGATTTGATGTACGAGATGGAACGACGATCAGTCAAACTCGGATGTGCATCGGCATGCATCGGCGGAGGACAGGGCGTAGCCATAATCCTTCGAGATACGAAACTGAATTAGTCGCAATTCTTCGAGAACAATCATGAAACGTGCTTTTTCATTTGGCGACAAATCGATCGACGCAGCCGTCCATCAAGCAAACAGCGTGCGCCGCATCGCACTAATTGGCACCGGCACCATGGGGCAAGGTATCGCCCTTGATTTGCTGGACAAGAGCGATTGCGAGCTGGTGCTGTTGGACATTTGCGAGGACGCTCTCCAACGAACCAAGAAGCGATTCGAGAGCCTGTGGGCCAAGCAGGTAGCCACGCCGCGGCTGCGCCAGGAAGATGCCGACGCGCTGGCCGCGCGGGTGGAGTATACCGACGATTTTGCCAAGCTCGCCGATGTCGATCTGATTTGGGAAGTGGCCACCGAGAGCAGCGAGATCAAAGCAAAGATCTTCACGTCAATCGAAGAGCACGCCGATACGGATCGACTCGTAGCGGTCTTCTCCAACACGTCGTCTCACACGACGGCTGAGTTGGCCGAACTGTTCAAGACCCAATTATTTCGCGAGAAGTTTCTTACCGTTCACGGGTACTTCCCCTTTGAGGTCAACCGCCTCATCGACGTCATGAAGGGTAAGTATGCCTCTGAGGAAGTGTTCGCGTTCGGCGTCGTCTTCGCCGATCAAATTCTCGAAAAGGCCGTCATCGCGTTGCCGGTGGATCATCACGGCTACATCACCGATCCGATCTTCCAAGCCATGGGGGCAATCATCTCCTGGGACATCCGGAAATCGCACGACATCATTGAGCTGGGCGGGCTGTGGGAGTTGTTCACCACCAACCCATTCACAGTGCTAGACCAAACGGGCCACATGCCCTATACGCAGTCATCGCGTCACTTAGGCCAAGCACTCCCGGCCAATGATCGCCTCCGATGCCTTTATCAACGTGACGGAAAATTCTACCCCGACTGGATCGCCGAGCTTGAAGAGACTGGCCGGACCGGCGTCAACTCAAGGTCGCGCGAAGGCTTCTTCGCCTGGAGCGACGACAAACGGCCCAAAGCCAAGAGCGTGCTCGATCCGGTCAGCGGATCGTATGCACCCACAGAGGAGATCTCGCGCAAGGACTTCTGGTCGTACTATGAAGCCGCCGAAGGAGACCGCCGGGCTGGCAAAATCAAGAGCGTCGATTCCTTGATCCATGTCGCCTGTGCCAACGACGCCGGCGGGCGAGCCTTCCGCCGCTACGCCTTGCCCATCTGTCTGTATGCCCTGGACATGATCCAGGATTGCGCAGCGACACCGGGGCAAATCAACATCGCCACGCGGGCAGGGCTGCGATTCAAAGTTGGCTTGATCGAAGTCATCGACGGGCTCATCCAGCATTTGACCATCGACGGCCTGATCGAACTAATCCGCCGAGCACGCGACGAGAACGCCGATAATGCCTACTTCGTTGACATGCTCGATGTGGACGGCCAATCGGGACCGCGCAGAGGCAAACCGTGTTTGCTGCATGAAATGAAGAACCGGAACCTCACCCGACTGCTCGGTTACGGCAAGTACAACGGCACGCCGGTCGCAGAAGTCGATTTCGAGACAGGCAAGTACCGTGGTTCATATCTGGATTTGAAGTTCTACGAGCCGAATCCGAAAGATCGCGTCGCCAGCATCGTTTTCAACTGCCCGATGCGGGGTAACGTATTTAACCGCGCCGTGATCGACCAACTCGACCACGCCCTGGGGCGAGTGCTGGAAATGCACCACAAGGGCACTTGTGGGGCTGTACTCTTAACCGCAGCTGGCAGCGGAATGCGCATGCTGGGTGCCGACGCCAGAGAATTCAACCGCGGGTGGTTTCAGCGTGAAAAGGGCTACGTCCCGCTGCCTGAAGAGGAAGCGGCTTCATCAAGCCGCAACGGCGTGGGCTGTTTCCGAATCTTGCAGAGAAGCCCGGTGGCCAGCATCGGTGTGTTCGGCGAAAAGTGGGGCGGAGGTGCAGAGTTCACCTACTTTCTTGACCTGCGCTACGATGTGCGGGCCAATGGTTTCGTCTACGACTCTCTCAACCGGAAGTCATCCTGGCAGCAGGCCAACACCTACAACCAACCCGAATTGGATTTTGCAATTCTTCCCGGCTTCGGCGCCGTCGGTGAATTGAAGCGTCTGGGCATGGGCGACTCAGTGATTTTCGAGATTTTCGACGTCGGGATGACGGCTGATAGGGCCTACCAAATAGGCCTGAGCAACGGCGTGTTCGACGACGAACTCGAAGCGCTGCGTCGCGGCTATGAGCGTGCCCGCAACATGGCCAAGGACGCCCCCTACTCTCGCGCCCTGTTCAAGAAGGAATTGGCTCGCGGCGCCGATGACGATGAGCTTGCCCACGAGACGGGCGAGGTATTCAACCCGACGAAGAACAAATTCATCAGCACCGGCTTGCTTGCATTGCTCGATCGCGGCGGGCGAGCACCCAAGATGGACTACAACTGTTTGGATACACAATTGCCGGGCTGGGAATACCCGGTCAAGAACGGCCTGACATCGCCGACTGCGAAGGACTAGTCGCGACGACCAACCACGAGAGAAGAAACAGCTATGAACAATCGGATCTTCGATGGATGGCAAGGCAAGCCTCTCGATGAGATACTCTGGAGCTGCCGAGAATTGGTGGAGGATCCCAGCTACCCAACCGTCAAACGATGGCGGGCCAACGGTGGCAAGGTGGCGGGACATTTCCAGGTCTACTTCCCTGAAGAGATCGCTCACGCCGCGGGTATGCTACCGGTCAAACTCCGCGGAGCACCGGTCGAGACAACAAGGGCTGATTCGCACTTCGGATCGTACCTCTGCTCGATTCTCAAGACTTCCCTCGAAATCGTCATTACCGGTGAACTCGAGCTTGACTTGTTTGTCTCACATCCCATCTGCGATGCCGCACGGAACCTGGCGGCCATCTGGGGACGAAATTTCGACTATCCCTGCCAGATCCTCTACCTCCCACAGAACCCGAATTCTCGCCACAGCGTCGATTATCTGCGCGACGAGTACGTCCGCATCAAAGAACTAATCGAGACAATCGTAGACCGGCCTATCCATGAAGAGGATCTTCGCAAGTCGATTGCTGTCTTCAATGAGAACCGGCGATTGATGCGCGATCTCTACGAAATCAAGCGGGAGACGCCGTGGCTAATCGCAGCCGAGGACGCGTACTGCCTGATGTCAGCCGGCGGCATGATTCCTCGAGAAGAACACAACGAGCTTCTTCAAACTGTTCTGCCCAAGATCAAGGCCCGCCAGGTCAAGAAAGAGGACCGAATCCGCGTGGTATTTGAAGGTGGATTCTGCGAGCAGCCTCCACTTGACCTGATCCGAATGATTGGACGAAGTTGCTACCTGGTTGACGATGATCTTCTCATCGGCATGCGTTGGATACTAGGAGACGTCGAGGCCAGCGGTGACCCCCTGTGCAGCTTGACTACGTCATATCTGGAAGATTCCTCGTACAGCCCAGTACAGCACGACAACCGCAAGCCGAAGGAAGAAATGCTGATTCAGCGTGTCGAAAATGCCAGGGCGGATGCGGTCATTGTCGCCGCGGCCAAGATGTGCGAGCCGGGGCTTGAGGAGCAGGTCGCCTATACGCACGCCCTCGACGAAAAAGGAATCCCCTATTTCGTGAGTGAGTTCGAAGAGAACATGAACTCCTTTGAACACCTCGAATTGCAAGTTGAGACCTTCATGGAAAACCTGTTGTTCGCATAGCGCGAAGGACCAATTTATGAGTACGCAATCAGACCAACCCGAGCTTGTCGGTCGCGGGAACCGTGACGGCGCACAACTCTTCCGCGACTGGTTTTCCGAACTGTCCGACACAGCCAAGGAAGGCGGCCAGTCCGCCTATGTCTTTGTTATGGGCAGCTTGAACGAGATTCTCAAGGTGTTCGATCTCCCGGTCGTCTTCCCGGAGATCAATTCTTTGCAGACGGCTGTTCGCCGCGTGGCTCACGAGTACCTCAGTGAGGCGGAGGACTACGGCTACTCACCGGACATTTGTGGATACGTCAAAGCCGACGTGGCGGTACAGCTTCGCCATGGCGATCATCCGATGGGCCAAATCCCCAAACCCAGCATTGCCGTCCTCACCAATGCCTGCAACACATACATCAAATGGGCTGAGATCTGGCAGCGAATGTACGACATCCCAATGGTCACCATCGACATACCCGGCACGCGAGAGTCCGGCTGCCAAACCTTCGGTGGCGACAAGCATTTCGAGAACGACCGCAAATATGTAGCTGGGCAGCTCAAAGAGCTGATTACTACATGCGAGGAAGTCACCGGCAAGAAGTTCGACATCGACAAACTTCGCCAGATTCTCAGCTACGCAAACGAAATGAGCGTCGGCTGGAAGAAGGTGCTCGAACTCAACAAGAGCAGGCCAGCTCTTTTCAACGCACTGACGGACGGCACCATCTATTTGGGTGTTGCCAACGGATTCAGAGGCACCGAAGCCGGTGGCAGATATTTTAAGGAACTCGTCGAAGAAATGGAGTATCGGGCCGAGCAGGGGATCGGCACGCTGACCGAGGAGCAGTACCGACTCGTCTTTGTCGGTGTTCCTTGCTATCCGATCTTTCGGAGATTCAACGAACTGTTCACGGAATGGGGCGGAACGTTTGTCCACTCGACATACCTCTGGTTCGCTTCGGGCGGGACCAACAGCGGGTTCGAGTACGACCTCGCTGATCCGATTGAGAGTCTGGCGGAAGGTGTGCTCCTCAGTGTGCGCGACGCCATGGACAGCATGTTCTACCAGGACCAAATGCTGAGTTCCATGATCGATGACTACGGCATCGATGGCATTATATACCATCCCATCAAGAGCTGCCGGACCGTATCTACAGGACTCGCGGATTGCCGACGGCATGTCGCCCAACAGCACGACATCCCCAGCCTCTTCATCGAGTCGGACATGATGGACCGCCGCGTCGTCAGCGAAGCACAAATGAAAAACCGAATTGACGCTTTCTTTGAAGGGCTAAATTCGCGCCGCCAGAAAGCGGTTGTCCACTAGGAGAAGGAAAACTATCCATGGCCTATGCAGCAGGCGTAGACGTCGGATCAACGCAGACCAAGGCGGTGATCATCGGCGAAGATCGAAAGATAGTCGGCAGGGCGCTGCTCGACACCGGTGCCAACGTGATCAAGGCAGCCGAAAATGCGTTCGCAACTGCGCTCGAAACGTCCGGCATTCGGGAGGTTGAGATCGAGTATGTCATTGGCACTGGCTATGGCCGCTATCGAGTGACCTTCGGCAACGCTCAAGTCACCGAGATCAGTTGCCATGGACGAGGGGCCGTTCACATGTTCCCCGGCACACGAACCGCGCTGGACATGGGAGGCCAAGATACCAAAGCCATTCGCGTCACTGAAACCGGGGAGATTGCCGACTTCTGCATGAACGACAAGTGTGCGGCCGGGACTGGTCGGTTCTTAGGCGCTGCCTCAGCCGCCCTCGACATTCCGCTCGATGACCTTGGGGCGACGGCTCTGAAGTACAACAAGCCGGTGCGCATCAGCACCACCTGTACAGTGTTTGCCGAATCGGAGGTTCTCTCTTGGCTGGGCAAGGGCAAGAAAATCGAAGACATCCTCTGGGGTGTTCATCAGTCCATCGCCGCCCGCTCTGCCGGGCTACTGCGCCGCGTAGGCATCGAGGATGAAGTGACCTTCACCGGCGGGGTGACCAAGAACATTGCGATGATCCAGGCCATCGAAGAGAAACTGGAGAAGAAATTGAACGTCAGCGAGGACTCACACTACATGGGTGCATTGGGCGCTGCTCTGTTTGCCCTCGACCAAATCTTCTTGAGCAGAGTCCCCCATGCTTCGGTGGAGGCATCGTCATGACCATTACCGCGGGAGTCGATGTTGGCTCCACCTACACCAAAGCCATCATCCTGGATGATCACAAGACAATCCTCGGTCAGCAGCTAAGACCGACAGGCTTCAAACTTGCCGACGTCTCAAGAGAAGTCTACCTGGATTGTCTGGCCGACGCCGGCTTGTCCGAAGAAGACGTCAACTATGTGATCGCGACAGGCATCGGCCGCCATCAGGTGCGGTTCAAGGATCTGCATGTAACCGACCTGACCGCAAGTGCTCGTGGCGCTTCACACTTGTTTCCCGGCACGCGCACGATCTTAGACGTAGGCGGCCAAACCATGAAGGCTAGCAGGATCGATGAGGCTGCCATGGTCAAGTCGTTCCGACTCAACGACAAGTGCGCCGCCGGAACCGGGGCATTTTTGGAAAAAACAGCCCGCTACATGGGTTTTTCGACCGTCGAGATTGGACCGTTGATGGCTACTTCCAAAGAACCGGTCCCGATCTCAGGCGTGTGTGCGGTCTTCGCCGAATCCGAAGTGATCAACCACTTGTCGCTCGGCACTCCCCCCTCCGACATCATGCAGGGCGCCATCGAGTCACTCGTTGATAGATCCGTGCAACTCATGAAACGCGTCAAGGGCGAAGCGGAATACACTCTGATCGGCGGCATCCTGCGTTTCGAGACCATGGCTGAATCCGTCAGGCGGCGCCTCCAGAGCGAAGTCAACGTACCAGATCCAACAATGGTCCAGTTTGTGGCCGCACATGGCGCCGCCATCTTGGGCCAGCGCCGGTTAGAGAAGCTGAGGGAATCCAGAAACTCTTCAGCTGTAGATGTGGCCTAGCAACAGATGCACGCTGGGCATAACTCCAGAAAGAGCTTCTGCCGCCCTGCCCGGTTGAACCTGGAGAGTCAGCAAAGTAAGGGCCTGTAAGACGCCACCCAACTGGCAAGGAGAATTGGCGACATGCAATCGGATCCCGACGCCTCTCTGCCGGTCCCGCTGCCACCGGCCGATGAACTATCGGTTCAAGCCGACCCCAAGCTGATCGCCGAAGGTTGGGAACGCAGGCACCTTGTAGATCCAGATCGAGCCAAGGAGTCGGTCGAGCTATACACCGCAATGGGCTTCGAAGTTAAGGAGTGTACGCTCAACCCAGCTGATTTTGGACCCATGTGCCAGTCCTGCGCCTCGGCCGTGTGCCGCACCTATGTCATGATCTACACGCGAAAACCAGCACCCGCCCAAGAATCGTGAGTCGAGTTGATCGCGCGCCGGCGTGCCGTATTAGAACGACGAATACTCTTCGGTTGTCAGCCTCTGTGGGAGGCCAAATCAGCCGACTACTTCGGCACCGCTCGTGGTCAACGGTACCATGGGCTCGATGGCCTCTTTGAGCTGTTGGAGGTCATCAAGGAAGCGATTGCGTTTTTCCTCGACGAAGCGCTCTGCCAACTGGCGGTAGTAGTCGATGCCGTTGAGAAGATTCTCTTTGAATTCGCTGAAGTAGGCTGGCGTACTGTCCAAGAGCCCCAGCGATGCCTGCTTAATCTCATCGCGGAGATACTCCACATAGATCGTCAGTTCGCGGATGAACATGTGTGGTCGCTCCGGGTTGGCCAAGAGCGATACGCGACCATAAATGTGGTTCACCATTTCGTGAAGGGTAGCGACCTTCGCGAAATTCACGATGTTGGGACCACAGCATACTGCCGTAGTGGCCTCTGAATCGATTCCCGGCTCGATGGTGGCGCCGCCAGCTAGATCGTGACAGATGCACGATTTAGCGACCACATGTTCCTCGACCACGGGCAACTGCTCGACCGAAAGGTCCTCCTCTGCGAGGTGGGCGAGCTTTCGGCGCTGGTATGCCCTGGAGGCGTGACAAATCGGAATTTCGGTGAACTCAGTGTTGGAAACGAGAAAACCCTTGGGACACTTGCTCCCTGGCTTGCCTGCCTCGATCCGTTGACGACGGGCCTCCTCGCTGGCGGATTCCCGCAGCGTCCAAAACGGAATCCCCAGAGGCGAAGCGTCGCTCAAGTAAACGTCTGGGTCTGTAGCCCCCAGGAGCTTGCGAAGATGCAAGTCATCGACGTTGGTCACCTCCGGGACAAGCAAGAACGGCGTAGCCCAACCGGTGCCGTCCATCCGATAGTAGGTGAGCAGGAACTGATCCTCGTCGCCCGTCCCGATGCCGCCCTGAGCAGTAACACGCACTTTGGGAGGAGACTGCATGACGGGTCTGCCGATGGATTCCAGAGCTTTAGCATAGATGGGGAAGAACTTCTCGCTCAGCGCTGACTTGCCCTCTAAGAAATCTTGGAGGATAGGGCCCATCAACAGCCCCTTTGTGGCGAAGGCATGGCCGCCGCAGTTAAGGCCTGACTCGATCCGATACTCGGAGACCCACAATCCGCGTTTGGCCAGGAATTTCCCCTGAACCAATGCAGAGCGATAGTCGCTGACCTTCAAGATGATCTTCTTCTTGAAGTTGCCCGCTTCATCAACAAAGAAGTCGTCGAACTTGGCAAGATAACTGTAGAGGTGTGCGTTCATGCCAGCCGAAAACACGATGGCTGAATCCAACGAACTGTTGGCGTAGCCGCGCAAGGCAGACATCGCGTCGCAAAACTCTGGCGGTAGCTGCTCACCCTTGCTGAACCGGGCGCGGTCCAGCTTGGTCATGATGTTAACGTCGATGGTGCCAGGAACCGCAAGAGAACGGAGTCGAACTTGCTCCTGCTCTTTCTCGGCGGGGTCAGTGAGGGCAAGCATCGCGTCATAAGAACTTCTTAGCGCACCATCCGGCAACATCTCGAAATACTTGGTGATCTCGCTACCAGCTTCGAAGGGCGAGGCCTGTAAGGCTTTGACCTGTCCTTGAATCACGCCGTTCAGGAGGTCCAGATAGGCGGTGATGCGGCGGGCGCGGCTGTCCTCGTCTTTATCCTTGATGACGGAGTAGGGTTCTTCAACCCGCTCGCTGTGAAGCTTGCGCATCTGCTCGATCAGCACATCATCCACCAAAGAAACGACGGATGAGATGCCATACTTGGCCACCTTTAGGGGGGTGTCGATGCTAAACCCCGTACCCATCACGGGGATATGAAAAGTATGCATTTGTTGTATCACTCCAATCAGCCTTCAACCGCTTTGTGCCACGCCCCGACTGCGTCCCAATCCAGCCGTACGGGCAGCAACCAATGATGCCCGTGCTGAGTCATTGTATTGGTCCGCCGGGTGTCCGCGCCGCTCTCCTGCGGAGTGAGGCTGAATTCCTGGTGCCATTCTATCGGTTAGCTGCCAGCGGTCCAGCGGGGGGCCTGTTTTTGTGGGCACAAAGGCCCGCCAGTACCGCTTCAGGGCGCTCAAACCGCATCCACGTGGCTAGATGCACTATTGCGATTGAGGCGGGCTTGGAGACCAAGCGTTTCTTGTTGAGCATAGCCGCATTGACATGCGGGAAGTGGCGGAGGAATCAGCCCAGCGACGCTCGGCCAGCGGCCATCCGAACGGCTCTCGTCTGGGCCGATTCGACTGGATTAGCAGCGGTCATGAGCTCAACCGCAGTGACAGTGGCTGTCTATCAACTTGGTCAGCAAAGCTCCAAACTAGTCTACGAGCCTCTTTCGGATTGCTCTAGATGGCGAGCTTTCGCTAGCCCAAATGCGGCAGGTTTAGATCTGTTCGGGATCCGTGCCCGCTCCCTCGCTCCGTCAGCGCGACTAGAGCCTATCCCAAAACGTGTTTGAGCAATAGCATGGTGCATCCGAGATGGAGGAACCCTTGGAACAGCTTCGTCGATTTCTCCCATCGAATGCAGAGGCGGCGGTAGTTTTGAATCCATGCGATGGTTCGTTCGACCTT
>JAJDDP010000062.1 GCA_029260235.1 Phycisphaerae bacterium | reverse complement strand
ACATGTCGAACACTTTGTCAGTCAAAGCCGGAGCAGCTCCCGGTTCGTTCTTCCGTAAAGATAGTATGACCGTCATCCTGCCGGAGCCGACATCTCTCGGTCTTCTGCTGGTTGGCTCGGTGGCGTTGATGCGCCGCCGTAACCGTGTCGATGGGTAAGCATTTTCCATCGCCCAATACCAAACTAATTGGAGGGATACGCCTCATGGACGTGTTCAAGGGAAGGAAGCTTGCGTGCGGTTTGGCCGCATTGGTTGCTCTGGGGAGTTCCTCCGCCTTCGCGGGTGCGTGGACTAATCCCGCTGGGAACGCTGCCAGCTTTAGCTACAGCAACGGGCAGGACATCAACGGCCTGTTCGGCGACCCGAGCGTTTTCGGTGATGGTCTGTTCTTCCAGACCTCATTCTTGGCCAACGCCTCCAACGGCGCAACCCAATCCTTGACGGATACGGTTTCGTTTGACGTGGTAGCCAATCCAGGGTTGTCCTTTTCGTCCCTGAGCGTCCAGGCGTTTGGCAGCTACTCGGTGACTGGCGATGCCACGAATTCCGTCGACGTTGATGCGTTGCTTAGCATGGACGAGAACGGGGGCCTGCTCCGCCACTTTGATGACGCCCTCACCACTAATGTATCTTTCCCTGTCCAGGGTGAATCCAGCGGCCTGTTTGACGGATCGGCCCTGGTCGATATCGAATTTGTTTTCCCAACGCCGTCGAATGACATCAACATCTCCCTGAACAACAACATCTTGGCAATATCGACGGCCGGTGGTTCGGCTGAAGTGAACTTGAATTTCCAAAACCTCAACATCGGTTTTGGCATCATCCCCGAGCCAGCCTCCCTGTCGCTTCTGTCGTTTGGCGCGATCGCATTGGTGCGGCGTCGACGGTCCTAGGCACTCTGAAGTAGACCGCGTCGCTGAGACGCTGTTTGGAATAGATGGTCAAGAAACCGCCCGTGATCAGCTAAGGCTGGCCACGGGCGGTTCTCATTTCAGCAGCAGACCGAAGGCTTTCGTCGTCGGCCTAAGCGATGGTGATGGATTCATCCAAGTAAACGTCTTGGATGGCATTGAGCAGCTTGACGCCTTCTTGCATCGGCCGTTGAAAGGCCTTTCGGCCTGAGATCAGTCCCGTCCCACCCGCGCGCTTATTGATTACAGCCGTCACAACAGCTTGGCCGAAATCGTTTTCCCCAGATGCGCCACCTGAATTGATAAGTCCTGCCCGGCCCATATAGCATCCGGCCACTTGGTAACGGCAGAGGTCAATGGGGTGGTCAGAAGCCAACGTGCTGTAGACAGCCTTATGGGTCTTGGCGAAGTTGATGGCTGAGAAGCCGCCGTTGTTCTCAGCTTGTTTCTGCTTGATGATGTCAGCTTCGATGGTGACGCCAAGGTGATTGGCCTGGCTAGTCATGTCGGCCGAGACATGGTAATCGACGCCATCCTTCTTGAAGCCGCTGTTTCGCAAGTAGCACCACAAGACGGTGGCCATGCCTAGCTCATGGGCCAAATGGAAGGCCTCGGATACTTCGACGATTTGGCGATTCGATTCTTCCGATCCAAAGTAGATCGTCGCCCCGACTGCGGCTGCGCCCATGTCAGCCGCCTGCTCCACACTGCCAAACATGATTTGGTCGTACTTGTTGGGATAGGTGAGCAACTCGTTGTGGTTCAACTTCACCAGGAACGGAATCTTGTGGGCATACTTGCGGGCCACCGCTCCCAAGACGCCGAGAGTCGATGCCACAGCATTGCAGCCGCCCTCGATGGCCAATCGCACGATGTTCTCGGGATCAAAATAGATCGGATTGGGAGCAAAGGAGGCGCCGGCGGTGTGCTCGATCCCCTGATCTACCGGCAGCAGTGAGAGGTACCCTGTCCCCCCCAAGCGGCCGTGGTCAAAGATGGCCTGCAGTGAGCGGAGTACCGGGATCGGACGATCCGTCAACGAGTAGACCCGATCAACAAAATCGGGCCCGGGTAAGGTCAGCATCGACTGGTCTATCGTGCTGCACTTGTGGTTCAAAAGGTTGTCAGCTTCGGATCCAAGAAGATCTGGCGTGGCGCTCATGGGTGTGTCTCCATCTGATCTGGCACAAACCGAGTCGATTGCCTGTGATTTTGGCGAGCGGTAGCTTACCCGAATCAGGACCGCGAGCCAACGGACTTTGGGCACTGTTTCGGCCCCAAAGAAACCGATGAAGGGGGTCGCAGGCATAACTTCCCCTGCAGGCTTGTTGATGGGGTTGTCTGCACGTTCAAGCGGTTTCCAACCCGGCAGATTGGTTGCCCCGGAGGCACGTCTGGGGTAGGGTACCGCCTACTTGTGGATTGACGTTGATTGGGCGTTTCACGATTGAGGTGGCACGTCCCAGACGAGGAGTTTGCAGCATGACGGATTCGGACATAGCCGTGGATCAAGATTTGGATGCTCAGGTCGAAGGCGGCGCTTCTGACGAAGAAGAAGCCCAGGAAAAGCTCAAGGCAGCCGTCACCGTCGAGGCGGAGGACATAGGCACCTTGCGCAAGAAAATCACGGTGACGATCGCCGAGGATTACATCCAGGGTCGCCGGCAGGAACAGTTTGCTGAATTGAAGAAAGATGCGAATGTTCCCGGCTTTCGCCCGGGCCGGGCGCCGCTATCACTGATCGAGAAACGCTTTGGTCGTGATGTCGGCGATCAATTGTCGGCTCCCGTAGTTGGCGGAGCCTACATGGCTGCCCTGGAGAAAATCGAACTCAAGGACAAGACCATCGGCGACCCGAGAATCTGGGTGAAAGTCCCTGAGGTGTGCGATGGCGACCCAGGCCAAAAGAAAAGCGCCGTAGCAGACAAACTGGTCAGTATCGACGAGGCGATGGATTACTTGGAGTTGCCCAAAGATGAGGCGATGACCTTCGCCTGCGAAGTCGAGCTTAGGCCTGAGTTCGAGCTGCCCTCCTTGACAGGCATCAAGCTTGAGCAACAGCCTCTGGATATTGGCGACGAGATGGTCCAGCAGGAAATCGACCGCGTCCGGGCCACGCGAGGCCAATATGTTCCGGTCACCAAAGGCAAGATTGAGGAAGACGATCTACTGGTGGTCAACTACAAGTGTACCTCGGAAGATCGAAGCATAGGCCAAGAAGATAACTTCACGCTGGCTGCCCGAGACCAGCGGGTTGAGGGCATCAATTTCGAGGGTTTGGGCGAGAAACTCATAGGGAAGAAATCAGACGCGACGATTTCTGCAGAAGCAACCATTCCCGACGATTTCGACGACGCTGACTTGCGCGGCAAGTCGGCCAAGCTGGAAATCACCATCTTAGACATGAAGCGTCTGGAGCTACCCGAACTTGACGCAGCCTTCTTCGAATCGCTCGGCGTTGCAGACGAAGACGAGTTGAGAAAGATATTCAGTGAGCAATTAGAGCTTCAGCGTAAGCAGTTGGGTCAAAATGAATTGCGGGCTGGCGTTCGCAAGCACCTATTGGCGGAGATCAAGCTGGACATTCCAGAGGGATTGTCTCAGCGCCAGACTGATCGGGCGGTCGCTAAACGGCTTATGGAGCTGTACCGCATGGGTATTCCCCAACAGGAAATTGATAAGCGGATCGATGAGTTGAAGGCGACCGCAGCCACCGAAGCGATCGAAGACCTCAAACTATTCTTCATCATGGAGAAGGTCTCTGAAGAACTGGATGTTGATGTCAGCGAAGAGGAGTTGAACAGTGCCATCGCCTCGATTGCTGCCCGCCGTGGGCGGCGATTCGACAGGGTGCGTGATGAGCTTTCCCAGGCCGGCGGCTTGGAGAGTCTGTACGTCCAGCTCCGCGATGAGAAGATCATGGATAAGCTCATCGAGGACGGTGAAATAACCGAGGTGACCAAGAAGAGTCCGAAAACCAAGTCTGCCTCCAAGAAAAAGACACCAAAGAAGAAGAAGAAGGCCGCCGACGACTAACCTAGCGAGCGGCGGGGCTCCTGCTCCTGGAACGGCAGCGGCGCAAGGGTCCCCGGCCTCGGATTCTTGGGATCTTGTGGGGATGGCAGGTGGAAGCCCCAGGGCTCAATCAAGCTTTAGGGAATAGGGAATAAGGAAACGCAGCATGGATGAGTTCATACGCCCGTACGGCCCACTGAACCAGTATCAGTCCTATCAACGCACACGGGAGATGTCCATCGAGGACATGCTCCTGGACAACCGGATCATCTTTCTGGCTGGTGACATCACCGAGCGAACCGCCAGCCTGATCATCATGCGGTTGCTCTACCTGCAGTCCATCAAGAAGGACCAGGAGATCAACATCTACATCAACTCGCGTGGCGGGCTGGTTGACCAAACATTGGCCATCTACGACACCATGCAGTTTATGGGCTGCAAGATCGCTACCTACTGCATTGGGCAAGCTGCCAGTGGAGCCGCATTGATCCTCATGGCTGGCACCAAGGGCAAGCGTTTCATTCTGCCCAACGCCCGAGTCATGCTGCATCAGCCATACGGTGGAATCGGCGGTCAGGCTGAAGACATGCGCATCCAAGCCGAGGAGATTCTCAAGAGCAAGCAAGTGCTCAACGAGATCATCGCCAAGCAGACCGGCCAGCCTATCGAGAAGATTGGCGAGGAAACAGAGCGAGATCGTTTCCTATCAGCCACCGAAGCGGTCGAGTATGGGGTCGTCGATGAGGTTCTCGCAGAGCTCCCCTCAGATGGCAAGAAGAAGGGCAAGTAGCTAGGTAGGGTTTTCTTGGGAACGCGCGGCTATTGAATAGTCGGATCCATCGCAGAGCGTCCGAAGAGGCATTGAGTCAATCGGCAAGGCAATAAGGCGAAACGAATGGCGACAAACAACCTAATTCCGTTTGTGATCGAAACCTCCGGGCGAGGCGAGCGGGCGTACGACATATACTCTCGGCTGCTCAAGGACCGGATTATCTTCTTGGGCGGCGGTGTCGATGATGAGGTAGGCAATCTAATTATCGCCCAGATGCTCTTCTTGTCGAATGAGGATTCCAAGGCGGACATCCATTTCTACATCAATTCCCCGGGTGGATCGGTGATGGCTGGTTTGGGCATCTACGACACCATGCAGTATATTCGCTGCGATGTAGCCACCTATTGCGTAGGGCAGGCTGCCAGCATGGGGGCTATGCTTCTGCTCGGCGGGGCCAAGAACAAGCGATTCTGCCTGCCAAATTGTAAGGTCATGCTGCATCAGCCCCTCTGGGGCCGGGAAGGGTCTGCGACGGACCTAGCCATCGCTGCAAAAGAAATTATCAAGATTCGCCAGCGACTTTATGATATTATTCACGACCACACCGGCAGGGACCGGGAAGTGATCAAAAAGGATTGCGATCGGGACAATTGGCTGGATGCCGAGGAAGCCAAGGAATATGGCTTGGTCGATCAAATCCTTCATCGAGAGCCACAGCCTGAACAATAGGCTAAGAGCCAAGACAGTTCATGGTAGAGATGATCTGAAGTGCGGTCGCCGTATCAGCCGCGAAGAGAGGAACTGAAGTCATGGGTATTCACCGAAGTGCGACAGCACGTCGCCGCCGGCAGGAGCAGCACGACACACGCGCTTACAACGCTCACTACAAGACCAAGGAGCGCCAGCGCCGGGATGCGAAGATGGCCGCCCGGGTGAAGGGTGGTTCATTACCGTTTGCTCCCGAGGTCATGTCTTGGCTTAGCGCCAAATTGGACAAGCAGTCCTCGCGGATTACCGCTGAAGACCTGACCAAGTTGGGGTGATTGGTTCGTTGTCGGCGAGGCATCAATTTTCCGGATCGGCCTGCACTCGGCAGGCCGTTTTCGTTGGCTCTCTCGGCGGCAATTGGCGGGGAATGCTTGAGTTGAGCGGATTCACGCACTCGATCATAATGAGGCAACCATGAGCAAGACCATCTCGAAAGAGCGATCCGCCAATCCGGGTCACGCGACGGTTGGCCCGGAGGCGATCTTGGACAAGGGGCGGGCTGTCCTGAGCATAGAAACCGAGGCCCTCCAGGCAGCGTCGGCGCTCTTGGACGAACGCTTCGTAGAGGCCGTTCGATTGCTGTTGAATTGCTCGGGCCGTGTCGCGGTAACCGGCATGGGTAAGGCGGGCCTCGTTGGCGCCAAGATCCAAGCGACGCTATCCAGCACGGCGACGCCGGCTTTTTTCCTGCACCCGGTCGAAGCGTTGCATGGCGACTTGGGTATGTTGCGCCCCGAAGATGTGGTTGTCTCTTTGAGCCGAAGTGGCGAGACGCAGGAGTTGATTTGTCTCTTGCCGAAACTCAAGCAGATCGGTTGTGCCGTCATTTTGCTCACCGCAAAACCCAAGTCAATGGGCGCTCAACTCAGCGACGTAGTGCTTGAAATCGGGGAAACCCCCGAGGCATGCCCACTGGGCTTGGCCCCCAGTTCATCGACGGCGGCTATGCTTGCTTTGGGCGATGCTTTGGCGCTGACGGTCATGAGCCTCAAAGAGGTCCAGCCGGAGCACTATGCTGCATATCACCCCGGAGGTGCTCTGGGTCGCTCGCTGATGAAAGTTGCCCAGATCATGCGGACAGGGGATGACTGCCCGACCTTGTCAATGGAGGGTACGCTGGCGGACTATGGGACCGCTGTTGATCGGGCGCCGCGCCGCGCAGGTGCGGCTGCAATCGTTGATGCGGAGGGGAAGCTCAAGGGCATCTTTACCCACGGCGATCTCTTCCGTCACATGCATGACGGCTTGTCCGACCCGTCCAGACTTCGTTTGGCTGGGGCGATGACTTCTCCCTGCCAGTCGGCCCGGCTGGACGACCATGTTGCTTCGGCGCTGGCTGTGATGCGCAAGTTCAGCATTGATGAACTCCCCGTGGTGGACGACAAGGGCACACTGGTCGGGATGATCGACATTCAGGACCTGTTGTCAGCCGGGTTCAGTGCGTTTGACGACCAGTAAGCATTCAAGGAACGACTGCTTGTGCTGCTTTCCATTGTGATCCCGGTGTACAACGAGTTTCATACCCTCGAACAACTAGTCGAGCGGGTGATTGCAGTCAATTTGCCCTTGGATCGCGAAATCGTCATGGTCGACGATGGTAGCACCGACGGCACGCGGGAAGTTTATTCCGAGATTCAAAAAAAGTGGCCTGATGTTTCTATCCAAGTCAAACTAGCTGAAAAGAACATGGGCAAGGGGGCAGCCATTCGCCAAGGGTTCGCCCTGGCCAAGGGGGACATCATTTTGGTTCAAGATGCGGACCTGGAGTACGACCCTCGCGATTACCCGGTCCTGCTAGCCCCCATTTTGGATGGCAAAGCCGATGTAGTCTACGGCTCACGATTTGTCGGCGGCGACGCCCACCGCGTGCTCTATTTCTGGCACATGGTGGGCAACAGGTTCCTGACTCTCATGTCCAACATGACCACCAACTTGAACCTGACCGACATGGAGACTTGCTACAAAGTGTTCCGGGCTGAGGTGCTCAAGTCGTTTACGCTCAAGAGCAACACATTCACCATCGAACCCGAGATGACCGCCAAGGTCGCCAAGGGCAAGTGGCGGATCTTTGAAGTTGGCATCAGCTATGCAGGCCGAACCTATGCCGAGGGTAAGAAAATCGACTGGAAGGACGCCATTCGGGCCTTGTGGGCCATCTTCCGTTTTCGGTTCTTCGATTGAGCTAGCCGACAGATTTCCTACGCACGCATGTTGGTTGAGAAAGGGAGGGAGTTCCAGCGATGTCCACCCAATATGAGATTGCTGTCATCGGAGCTGGAAACGCATCTGAGGGTATCGTTCACGGCATCTTGCGGAAAAGTGTTCTTTTCGATGACCGCATCATCGCCTCGGACCCTTCCGAGCAGCGGCGGAAGGTGTTTGCTGATCGTTTCAAGATCGAGGTGACTGACGACAATCGTCGAGCAGTCGCGGACAGCTACATCGTCATCCTCTCGGTCAAGCCGCAAGTTTGGCAGCAGGTCGTCTCCAGCTTTGCGGATTTGATTCGCCCGGATCATCTAATCGTATCCATCATGGCAGGTGTTTCGACAGGGGCCATTGAAGCTCAGTTTCCAGACGTCGATGCGAGGGTCGTTCGGGTGATGCCGAATCTGCCCATGCACGTTGGCGCAGGGATGGCCGGTGTTCATGCAGGTAAGTTTGCGACCGAAGCGGACTGCCTCCGTGCCCAACGAATTTTTGATGCTGGCGGTCGATCGGTTGTGCTTGCCGATGAGAAACTGATGGACGCGGTCACCGGCATCTCGGGTAGCGGCCCGGCGTACTTCTACTATTTCGTCGAGGCCCTGATCGAAGCAGGGGTCAAGATGGGCCTGACGCAGCAGCAAGCAGCCCTGATGGCTACGCACTCCTGCTACGGGGCAGCTCTAATGATGCTTGAGAGCGGCGAATCACCGGCAGAATTGCGGGCCAAGGTCACCAGCCCTGGAGGCACTACCCAGGCCGCCCTTGAATCGTTCGCCGAATCGAATGTCTTCGAGCGAATCATTGAAGGTGCAATGGCTGCTCAAGAGCGGAGCCAAGCACTGGGCCAATGAGCAGGCGGCGTCCGTCGTCGATTACGAGCGGTGTTTGTACCTCAACCGCCTCGTAGGACACAGAATCAACCCAATCAGCCTCAATCGGCCGTTGGTATCCAGACAGGTCATTTTGTCTGGTTTGGCTATGTCGCCGCTGGCCGATGAGGTAGAATGCTGTGCAGCGGGGTGTGTACCCTTCGAGTCGATGCGAGGGTGGGTCCGATGATTCAGTGTAGCGATTGCGAATATTTTAGCCGTGGTTCAGACGGGGCCCCGCGCATGGTTTGCGATCCGTTCAGCAATATCAAAGAGCCGGAATGCCTCACGAAGTGGCAGTTTGTCAAGCTGGACACCATGGTCCAATCGTACCAGGCAACCCTACGCATGTACGAACGGCTAGCCCCTCTTCAAGAAAAAATGTTTCGGCACATGGAACGCGAAATCGACGAAACCGAAGAGTCCGATTCGTGGAAGTACACGGATGACGACGACGAAGATCCTGATCGCCTCGACGCGTAGCGTGGAACTGCCCCTCACTCTCTTCCGGCACTCACCGAATACAAATCAGCGAACGGTTGCTTGAGCGAAGGTGTCCTGAAACGCAGCTCGAGCTTCAAGTCGTGCTCGGTCAACGCGTCGAACAAGTCGTGGTTAATCGAATCTGAGAATCCGTATCGCGAACTACGAAGGCGATTGATCTCCGCCCAATTGACCAGAACGTGCGTATAGTTCTTCTTCTCTAACCAGTCGCTGATCTCAGCTAGCCCCTCGGCTGACTCTACCCTCTCGATGAACGGATTGCGATTGAACACTACGCAATAGTCAACCCGGCGCTCGAAATAGAAGGCCCGCGCGTCGCCGAGCAGGAGAATGCATGCGTCGGTTGGTAGGTCGCGGTTGATGACCTCAAGGTGTTCGTGGGCAAGCCCGGCCCCTTCAGCAAAGAACTCGGGCACGCCTTCCAAATTGAATCTCTTGCCGCCTGGAACCATGTGTTCCACATACAAGCGTCCTGCGAAGAATAAATTGCACAGACATCCAGCTGCAAGCAAGATCAGCACACCCCGGCGTCGCCACCCCGGATCGACTTGGATGGCGCCAAGCAGCAAGAACAACGGGACAAGCAGTGGAACCGCAAATCGCGCATACAGGTGCGTAAAGAAGAGCCACACCGGTATCTGAACAGCCAGCATCAGCAATGCGAGCAGGGCGATTTTTCGGCGTCGGTTGACCCAGGCTGACATGCTGCCCAATAGCAGTATCATTACGCCGATTCGCTGCGTAGGATCGGCAGGAATGTGGCGCCAAAATGCAGCGAAGCGATTGGCTAATCCGGTTTCGTCAGGCCCGGGTTTGTGGACATCGGCGAAATGCATGCTCTCTTCGAAACCCCAGCCAGGCGGGTTGGCCTCAAATAGCTGGTTCGCAAGGGGAAACACTGGGTTTGCAGTCATAACGGTGTTCTTGATCGCCCAGGGCATAAAGCCAATGGCTTGGAAGAGAAGGAAGACCATTGCGGATCGCCCGCGCGGGGCGAACTTCCCAGGGGTCAGCCCCATCAATGCGATGGCCAACGGCAGTCCGATGAAGACCAGGGCGGGGTACTTGCATCCGATAGCAAATCCAGCCAACAGCCCAGCCAAGGCACACCAGCCCAGTCTGTGTTCTTCTCCTCGAACAGCGCGCAGAACTGCGACCGTCGCCAACAGGCCGAATAGGAGCATGCCGTTCTCGACGTAGGCAACGCCGCTGAGGTACACCAGCCAGCCGGTGGATGCGGCCGCTACACAGGCAGCAACACGGCTTAGGGAATTCCGAGATGAACAAAGTCCGACGGATGCGACAACCAAGATAGCCAGCCCCGCATTGAGGTACTTGCAAGCGATGGCGGCTCCAATGGCGCTGCCCTTGAGAATCATGGAGAGCAGGTAAAGCATCTCGACGTTGGCAGGGAAATTGGCGTAGATGTTGTGCGGGGCGTAGCGGATTTGGCCGGCCTCGAAATATTCCTTGGGCATTTGCAGGTGGTACTCGAGTACATCGTAGCCATTGCCCTCCCCGACCCAAAGGTATCCCGGCGGAACACTGGCAGACATTAGTGCCAACGCCAAGAAGGGCACCACGCCGAGCCACAGCCAGCGCCATCGTCTCGGAGCAGGCTCTTGATCTGGCAGAGAATGCAAAGGATTGTTTCTTACTAGAACGAGGATGCCGCCAATCGATGCGAGCACCACGAAGCAACACCACATGCTGCGATTCAACCAACCAGCACAACCCAAGAGCAGTACAAGCGTAGACAGGGCGCCCAGCCCAAGGCCCATGCCGAATAACAGACGTTCAGCACGAGAAAGTTCAGACAGGCCAAAGAGCCGCAAGAGGGTTATGCCGATTCCCAGCGACGCCGCAAGGATGAGGCATGGAGTGGTTCCTTCGGTCAGCAGCAGTGGCAATATCAGCGGATTCTTGATGGCCATCAGAAGGGCGACGGCCAAGCCGGCAACCCATAGGATTGTTATTGACCGCGGTGCTCCGCCGGTAGGCAGGCCATGGGCATGGTTCGCGGGCAAGGGCACCAGGCTAGCCCGCTGAACCGAACAAGGCATCTCTAGTCTTCATCAGCGCCATCAATGCGTGCTGACAATGATCGATGCGCAGATGATTAACGGTCAACGTCGTGCGATAGCCGCCGACGGTGTCTATCATGCTCTGGACGTAGTAGGCTTCCTCGGGTTTGAATTGGAGCTGCATGACGAAACGGGCAGCAAGTCGCACCGCGTTCTCATATCGAACGGCGCGAGCGCGATCTTCGACCAATCGCGCCAAAACCAAGCCGTCAACAATGGCTTCAAGGTAGGCCGCGGTGGTAATGCCGGGTTCAGGGTCCGCTGCAGTCCGGATACCGCCAAATAGTTCGGGCCAAGCGCAGTTGCCCGCATTCAATTGGCCTTGGATTAGCCAGTCCACCATTTCAAACACAAAGGCAATGTGCTCAGGCTTTCTAGTCCGAACAGCCATCCGAGCGAACGCCTGCGACAACCACTCAGCCTGGGCTGGTTTTGGGTCATTGGCAAAGGACCGGTTGTAGTAGGCAAACGCTGAATTGAACGTGTCGATTGCTCGCTGCGTGGGTTGGCGTTCATGTTGCGTCGCGACGGCCAGCAGCGTTTCACCCGGATAGTAGTACTCGCCCGCTAGTCGATCGGAAGGAGGGAAGGCCGTCAGAAATCGACCGGTGGGGAGCTGGAGCCAGTGCATGGCGTTGAGCAATTTGTTGCTCTTGGCCGCAAGTTCTTCGGCATCTGGATATTCAAGAAGAGCCAAGGTCGTGAATGCGGTGATGCCCAGCTTGTGGAGGTTCTTTTGCCCAGCCACGAATGCCGCTTGGTCTACGCCGGCCAAGTTCACCATCCGGTCGGTGAGGAGCTGAAGGGTTAGCCGGGCGGCTGTGGCTGACTCCCGTGCTTTGTCTCGGCGGGCGTGTGACGCCAATGCCCAGCAGGAACCGGCTTGACGCACCAAATTGTCCTCATCCGTGTATCGATCCTGAGATGGCTCATACTCATAAGAAAACCAACCCGTCGTTTTCTGCCGATAGATCATGTACTTGGCTGTCTGGCGGATCGCGGATGTCAAATTCTCGTGCGTGACGGCTGACGGGGGCAGGAGGGCGACGCCGCGATGCAGTTGCACCACCGGTTCGCCTGGTTTCGGCTCGTGCCAGTGCGTGGTTCTGAAGCGATAGAGTTTCGCGGCGATCAGTTCCTCGGGCATGGTGGCCAACTGTTGGCCTAGTTTCTCAAGGGCTTTTGGGATGGCAATGCAAGTGCTGATGATCTCCGAAGGACGAAATTGTTTTCGGTTGCCCCCAAGCTCGGCGAGCAGGCCATCGATTCCCGGTTCTATCTTGTCTTTGATAGAGGTTAGGTCAGTCCAGTTGCCCGAGCGGCGGATGCGCGTGGCTGGACCTACTGCCTCGATCTCAATCCTAACGCGGTTGGTCCAGTTGGGTGCCAGGGCACCGACGCTCCGGGCGTCGCTCAGGGCAGCCATCGCGGCATTGCGGCAGGCGATTATGGCTGGACCTGATGGCCCGGTGCCCGCGCCGCGGACGAGGCTTTCCTGCCAAAAAGTGACCACAAATTGGCACTCAGTTCTATTGAGCGAAGGTGGGGTGTATTGTGGTTGATAAACTGTGTCGTCTCGGATTGACTGTTCAATCGTTCGCCGAACGACGCGGGTGAGGAACTGTTGGTCCAGCGGTGCTATTTGCGGTGGTTGAGGTTGCGGCTCGCCTGCCCGAGCTGCGCTGGGTATGAGAATAACCCAGGCGATCAGCGTCAAGAGCACGTTGTCCGATCTCATGCGGGTAAGTATAGTTGCATTGTCTTAGCCGTTCAATGTCGGTCCGGCAAGCAGGGAGGAATGGATGGCTGATCCTGAATCTAACTTTACCAAGCCGGTAATCGATGCCTCCATCCGCGTAGCCAAAGCTGTCAACGCCCAGGTGATCATGGTCTACATCGACGCCCTGGAAGACGTTGAGAAATTTGTTGCCCGGGCAACGGGCATCTCTGAAGTGGTCTTCATCGCCCGAGATGAGAAAGATGCCAAACTCGCAAAGGCGATGAATGCGAAAGTCGTATCTGTTCCAGGCTTCAACATGACTAGAATGGGCCAAATCAAAATGGCCACGGTCATGGCCTTCTCTCAGCAACTGCTCAAGTCGGGCGATGTGTTCGTGTTCGTTAGCGGTGTCGTCGGCAAGGGGCTAGACACCATGGTCACGATGAAGGTGGGGGCTGAATTCGAACTGATGCAAACGGTTGGGCAACCCAAGCTGACTGAACACATCAAGCAAGTTGTTTTTCAGCGTGTGCTAAACCTCGCCCTGGAATTGGCCCATGAGGGCCGAGAAGGCAAGCCGGTCGGGGCGCTATTCGTGGTAGGGGACTATCGAGGCGTGCGAAAATACTGTCAGCAGAACATCATCAATCCCTTCCATGGCTATGCAGAGAAGAAGCGAAACATTCTCGATGACAACATCAAAGAGACGGTCAAGGAGTTCTCGTCCATTGACGGGGCGTTCATCATCAAAGGCACTGGGGTCATTGCATCAGCCGGCACAACGCTCCGGGCCAATCTTGCCGGAGATGATTTGCCGCAAGGCCTTGGCTCGCGGCATGGATCAGCCGCGGCCATCACCGCAAGCACCAAGAGCATCGCCATCTCCGTTTCTGAATCCACCGGCTCGGTTCGCATTTGGCGGCTTGGCCGGATGATCACCGAGTTGGACAAAGCACCAAAGCAGTCTTCCGCACATTCGCCCGCGGGCAATCTTCCTGTAGACGCAGACTAGCGCGGGATGCGATTCTCGAAAACGAGATTCCCATATCCAAGGAATAGATGTTTGGTAGTGCACATTCCGCTAGGCAGGCTGCGCATTCTTGTGAGGCCACGCGACGCCTTCAAACTCTATCGCTGATTGCTGCCTTCAGAAGACCGGGTATAAGCAGATATAGCTATCGACATATCTACAATAGGCGGGCTGCCTTAAATTTCTGACCAAATTCCGGCTGGTTCAATTGGTTTTTGCATTCTTTGAGCGGACGTTGGCATGCTGATTGCAGCCGGCTCCTCGTGAGCGGTGCGCCTGCACCGTGGAGCGACGTACGCGGGTGGTTCAGATCGGCTGGCCACCTCGAAGATGCGAGCGAGTGGGCGGCTCTTAGGGAGGACGTGGGCATGAACGAGGTCAAGAGAATTAGCTTGAGGGCGATCCTGGTCTTACTGGGACTCACTGTCGGGGCCTGCCAAGGGCCTTCGAGTCCAGGTACCGCCAGCAATGGGAACGAGAACGGCGAGCCAGCAGATGGTCAGGACGGCGATTCCCAGCCTGTGGCGGGATCGGAGTTTCCCACCACCGGCGGACTGATCGCTGAACTCCCAATGAGTGCTGAAGAAGAGGCTGCCTTTCGGGAGGTGAATGAGGACTGCCTGACATGTCACGAGCCGCTGCACCCCGGCATGGTGCAGGACTACATGTTATCTACCAAGGCGAAATTGGGTGTAACCTGCCAAGCGTGCCATCCCGACAACGAAGGTGTTGCTGCTGGCGAAGAAGGGCATAGGTTCTTGCCGACGCCGGAGACTTGCGGCGTCTGTCACCCGCATCAGTACGAGGGGCACCGGGCCAACCGGCACTCCATCGCCTACATTCGCATGCTGGAATGTGGCAGATATGATGACTTCCCTAAAGAATTCGAGGTAGGTTCGGGCTACCATTTCAACGAAGAAGATGTTGAGCAGCTGCGCGAGCTGATGGGTTCGACCGGCCAGACTGCTCCAGCCGATGCTGTTGTAACCAGCGTTCAAATGTGCGGCCAATGCCACAACGTCGAGAACCGATGCGATTCTTGCCACTTCCGGCATCGCTTCTCCCGCGCAGAGGCAAGAAGTCCCGAGGCGTGTGCAACCTGCCACATGGGGCCTGATCACCCGCACATCGAGATGTATGAGCATTCCAAGCACGGCTCGCGCTACGCAGCCTATGGCGATACGGAGAGTGTTCCGGTCTGCGTTGATTGCCACATGCCTTTCAACTCCCAGATGTTGGGTAAGAAGACCGCAGAGGATGGAACTGTCTATACGGACCACGATCTAGCTATGGGCATTGCCTATGGCCCGGTGGGCGGTGGAACAACGCGCAAGGGATTCCTCATGGAGGGAGCATCCAACCGGGTGAAGTTCAGTGCTCGTGATGATGACGCGGAATATCCCGATGGCCTGTGGTTAGAGCGCGCCGATGGAAAACTCTACGACGCTGCCGATAGCGGGAACGATGTGTTCGACAACCTAGCTGACATGGGTTTTGCTGATGCTTCTGAAAACGGAAAGCAAGACTATGCCGTTGCCCAACCGGCCGATCCTCCTGAGAAGCTACTTGAGGAACGCGAGTTTATGCAGACTCGTGTATGTGCACGCTGCCACACAGACAATTTCGCTGACGAGCAGCTGCTCATCGCCGATCTGATCCACGAGAACACCAAGTCCATCCAGATGGAGGCATTCGACATCGTACGGGCGTTGGCCATCGTGGACGGCAACCCCATCGACGTTGATGACAGGCCCGGGAACCTAGAGACCGGGACCACAGGTCTCTACGGCGCCAACATGGTTCTGCGGAACCTCAATAACATCGAGACGATTTACTTCCGTGCCATGAAATACTCCAACGTCAAGACGTGGAAGGGTGCATACCACCAGAATCCAGACTATACCCATTGGTATGGCTGGTCCGAATTGCTGATGAACCTCGATGATATCGCAGACGAAGGTACCGACAACATATTGCTGCGAATGTGGATGAATGGCGGCACCTACCTCGGCGAAAGTGGCGACTTGGTTGCGGATCGATTGTACCAAGGTGTTCTCTTCTCTCCTGGTTCGATGACGAATCTGTACGACAAGTTCCCAGGACCTGGTGACCCAGAAGCCGGCGAGCCGATCGATGTGGATATGGATGGCGTGCCGGAGTTCATCCCCGTTGGCGGGTCTCCCGGGACGTTCACCTATGATGGTGGCGAGATTACCTTCCATTAGCCGCCGGTGATCCGGTCGAGGAGTAGCCCAGCTGGACAGCAGGCTTGAATGCTCGATTCGTAGAACCGCCTCTCTGCCTTGTGCAATGGAATCCATGCGTGGAATTCAAGTACGGGGCAGGGGGGCATTTGTTGGCATTGTTTATCAGCTTTGCCGAACCCGCTTGCATATAGCCCCGGCCAGCATGTCTGCCGCTCCAGGCCCATGGCGAAAAAAGAGAGAGGGCTCGACCAGCTCCAACTCGTTCACGCGCAATGTCCCGGTGTCGTCTTCAAGTAGATCGACACGGGCATAGAGCAGGGCCATGTTGGAGGTGTTTGCCGCTTCAATGCACTGTTGAGCGATTGCGAGTTGGGATTCGCTCAAGTCAGTCGACTGATCTTTGGCTCCAAAATCATCCTGCACGCGGTAGTCCCCCGGAAGGGGAATCTTGCGAACTGCGTGGCTGAACTGCCCGTCGATGAAGATGGCTGACAACTCGCCTGCTGATTCCACCCGCCGCAGGTAGGGTTGCAAGAGCATCGTTTCCTGAGCCAACAAGCCCCTTAGGTGCTCGTCGGCTTGGGCGATACCGGCCTCGGTGGCGTCAAAGCGAAGTGTGGCCCTTGAAGTAGCGCCGACTGCGGGCTTTAGAAACGCGGCACGCCATCCTCGTTCGTCGAGCAGGGGGCCAACCTCGGGTGCATCGCCTCGATCCAACCAAATAGTCGGAATTGTGAGCACGCCGCGTTGTTCGAGATCACGAAGATACGTCTTGTGCGTGTTCCATTGCAGGATCTCCAATGGGTTGAGCAGCAAGGTCAGGCGATCAACACGCTCGGCCCAGGCTACGAATTCATCGAGCCGCAAGTGGTAGTCCCAGGTAGTCCTAATCACGCACGCGTCACAAGCCGCCCAATCGAATTCGGGATCATCCCAAGCCGGGCAGGCTAAGTTCGCGCCGTTGGCCCGCAGCGCTTCATGGAGTGGATTGTCATCCACCTCCCAATCGGGGAGTTGGGCATAAGAGGGCAGGGCGATGAGCATGCACGCAGTCTTGCACACCGCAGGCCTGGAGGTCAATAGTCCGCGGCTGGTAGATTTTCCCGAGAGTTATGATGGTTCAATGGAAATGGGCGTCGGCTCTCTTGCCACGAAGTGCACCGTACGCCTGATTCCAGCGCTCCGGCAGGATTCTAGTGCATTTTGAAACCCTGCGCCGATGTCGGCTGCACGGTGGGCGTCCGAGCCGAGGCTGACTGCGGTCCCACCGACCTCCGCATAGGCCTGGAGTACGCTGGATCCGGGCATGGATTCGTTGAGGCCTTGGCGAAGGGTTGAGGTGTTGATTTCTGGAATCAGATCAGCCTCGATGCAGCACTTGAAGATCTGCGAAACCAGGTCCATGTGCTCCTGCGTGCATACTTCACCGAAGAATCGATGGGTGTAGCGTTTCACAAAATCGAGATGACCCAAGATGTCGAACACAGGTCGTCCGCCGGCAGAACGAAGATCGGCGCATTGCTGCACCGCTTGCACGACGGTCCTGAGGTAGCGGCGTGTACCTTCTGAGGGTTGCACGCCGTCCCATTGTTCCTTCCTCCACACCGGCTTGCCATCCGCCCAGTGGATGCTGAGCAAGACCACGTCGAACTCATGCTGCGATAGGAACTCAACAATGAATTCCATGCGCTCGGGCTGATAGCAGATCTCGATACCCTTGCCGACGAAAATGCGATTACCGAATTCGTTACGCAGTTTGGCAATCGTGCGTGAGTAGGCAGCATCATCATAACGACAGCCAGGCCATTCATCGGGATGCGTATCGAAGTGCTCTGTGAAGGTCAGCCCAGCTAGTCCCCCTTCGATGGCTGCGCGCACATTGGCCGCAGGTTCGGTCTCGCAATCGAATGAGTGTCTCGAGTGCAGATGTTGGTCGTACAGTCTTGGCATGGACAGCCATCCGCTTCAACGATCTAGATCAGCTTCATGGTCAGCATGATGGCAAGCAATAGAGCCAGCGTCCAGGGCAGGACATGAATGAGGGCCACGACAATCGGGACATACACGGTCCGCCCCGTCGTTATGGGCGGGCAGGGATCGTGCTTCAATTCGGCGAACAGGGTGTCATAGTCCATTTCGCGGCAGGATTCGATGGCATCTAGCATGTGGTCTGCCTGCTGATAGCGGGCGTTCCCTTCCGGACTGCAAGCCTGGTCAACGACCCGGTGAATGCCTCGGAGGTTCCATTGATCGCTGATTTCCAGTGCCCGGGCAATGCCATCGGTGGCAGAGCCTAGCTTTGTCCCGCTAAGGAGTTGCTTCAGGATGACACCCATTGCATAGGTGTCCGCGGTGAGGTCCATTCGCAAATCCGGTGGCATGTATTCGGGCGTGCCTACTTGACTCGGTGTAGCCGTGGCGGTCGTTATCATGCCGATGTCAGCCAGTTTGGGTCGCTTGTTCACAAAGACGATGTTGGCCGGCTTGATATCCCGGTGGGCTAGGTCCACCGCATGTAAACGTGACAGGCCGCGGAGCAACTGCAGCACGATTTCTATTGACGTGTTGGCCGACACCGGCGTGGTGGTCATCAGGCCATACAGTGTAAGCGGGCAATATGTGCTGGGGAATTGGTCGCGAACTGGCCGACGGCTGGCGTCATCATCCGCCAGTTCCATCGTGTAGTAGAGGATGTCGCCCTGCACCCCAACATGGAAGACCTCAATCAGATTTGGATGTCGCTGGATGTGCCGGCAGTAGGTCTCCAAGGCCGTGGATTCCCGGCAGGCGACGTCCGCAGCTTTGAGCTGCCCGAGGTTGATGGTCTTCAAAGCCCGGTAGATACCGACGCGGTTGCGAACCGCCCAGACCGAACCAAATGCGCCTTCACCGCATAGACGTACCCGCTCGTAGTCGGGAATGTCCCAGACGAAACTCCCGCCTCCAGGTGGGGAAGCCGCCCCTTTTGAAGGAGAAGGAGCTGTGGTCGAACTGGGGCCTCGGTTGATCGCATTGCGGATGACCCTGCCATCCAGATTCTGTGCCCGATAGGATTCGAGCGCCTCGGCGCACTGGCTGCACTCGCAAAGATGGGGGAAGATCGCCTCAGCTTCATCGTCTGACAGCAGGCCGCTCTCCAGCTTGCGCAACACGTCGCTCTTGGGGCAAGCGACCATGGCCTAGACGAGTCCATCAGCCAGTTGAGCCCATTGTTTCTTCAAGCGGGCGATGACGCGGTGCTTGGCTACGTAGATCTGATTAGAAGTCATGCCCAGTCGTTCGCCGATGGTAGCTAGCGGCAATTCTTCAATCACATAGGCATGGAAGGCTTCGTAGGTCAGCGGTGTGATTTCATCTCGAATGCAGTTCAGGCAGTAGAGCAGGTGCGTTTGATTCCATTGTCGCTCCCACAGCAAGGCGGGACTATCTTCTCGCTGTTGTTCGCTTTGAAGATCCGCCGTCTTGGCGTTGGATTCGCGATTTCGTTTCTTGAGTTGATCAGCCACTTTGTGGTCGACCATGCCGCGGAGCCAGCCCCGAAAGCTGATCTTCCGCTGGAAATTCTGAATTCCTCCGGCAATAGCAGCCATGCACTGCTGGGCGATTTCTTCAGATTCGTCAGG
>JAJDDP010000061.1 GCA_029260235.1 Phycisphaerae bacterium | reverse complement strand
GCGATGTTCTTGCTGATGGCCGCTTGGCGCACCAAGTCGGGATTCTCTCGGATGAACTTGATGTCGAGCATGTGCATCACCTGCCGTCAGAGTGTATGAATCGCCGGATTCTAGGGTCTTGGCCGCCAGAGCGAAAGTGTCCTGGTTTCCCTCCTACTCACCGCCAGCACAGCACGCGATGCCCTTCCTGGCAAATCGAGCCACCATCGTTCACAATCTTGACGAACTCAGATTTGTCAGTTGCCCCAAGCGGAGCTAGATTGCCTTCATGGGCTGTGAGATCGACGTCATTAGCATCGGGGCACTTAGCGCCAACTTCTTCTGGGACGAACGGGTGCCAGTTCGCCCATCGCACGCCACCACCACGTTGATCCGTGATGGCCAAGTCTCGATCCTCGTCGATCCTTCCTTGCCGGCAGAGATTCTCAGCCAACGACTGCACGAGCGGACCGGATTACAGCTCGACGACATCGACACCGTCTTCCTGACCAGCTTTCGACCCGTACATCGTCGGTCGCTTGAGGCATTCCCCCGCGCTCAGTGGAAGATGGCAGAAGATGAGTTGGATGCCGTCATCCAATCGCTCGATGCAGCCCTCGATGGACTCCACGACCCATCGGGGTCGGTCTCCAACCCTAACGAACTCGAGCAAGAATTAGCCCTGGCTCGAAAGATAGCAGCTGCGCCAGACGTGCTGACCGAAAACGTCCACTTATTCCCGAGTCCGGGGGTCACTGTCGGGTCAGCAGCCCTGCTAGCCGCAAGCATGAAGACATGGATTATCGCCGGAGACGCCATCCTAACCCGAGAGCACTTCCACAATGGACGCATTTTTGAGCGTTCCGCTGATCCCGAACGGGCCAAGGAATCCTTCAAAGATATTGTCGAGGTCGCCGACGTCATTGTTCCAGGTCACGACAACGTAATTATCGGATTGTAGGTTTTCGTCGAACCGCTGGTTCAGGCCATCCTGGCTGAGTACAATAGGAGGAGCGTGACGTAATCGGGTCGCCTCTGATTGTGCCCCGCCAACTTGTTGAGCAACTCAAGTTTGCCGTATGGCACTGGTTTCTTGTCGAACAGAACGCGGGACCATTCATGGATAACCGAGCACTCTTTCGACAGTTTGTCTTGAACCTGCTGGTCACTCTCGGGGTCATCTTCGTTTTGCTCAAAGCAGACTTGGTCGGGTACATCGCCTACTCGGTCGAGCGGGGAAGATTGCGGGCAGCCCGCGAGACCCTGCCTGATCAAACCGAGGTGGCCTTGGCAGCAAGGTCTGCGCGGACCGTCGCCCAGACCTCCTTGCCTGGGGTGGTTTTTATCGAAACAAAGGTCTCGGTTTCTCTGAGCCTCGAAGACATTTTCAAGCAATTGGGAGAATCTGCAGAAGGCGCTGAATTCGAGCACCCCGATTTTGAACATCCCGAGGAAATCGGTGAGTTCAAGACCATGGGGAGCGGGTTCATCTTTGATGCAGACCAAGGCCTCATCGTTACCAACTACCATGTCATCGAAGATGCATCTGAAGTCAAAATTCACTTGGCCGATGGCAGAAAATTCGACGGGCACTTGGTGGGCCAAGACGCACTCAGCGACTTGGCTGTCTTGCACATCGAGGCGGACAATCTTTTCGAGCTTCCCTTCGGCGACAGTGAGCTAATCGAAATCGGCGACGACGTTTTCTCCCTGGGAAGTCCTTTCGGTTTGACGGGCACCGTCAGCCGGGGAATCGTCAGTGGCAAGGATCGATTCAGTGACGGCATAGGTCAAGTCGTCTACCAGCGTTTTCTTCAAACAGACGCGGTGATTAACCCAGGCAACAGCGGTGGCCCGCTCGTAGATCTTCGGGGGCAAGTTGTGGGGATCAACACAGCCATCGCCACCAACACCGGCACCTACAATGGAGTTGGATTCGCCATCCCAGCCTCACGCGTGTTGAGAATTCTACCCTACCTCCGCAGCGGGAAGCCCGTAGTCCGAGGCTTCCTGGGTGTCGAACCCATAAGCATTGCCAAGGTTCAGGACGCTGCCGCAAATCTCGGATGGACAAAAGATTACGGCGTCCTGATCAACGCTGTGATTCCAAACCGCGCAGCTGATCAAGCTGGCATCCAGGTGAACGACATCTTGACCAGAATCAATGGGACGCGCGTCCAAGGACATCACCACCTCATCGAAACCATTGGACAAATGGCCCCGGGCAGCACGATCAAGCTAGAACTGTGGCGCAATGACCGCTACGTCACTGTCAAGGCTGAGTTGGGTTCCAGAGCAACTCCATCATAGGGACAGCCTCTGAAAACCAATCCGGGCGATCAATTATCTGCTGGACGCTGACCTACCTGCCCGATACCTTCTAGCTCTTAGCCTGCTCTGATGAAGAGCATGAGTTCAGAAGTCGATTGGCAATGGTGCCCAGGTCTCTCATGGCAGAATCATTCACAGCGTTAGGAATCGTGCGATCAGGTTCTGCCAATCCAACTGGGAGGACGGGCGCATCGCGGGCGATTGTAGTCGTGGTATTGGCTGCCCTGGCTGGTGTAGGACTGCTGCTGGCCACCTTCCAGTCTCAACCGCCGCGGCCCCCTACACCAAAGATCGTTATGATTGGGATCGATGGCGGCGATTGGAGGATCATCAAGCCGCTTATCGGAAAGGGGAAACTCCCCAACCTTGCCCGCTTGGCCAATGAAGGAACGTCCGGCACGCTGACTTCCTACCAACCGACCATGTCGCCCCAAATATGGAACACCATCGTCACCGGCAAGCACTTCCTGAAACACGGCGTCGATTGGTTCGCCGTTCGTCTGGATGATCTGGGCCAAAAAGCCGAACTCGAGACCAAGACGCCGTTGATGCCCATCACCAGCGCAGCAAGAAAAGTTCCGGCCCTCTGGGACATTCTCAGCCAGGCGGGAGATACCGTCGGGGTTATCGGATTTTGGGCGACGTGGCCTGCGACCAAAGTCAATGGCTTCATGGTTTCAGATCGATTTAGCTATTCAAGATATAACAAACTGGGCGGCGCAGATCAGTATCTAGAACACCAGACCTACCCAGCCGAGCTTGTCGAAGAGATCCGGGAATTCGTCGTTTCGCCCGATTCGATCACTGAGGCAGACCGAGCACGCTTCATGAGCGGTCAAGTCGAGGCCGACGACTGGCGGGTCAATCATGACATCGTCGGCGAGTTCGACATCACTTATGCCCAATCAGAAACATATCGCCGAACCGGCTTGCACCTCCTGGCAGAGAGGCAGCCTGATTTCTTGGCGGTCTATTTTCAGGGGGCTGACGTGACCAGTCACTACTTCTGGGAATTCATGAGGCCTGAGCAGTCAGGGCACGACATACCCGAAGAGCAGGTCCAACAATTCAGCAAAGTGATCGAGAACTTCTACGTCTACCAGGACGAAGTCATTGGCGACTTTCTTGAGCAAATCGACGATGACACGATTGTCTTCGTCGTGTCTGATCACGGCTTCCGCGACCTCCCTTTCACTGAACGAGGCCAACCCCACATATCCGGCTGGCATCGGCTCGACGGGATTGTGTCTATCTGGGGTAAGGGCATCCGAAGCGGGATCACGCTCTCCGATGTGGACGTGTACGACATCACTCCAACGATCTTGGCTCTGTCCTGCCTGCCGGTGGCCCAAGACATGCAAGGGCGGGTCATTGAGGAAGCATTCATCGACGGCCAAGTCTGCCCCACGACGTACATAGAAAGCTACACCGAATTGCCCGCGGTCCCCAACGTCGATGACCTGCAAACACCTATGGACGACGCCATGCTAGAGCGATTGCGCTCTATCGGATATATCGGGGAATGAACACCTGCAAGTCGCCCCCGGCCAAGACGGCCGCCATGCACAGCGGTCCGGAAGTGCCGACTAGCACAGACGATTATTTTCTTCGCGAAATGATGAAATCCGTAGCGATGCCCAGCGCATCCCTTGCGGGGCCAGGCGCTAATTCTTGGAGATGTTGCTGCGCTGAGGATACATACTGGCCTGCCTGATCGTATGCATATTCGATGCTACCGCAGGTACGAAGCATTTCGCCCATCCGTTCGCGGGAAACGGGCTGCCCGCTAGTCAGGGCTGCGCTTAGTTCTGCCCGGACCGAAGGCTCGGCATGGGTCATCGCATGGATAGTGGGCAGTGTCGATTTGCCGAGTTCCAGATCACGGCCCAACGTCTTGCCCATCTGCTGCTCATCCCCAACGTAGTCCAGCACGTCGTCAATGATTTGAAAGGCGATCCCCACATCGCGACCGAACCGGTCCCAAGCAGCTACACCGTCTGGGTCAACGCCGGCATGGCCAGCACCCAACGCGCAGCAGATCCCAGTCAGGGCAGCCGTCTTCCTGGTGATGATTTCCAGGTATGTGGCTTCGTCGAGCGTGGTGTCGCCGCGGTGGTGAATCTGCATCAGCTCGCCTTCGCACACCGCATTGGTCGTTGCCCCGATAAGGCGGGAAGCGGCTTGATCATTCAGCTCACTGCACAGATGGAAAGCGTGGCTAATCAAATAGTCACCCAGAAGCACGGCAGGTTGATTGCCATCGGTAGCCCGAATGGTCGCCATCTTTCGCCGGGTGTCCGCTTCGTCCAAGACATCGTCGTGCACCAGGGTGGCTACATGCACCATCTCGACGACCGCCGCCAGCGTTATGTGCTCGTCAAGACACTCGCCGCATGCTTTTGCAGTCAACAGCAGCAAGGTAGGCCGAAGCATCTTGCCTCGGTAGTTACGGACGCGCTGACAGAGGGAATTGACGAAAGGCAGCTGGCTGACCAACTCCTCATCGAACCGCTGCTTGCTCTGAGCCAATTCGGCGGTGATTGGATCGTACAGCTCTTCCAGCGTTATGGCCGTCTCTGACATTCCTGCGATCTCTCGAACCTAGGATATTTGGGCGTTGATAGCTGCCCTCCTGCCCGGCATTTCCGGAAGAAGAGGTAATCTTAGCGAGCCTGATCTGAGGCCTCCATCCTTTTCAAATGTTTTGAAAAGAACCCGCTCCCTGGGTCAAACCCGGCTACGAGCCCCCTCAGGTAGTCCTCTCATAGTCGCCGCTCATTCCGCCCGATTTGTGCTCCAGCTGAATCGGGCCGATGACCATCGATTTGTCCACGGCCTTGCCCATGTCATAGAGGGTCAGCGCCGTCGCAGCGGCTGCCACGAGTGCTTCCATCTCAACTCCGGTCCGGGCAGACGTCTTGGCTGTGGCAAGCACCAGAATCGCGTCCGTAGCTTCCCGTGTAATGCTGACATCTACCCACTCCAGGGGAAGGGGATGGCAGAGAGGAATCCACTCGCCAGTTCGCTTTGCGGCACTAATGCCGGCGATGCGTGCAGTTGCTAAGGCCTCGCCCTTGGGCAAATCACCGGCCATCAGGCGGTCAAGTACCTCTGGAGTCGCGGTCAGCCGAGCCGACGCCCTAGCCAAGCGCTCGGTTGCGGCTTTGCCGGAAACATCCACCATGTGGGCTTCACCCGATGGGGAGAGGTGCGATAATTTCCGTTCAGAATCCTGACCCATGCCTAACTTCCTGCCAACGCCCTAGTTCTCGATCCGATGCCGAAGCTCTGCTGTCCGCTCGCCAGAACTGACAATGTTATGGGCCGCCAGGATGTCCGTCGAGAGATGAAGTGTGGAGGTCCGGCCGCCGATAGAGCGCACATGCAGTACAACTCTGTCATTCCTCCAAGGATGTTGACGCCCTCTGATTTGGATCGACGAGGATGGTACCGGCGTGCGGCCGAGTGGGCGACGCGATCTCGAGGCCACCGGGTCATCTGTATGATGTCAGGCCTCTGGTTGATCAACGTTTTTGATTTGGTGCTGACACTGCTGGCCTACGAACAAGGGCTGCTGGACGAGCAGAATCCCATTGCCCGGCATCTCCTGCCTATGGGAGTGCCCGTCGTGGTCACTTTCAAGGTCGGGCTAGTCCTTACCGGCAGCATCATTTTCATTCGCTACCGCCACCATAGGCTCTCAGAATTGACCGCTGCCCTCATGCTGATTATCTACGCATGCGTAGCCGTCCGCTGGCATCTCTGCTACGAGCTGTACAACCTCAGCAGCGGCCTACCGGTGACCAACAGCGAGATCGAGCAAATCGAAACCTGGTCCGCTGTCCTCCCAATCTTGTAGGATCCAAAGTCTCCGCCGGTACAGCCTTCACCCCGACGTTGCATTCTTCATGGGCGCATAGCCTGGATACCACATCGAATCGGCCACAGCTGACTCAATCTCACGGTCAGGGATGTGCTGCCCGAGGTGGTTTGTGCTTGCGTACTGCACGATGGCAGAGGCTATGCGAGCACTTGCAGCTCTGAGTTCACCCTGGTCAGGAAAGACAGCCCCAGAGTCGAGGCGCTCTTTAGATACGCACTCTGACAAAGTTCGAGCGGCGATATAGAACATCTCCCAGGTTACTTCGCGGGCACCCGAGAGGATCGTGCCCAAACCCAGACCGGGAAATATGAACACGTTGTTGGCCTGGCCGACCACCCTACATCGACCGCCGATAGTCACATCTGGGAACGGACTGCCGGTAGCGACAATCGCCCGTCCGCCGGTCCAAGCCAGTGCTTCGGATGGAGAACACTCTGCCTTGCTGTTGGGATTGCTCAGCGGCATGATAATTGGTCGTTCAACATGCCGGGCCATGGTCTCGATCATCGATTGCCGGAACGTCCCAGGGCAAGCCGTCGCCCCAATCAGCACGGTAGGCTTGACCGCATCGATGACCTCCTCAGCCGTGGGATTGTCTATGCCCTCAAGGCCGTAATGCTGCAGGGTTGATGCCGACACAGCCAAGCACTGCTTATGCGGGTCGCTGATTGGCTGGCTCTCGCGGAGTAAGCCCTTGGAATCAAACAGGAATTGAGTCCGGTCGATCTCATCATCTGAGACACCCTCAGCCCGCATGGCAATCCTCACCAAGTGGGCAATGCCGCTGCATGCCTCCCCCGCTCCCAGAAAGACCAGCCTCTGCTGGGCCATCGTCTCGCCCTTGATCCGCAACGAAGCCATGATGCCCGCCAAAGTCACTGCTGCGGTACCCTGGATGTCGTCATTGAAGCTGGGTAATCGCTTGCGGTAATTGTTCAAAATGCGGAAGGCGTTGTTCTTGTGAAAATCCTCCCACTGAACTACCGCACGCGGAAACACTTCGCACACTGCCGAGACGAAGGACTCAATGAAGTCTTCGTAATCTTGCCCACGAAGGCGGCGCCGGCGGTAGCCCACATAGAGCGGATCGTCCAGCAGGGCAGGATTGTTCGTTCCCACATCGAGACTGACCGGCAGTACATTGGCTGGATGAATCCCAGCCCCCGCGACGTACAGCGCCAGCTTTCCCACCGGGATGCCCATCCCACCAGCACCCTGATCTCCTAAACCGAGAATCCGCTCATTATCTGTAACCACAATCAGCCGGATGTCCTGGTGCGGGCAATCACGCAGACGCTCTGGCATCCGATCCAGATCGTCCGGAGTCAACCAAATACCCCCCGGCGCCCGGAAGATGTGGCTGAATTGCTCGCAAGCCTTTCCGACTGTTGGGGTGTAAACAATTGGCATCAACTCGGGGAGGTTTTCTGCCAGCACCCGGTAGAACAACACCTCGTTTCGGTTCTGCAAGCTGACCAGGCCGATATACTTCTCCAAATCGTCCGACTTGGTCCTGATATGCTCGATTTCCAGCTGGACCTGCTGTTCGATGGTCTGCACCGCTGGGGGCAATAGCCCGCCCAAACCGTGGTGCCGTCGTTCCTCTCTGGTAAACGCCAGCCCTTTGTTGGTGGAGGCGTCGTTCAGGAGCTGAACACCTCTCTGGGTGGTCGACCGCGGCGTAGAACCGGCGGTCTTGGTGGATTGAGCAACATTGAGCATAGCTCGCCCTCCTCCTTCAAGGGGCCTCAGGTGACTTGACAGTCCTTGTCATATGGATTCAGCAAGAACCGTGCCGCAAGAGTTCAATGCTTAGCATTTCTTGTTCTTGGGGATTTAAGCCATGGCCCTCGTCATCACGTGCGGTCCTGCCTAATCGCCATTAGGATGCCCGAATCGGCCCAGAAGTACAGGCCAGGATCCGCGAAGAGGTGAATGCATGGACGCGTATATTTTTCTGGCAGTTGTAGGTTTGGCCGCTGGATTCGCGGGCGGGCTGCTCGGCATCGGCGGCAGCGTCATATTGATCCCAGCCATGAACGAGCTGTTTGGCTATCATCAGCATGTTCATCAAGGGGCAGCCATGATCGTCAACTTCTTCGTCGTTGCCCCGGCGGCCGTCCAGCACGCCAGGGCGAACGCGATCGCTTGGCCGGTGGTCAAAGGGATGGCCCCGGCTGCCGTGATCGCCGTGATCGTCGGGGTTTTTGTGAGCGAACTCCCCTTTTTCGCCGGGTCGGGCCAAGCCTACCTAGTCCTGCTTTTCGCCGGGTTCATAGCCTATGTAGCCGCGGTCGATCTCTACAGGATGACCTCGCGCTCAGTTGTAGAATCTACGTCTGGGTTTGGCCCGCAGAATGTATCGCCCTGGAAGGCGGGCCTACTCGTCGGCGTGCCCACCGGAATCACTGCGGGGCTGCTAGGCGTTGGAGGCGGCATCATCATGGTACCGCTTCAACGACGGGTCCTGCATGTCCCACTTAGGATCGCAATCGCCAACTCTGCCACCACCATCATTGTGCTAAGCTTGGTTGGAGCGGCGACCAAGAACTACGCACTGATCACCGAGGGGCTGATGACCCCGTGGTGGACAACATTTCGCCTTGCCGGCGTGCTGATACCAACGGCTATGATCGGCGCAACAATCGGCAGCAAACTTGTCCACGTCCTGCCAGTCAAGCACATCCGATTCGCCTTCATCGGATTGATGCTAGTTTTCGCTGTCCGCTTGTTTCTTCGGGCGTGGTCCATGCCCTGACCGGGACAGCCCAAGGCAGGCGGATATCTAATCTAAGGCAGGTTGGAAGGCCGCGTAATCGAGCAGGTCCAAGTCACCATCGCCATCGATGTCGAGCTGGCAGGCACAGCCGCCGGCAGCGGTCGTGTTCGGTCCGCTAAGGCAGGTGCTCAATTCGGCTAGGTCATCGAGACCAACCAGCCCGTCACCTGTATTGTCGCCCCAAGGGTCACACTGATCAAGAACGGTGTTTGAGTTGCAATCTTGCCCAACTTCGGGCCCGAGTATCTCCATGGACATGTTGATCAGCGTATCGGTGAACCAGGTAGATCCAGGCGCCTCGAATGCGCCCTTTCCTCCTAGAATGTGGCCGACCAACGCCCGCTCCCAGATGAACGTATCGGGGCTGCCGGTGGTATCGTTAAGCAATTCCAGGTGGTAGGTACCTGCCGGGAGAATAATGGGGCTGTCGAGCGTGATGGTGAACTGCCATTCGTCGGCGTCTACACTCAGAAACGTCTCACCCGTGTTGACGCGCGTTGATGCCAGATCGCTTTGCGTAGCCAAGACAGCTCCGGGGAAACCTGCCTCGTCTTCATGCACGATCACCGTGAAATGATCCGTTGGGGCTAAGCTATCTGGGAAGTATCCGCCGTAGATCTTGATGGTTTCAATGGTCCGAGTCTTGAGAAAAATGAAATCGTCGGCCATGGCGGTCACACCAAGTCCACCGTTATCCAAATCGCTGGGGTTGCCTGTGGAGTGGTTCGGCGGCTGGGAGACAAAGATATCGCGGTGAATTCCCTGGGCTACATCAAGTTCGTCAGCCACACCGTTATTGTTGCAATCGGTGCTGGCTGGGCAGTGATAGACCTCGAAGTCATCCACAAACCAGCCGGTGATACCAAAACACTGGTCCTTGGATAGGTCGAACCGAACTTCCAGCGTATCGACAGGTCCAACATAGGTACTCAAGTCAACGAGCGAGGTACCCCACTGCCCGTCCGCGCCGCTAAAGGTCAACTGCCCGGAATTGGGGTTGGTATTGTTTTGGCTGGCCGTAAAGAGGGTAGTGTTGTAGCTATTGTAGATGAAAGCCGCCGCCGGCACCGGGATCCACGCTCCGCCATTGATACGGAGAAGAACGTGGCAACCATCCCAGCGGAGTTCGGTCTCGACCAAGTGGGCAAATGACAGCGTGGGCAATTGCAGCCCCGCAGGCATAACTATAGGTGGGCTAACCAATGAATGGGTGGCGAACTCCTGGATGCCGCTCGTCGAGCAGTCACCCAGATTTGGATCGTTGCAGAACCATGCCGTTCCCGCCCTCGCCGCGGGCAGCGATGCAACGGTCTGCTGCCAATCATAGGCTGTGGGTGGTGCGGAATTGAACAGCGTCCAGCCGTTGACTCCACCTTCAAAATCATCGGCGAAGATGGCAACGCGGCCCGCACATTGGGCAGGAGCCGCCGGGTTCAGAACATTCGCGGTTTCGCCGCATGAGCCTGGGATATCCAGTTCTACCGCCCTGAGAGCAAGGTCAACTTCGGTAGCGTCGCCGGACGTGAACGCGCTGCCTGAGGCTAAACCAGTTCGCGGATCCAATGGAAACGTCCCCACCAAATCGGCCGCCGATTGGTTGAAGGCCGCATAGGCATCTAAGAAATCCGAGGCTGGGGTCAGGTAGACTGTCAGCGCTCGGTACCAAACTGCACCGGCCTTGATCGGCCCTATCCCGTTGACGTTGAATCCGTTAAACGACTTGCCATCGCAGAGAATGGCGAAGGCATGGTTGACGATCCCGCTACCGCTATGGACGCCGCCGGCATCAATCAAGAGGCAGCTTTGGAGCGCGCTGGTCGTTTGATCCGGATCACCGAGGCTGTCGGGATTCCACATATCACGGATCGGTCCGCCCCAGCCGGGACCGTCCTCCGTAATTAGCCAGCGGAGGCCGTCGAGGTGGCTTGGAGCCGCACTGCAACCGGTACGCAGGTTGTTTGGCGTGTCGGTACCTGGGCCAGTCGGATGGACTGCCCATGCCGGCGGAGCTTCTGGAACGCCTGCAAAGGCCGCCCCCCCGTTGAACAAGTCAACCAACTCGCCGAACACATCGGAATACGACTCGTTAAGCTGGCCTGATTGGTTTTGGTAAATCAAATTGGCTGAAAACTGCGTGACGCCGTGGGCTAGTTCGTGGGCAACGATGTCATCCGAGATCGTGTCATTGCAGAAGACCATGATCGAGGTCAAGAAGCTCCAGGATGCATTGGGGCAAGGGATCGCCGTTGAGTTCACGCTGGCTGTGGCGATCAGGCCGTTGTCGTCCACTCCATCGCGACCAAAACCGTTCCAGTAGTACGCGTAGGTGTCGCCCGCGTAGTCATAGGCAGCATCCACGTCGGCTATGCCCGTGGGCGGGTCGCCCTCTGCTCTTGAAAGCGGGCCAGGGAAAACCGGCATTAGGTCTGCGTCATGTATCGCACGATCGAGGGCTGCACACGTCATCGACCAGCGATCAAGAATAGCTCCGCTGTGGGCGTCCACGAAAAACGCCTCGACCAAATGCCCAGAGACGTCAGAGAGGATCACGTGATAGGCAAGATGCTCCCCAATGGCTGGATCCCCGTACCAACCCGGATCAACGATGACCAGTTCCTGCTGGGCTACTACGGAATTAGCGGATCCAATCGCCGTACGGGCGATCTCAGACGCCTCAGCAGCGCCCAGGGTCGGCGAAGTGCTGAGCTTCGTAGAAATCGGATGGAAGTCGCCGTTGGCTGCGGTGAACTGACCCCATGGATCTTGATGAACAATCAGCATTCCCGAAAACACAGGAACGCCTTTATGGAATTGGCGGTAGGTGGTGTGGACAAATCCAATAGCGTCAGTGCCAGAATGCGTCACCGCGAGCTGGGCTGCTGGATCTGAAACGCCGAATAGATGCCCGTATTGAGCGAGCATTGCATCCGCCCGCGGCTCGTCAGCCCCGGCGACTGCAATCGGTCCGCCATCAGCGGCAGTAATGAATGAAGCGAGGGAAGAGGATTGAGAAGAGTAAACGCGCAAAGACGATGCTAAGTCCCGGCCTGGATCGTCACTGGCCGCATGGGCCAGACTCGCAACCAAGCTGGTGATCGCTAAGGCAACGGAGGCAACAACCCGGCTGGCGGGGATCATGTTCATAGTAAGGCTGCTCCATCCCCGAAAACCCTTCCGAGCAAGAGGGCAATCCATCCTAGCCCCCTCGCAAAATCGCCGTGCCCCATGCAGCGGCCAGCCCCGAACAGGGCAGCGAGAATGCAAGCCCCTCGCTGGAATACAAAACCAGGCCCTGCTCCGGCATCAGCGCAGGCCCACCGGCGGCCTGGAAAAAGGCCCTGCTCCCCTCGCTAGCAGGTCCTATTCGAAATCGATCTGCATCTGGGCGAAGTCCTTGAAGTCTACATCGAGGTCGTAATCGAAGTCGAGGATTTCGCATGCGCCCAGCGAAGTGGGCGTGGATGAGGTCCGGCAGGTCTCGTAGGCAGCGTAATCATTCAAATCCACGACGCCATCACCATCAAAATCAGCGTCCCTTGGATCAAGCGAGCCGCCGTTAATGTAAGCCATTTGAAACTCAGCAAAATCACCGAGGTCAAAGTCTCCGTCCCCATCAATATCGAACGTCTCGCATACCGAATCGGAGGAACCGTCTGGTCCGCTCAGGCAGGCACTGAATCCAGCCATGTCCTGAGGCCCAACGGCACCGTCGGCATTGATGTCGCCTGGCACCGGTGTCATGTCATTGAACCAGTTCGGCAGCTTCAACAGCGGATCGCCGAAGAGGGTCCAAACCCAGTCATCAAATGGGTTGCCCAAGTAGAACGACTCCCCAAGAGTCCAGCCTTCGCCCAGCCCAGCCAAGATCGTATCTGGAAATAAGCCCACCAAACTGCCCGGCTCAGCCGTTGCACCAATCGCCGAGGCATAGCCGGCCGCCAGGACATTGGGCACGAACACCCCTCCCGACGGAGAGGTCAGACTTCGGGCTGTTATTCCTCCAAAACTGGTGAGATGATACGCTAGGACCCTGCTGCCAGGCGGCGCCAGGTTGAAGTCGTCAACAGTCCAGCCGAAAAGCTTGTAGACTGCGAATCGAAATGCGTCGTTTGGAATCGGATCGTCCTGAGCAACATCAAACATGCTCCAGGGCAGATCCTGCAATTCTGGAACATCTGGCGCTATCTCAAGCCAATACCACTCTCCGTTTGACGACGGGAAACTGGCGTCGAAGAAATCATACCAAATGTTTTGGCCCCAGAGGGTAGCTCCGTCTTGCTCCAATGCGATCGCACGATTCACCAAGTCCAACGCCTCTTCAAGACTCGGCGCGTCCATCCGGGCCGTCATGTACCTGGGGTTTGAAACACTTCCCCCTGGGTACTTGCTGCCCAACAGCGCCTTAGTCCACCTTCCCTCTGGCGGGAGCGTGTTACCGAAAAAGTGCGGATTGTCCCAGTTGTTTTCCTGCTGGCTAAATGGGTTGAGGCCATCATCACTCATATCCTGCAGGGCGCCAGCGACAGAGAAGCCGCCATCTACGTCAGGGATACCACTAACTTGGGAAATGATGTGCCCGAACATCCCCGGCACACCGTAGCCTACCACGATGCCCATGATCTGTTGTTCAAATGCGGGATTGGCCGCAAAAAGATCACGAACAGGAGACACAATCAAATCTTGTGCCTCCTGCTCGGTTTCCAATCTTTCTGGTGGCGCCGAACCTAGCCCAGACAGGCCCATCATGTTCGATGCCGGAATGTCCCGGGCTTTGATATAGTCCAACGCCCAGATGAAGCTCTCAGCACTACTGGCGTTGTAGAGCACCAGCCAGCTGTCAGGCATATCCGCCGTTCGCTCTGTCGGGTCAATGGCGTCAACCGACCCCGCGAAAACAGCACACAGACCTGCAACGCACCCCCACACCCCGAACGTGGTTGGCGAACCAGCTAATCTTGTCATTGCTGCCCTCGGTCCGCTCTCCACATCTAAGCTGCGGACCCGTTTCTGGCCTCTTACATTCACACAACGCACAGCAGCCAAGATACTTGGCCACTAGCCCATCCACCGATTTACCGGCGGCGACGAATCAGCCCGAGTGAACCGAACGCCAAGAGAGACAACGAAGCCGGCTCAGGAATGATACCAAAATCGAGCGTGAGATTCTGGAAGTTCAAGTTCACTTCGGCCGTACCGCCTGCAGTCGTAATCGCCAGAACATTGTTCTGCAAGGCAATATGAATGTCGTTTGAAGGTGTCGGGAAGATGAACTCAAAATTTACGGTCGCTTCGCCGCTGAACAGACCGCTTGCTTCACCTTGGACCGGGAAGGCAACGTCGGTTACCAGGGCGCCCGAGAAGTTGCGGAGCAGGCCCGTGTTCTCGTCCATGCTAAGCAACGCATCAACGTCAACGGAATTCGTGGCATCGCCAGTCACCGAGTAGCTGCCAAACGCCTGAACGCTCAGCGATGAAAAGGACAACCCCGGGTTAGAGACCACGTCAAACGAAACCGTGTCTGTCAAGGACTGGGTTGCGCCGTTTGAGGCGTTGGCCAAAAATGAGGTCTGGAAGAACAGACCATCACCGAAAACGCTCGGGTCGCCGAACAGGCCGTTGATGTCCTGCCCGTTGCTGTAGCTAAAGCTGGCAGCGTTTCCAGCGGGACTAGTCCACGCACCCGCGAAGGCGGAGGAACTCCCCAGAGCAACAATTGCGGCCATCCCGCAAACAAGCTTCTTTCCCGTCAACATATTCATACGCCGATCCTCTCCTATTGAATCCAAATGGCTAGTGCGAATTCCCAAAAAATTCCTATGCATTTCTACGGCGGCGCATCAACGCCACCGAGCCAACCAGCAGAAGACCGAGAGATGTCGGCTCCGGCAGGATGACGGTCATACTATCTTTACGGAAGAACGAACCGGGAGCTGCTCCGGCTTTGACTGACAAAGTGTTCGACATGT
>JAJDDP010000007.1 GCA_029260235.1 Phycisphaerae bacterium | reverse complement strand
CACCTGCAACAGTATGCCCAGCAGCATCTCTCAGCCACACCTCAATACGAGGCCCTTGACGAGCAAGGTCCGGATCACAGCAAGTGTTTCGAGGTCTGTGTCACCGTGGCCGACCGACAGTTCTCCAGTGCATGGGGCAACAGCAAGAAAGAGGCTGAGCAGAGAGCAGCCCTTCGCGCCCTCCAAGAACTTGGGGAAGCCGGCGACGAAGAAGAACTCACCTAGCCTGCAGAAAAATAGTCTTCTTTCAACTAGAAGGGCTGCGCCAACCCGCCGTGAATGGCGAGCGGACGCAGCCCGTTAGTAGCCTTCATATCAGCCTAGCCGGCTGGCAGCCCGCCGAAAAATGTGGCACTGGCTTCTAGCCAGTGTTGCCACCGGCAAGATGCCGGTGCCACATAGAGAGAAACCGATTGTTGACAGACTGCTAGGAACGGCTTGGCTCACCGCTGAGCCCTATGGACAACCTGGCGTTGCGTTGCCAAACAGCGGCTTGATCACCGAGGCGTCTCCCGTACTGATAACGCCGTTGGCATCGAAGTCGAACGCCGCGTTGCTCGCATCCAGCGCCTCACCAAAGTGCGGCTTGATCACCGCTGAGTCGCCGGTAGACACGACCTCAACGACATTGGTGTCGCCGCGCAAGGCCTGCACCGTGAATGAAGCTGCCAGCGGATCGAGGTCCAATCCAGCGGCAGTCATGCCCGTCAAGTCCACCGTATAGCAATCGCCATCCGGCAGAGCCGACGACAGAGCAATAGTCAAACTCAGGCCCGATCCGTCCAGCGTTGGCGTCGCTACGACGGCAGGAGACGGATTGTTGACGCCGATGATCGATACGTTGGCAGGATCTTCAGCGGTCAGCACGTCCATGGGTTGATCGAAGGCAACGACTAATTCGGTCACGCCAGGATTACGGGGCTCGATGTCAGCCACGCTCAAATCGAGGCCAAATGGTAGACCTCCATGGTCAACGACCGATTGTGCCGAGATGATCTGCGGCGGCCCTGCTACTTCGCAAACCACTCGCGAAACAACAAATTCGTCTATGGCTGCTTCGACGACTGAACCAAGACCCAAATCAGACACCTCGAACCGCACCTTCACCAAGGGAGTGGGCGTCACGAAGTCACCCACCTTGAAACTCTCCTTCGACCATCCCCCGGATGTGATGGGGCCAAAGAGTGCGACCTCTGTCCAGTTAACACCGTCGTCATTGGAGACAGCCACACGGAAGAGATCGTTGTTCGGCTCGGCTCCAAAATTGTTTGTATACCAGAGGGCGTAGCTCACATCGGCATCAGCCTCGCTAAGATCGACGGTTGGCGATATCAACCACGTAGTCCCGCCATCCACATCTGAATTGCCGTCGAGGTTGTGCGTAAGGAAGCACTTACCTGAGCCGTCATAGTCTGTGGCGGGATCGCCGCGATCCCCTGCGCCGGCAGGCACGCCTACCTCCCAAGAGCCGTCGGCCAAGGCGACGTCATCGACGACCGTCCAACCTAGATCGATCTCGAAATCATCGGTCAATGAGACGATCAAATCGCCTACCTCGGCAGCAAAGAAGCTGGTGGGTGCATCGGCCGGAGAGTTGGTCAAGCCACTGTCACTTCCTTCAACGCTGACATAGAATTCCGGCGTCTGTCCACAACTGGCAGCCGGCAAGGTTCCCCGGTACAGATCGCCACCCTGCGATACCATCGTTGTCGCGGTGAATGCACCGCCATCGTACCTGTAGTGTAGCGTCGCACTTCCCGGGACGACCGTCTGGGCTATGGTGCCAATTTGTACATCGATGTCCATCGGCGTGTCGGCTGGCATCAGGCTGGGCAACCCATTGGGATAACCGATGATAATGCCAACGTTGGCTGCTCCTGCGCCTGCCAAAGAAAATGTCTGCGGACCCTGCGGAACATTCGTGCCGACGATCTGAATGGTCCAGAGGCCAGTCTCGGGGTTATCTACCTGCACTTGTTCGATGTTGTTGATGTGATCGGCAAACGTCTTGACCGCAGCCAACGACGGGTTGTTGGGGTCCAACGTCCAAGGAAATCGCTGCGTGCCTGACGGGTCCATGACCACAAGATCCAGGTCATTGACCAAAGCGGTGCCAACATTGGGGATGGCGGGCGGATCGTCCCACGCCAGCGTAACTTTGAATTCAGGGGCGCCAACTTCAACAAAAAACTGTGTACTAAACGAAGCCCCGTTGGTGACGACCTGCTCGCTGAACTGGCCGAGACGAAGAAGCTCGATGGCTGGAACGATTCGTACGCCGCCATAGCCGAACTGATAATCAGGCCCGGTGTTGCCCAAGTCTATAGCCGTCTGGGCGAAAATGCTTTTGATTGTCGAATTCCTCGGATCCGCCTGTCCGGCAAACTGAGCCCTAAAATCTTCCAGCAGCAAGGCACCTAATCCGGCAATGGTCGGACCGGACATCGATGTGCCACACTTGACTGAGTAAGAACTGGCGCCGCTAGAGCTGGTAGAGGTGACTCCAAAGTCGGCGCTGCTCTGGCAGCCAGGCCCAGAGAGATCGGGCTTGAGTCGTCCGTCATCGGACGGCCCCCAACTGCTAAAGCTGGTCATGGACTGGTCGTTCGAGTTGTAAGCGCCCACCGCAATGTGATTCTTGGCACAAGCCGGAGGTGCCGTCGTCGCGTATGTACTCCCGCACCGAGTCGTCTGTCGCTCGTTGCCGTTCGACCAAACGATTCGAAATGGGTCGCCCAGGCTGCCCGCCACTATGGCATCGATCAGCGATGAGGTGACGCCGTAGTCGCCAGTGATATTGCAGTCAAATCCGTTCGGTGCCGTATTGGTGCCGATGGAATTGTTGGAAATATCGGCACCCATACCGATGGCTGCACCGTAGTCAGCTTCCAAGTCGCCGGGATTGCTGTAGAGGAAGACACCAGAACCATCGTATTGAAACCCGTAGGAGAGGATAGTCACAGCCGGCGCCATTCCGCGGTTATTGCCGGCGCTGGCGGAACCATCGCCGCCCACAGTACCTGATACGTGCGTCGCGTGGTCTGCCGTTCCCGACGAATCGTGGGTAGTGAGCCGTCCGCCAAAATCGTTGTGCCCAGCAAGAGCGGTGCCTCCGTCGTAGACCAGCACAGTGATCCCAGAGCCATCAAGATTGTAAGGGGCTGCTTGAGCCTGATCCGCCCCAGTGTCCGCCCGGTTGGAACTATTCAGTTCGTCCATCGGTGGCAGCGGAAATTCCATCCACTGCACAGCATCCTCTTCTGCCAACGCGTAGGCTGCGCTAAGCGGGATTTCTACGACCAAGCCGTTGATACTCTGCAGGAGGTCGCGCACCTGGCCACCATAGTCAGCCACCAGTCCTCCACCTACATCCGATAGCGAGACGTCTGGATGGAATAGTAAGTAGATTCCCACGACGGGATCGGTTGCGATGTCGCCTTCCACGACAGCCCAGTCTGGAGTCAGGCCGTCAATCATCCGCGGATCCAATTTCCAGTCAGAGGCGATGGGGATCACGGCTGAGATCGGAGTCAACTCAACTGCCCTGGTTCCATCGAGAGAAGTTGGGTCCAGCGCGGCAAAAAATGAGTGGCCACCGACGTAGCCCAACAGGTGCACGCCGACTTCGGCTAGCAAAGCCTTCTCAGCTGCCCCGACTGACTCACTGAACTGGACAAGGACATGTCCGCCGTCTTGGTCCGCGGCCAAGCGATGCAGCTCAGCCCCCGCCACCTGCTCGCTCATTGCAGCCGTTTCCAGACTGCCGCTCCGCCAGGGAATTTCGTTGGCCTCCCCCAGGCTACTATTCAGCACTGCCGCCAACACAAAAGCCCGTATCACCCACCTGCCATCCAATTTTGCCATATCCAGCGCCTCCTCCTAGAAATTCATGCGTCGATTAACTGCGATCTCCCATCTAGATGCCGATTCTTCGAGATGAGGAACCAGATGCCAATGTGGTTTGGAGGAATGCGCACACCGCGACTGGCGGATTGACCCCTATCCGACAGTCTGCAAACGAGTGTACCGATACCCATCAAGCCACACAGTCCTCTGGCTGACTCGATCTTAGCAAGAGCTCACTGCCGAATCAAAGAAGGCGCAACAGGCGATTCTGATCGAAGCTAGCCGATTCCGGGTGGATGGCGCATTTCCCTGGCATGAATTCTGGAGGGCTCGCGATCTTGGCCGCCCTTCATTATTGGGGCCTCAGGGGTGAAAACGGGGCTAAGTAGCGAATGGATCAACTCAAAACGTCCGATACAATCATTGATGGTGGGTGATTGCGCAAGTCGTGCGCGCCGGATGAGGGCGGAACCACCAGCGGGCCCCTTAGAGGAGTCGAACCTATGCCGAACCCAATGCCGGAGGGCGACGTAGCTGCGGTCGAGCAATTGAACCAGTCCTACGCCCGTATCAAAGAGGAGTTGGGCAAGGTCATCGTCGGCCAGCGCTCGGTGATTGAGGAATTGCTCATCGCCTTACTCTGCGAAGGTCATTGCATCCTTGAGGGCGTGCCCGGACTGGCCAAGACCTTGCTCATTAGCACGTTGGCTAGAACCACTTCGCTCAGTTTTTCGCGGATTCAGTTCACGCCTGACCTCATGCCATCAGACATCACCGGTACCGAGGTGATCGAAGAGGACAAATCGACGGGCGCTCGCGAGTTGCGATTCGTTCGAGGCCCCATTTTTGCCAATGTGGTCTTGGCTGATGAGATCAACCGAACTCCGCCGAAGACTCAGTCCGCCCTGCTCGAAGCCATGCAGGAACGCCACGTCACTGCGGCAGGGTTCACCCACAAACTGCCGAGGCCGTTCTTTGTCCTGGCTACGCAGAACCCCATCGAGCAAGAAGGCACTTATCCTCTCCCCGAAGCACAGCTGGATCGATTCATGTTCAAAGTTCTGGTGGACTACCCAGGAGAGGAAGAGGAATTTGAAATCGTCCGCCGTACGACCGCGAGTTTTGAGGCTTTGGTCGAACGGGTCTTCAACGCTCCCGAAATCCTGACTCTTCAGAAGCTGGTGCGCAAGGTGCCCTGTGCCGACCATGTAATCCGCTATGCCATGCGACTAACCCGGGCTACGCGGAAGGACAAGGGCGATGTTCCCAAGTTCATCAAGGACTATGTCGAATGGGGAACTGGACCGCGGGCGACGCAAAACCTGGTCTTGGCGGGTAAGGCCCGGGCCTTGCTCAGCGGGCACTACTATGTTGCGGCTGAGGACATCCGGTCCGTCGCCCACCCGGTGATGAGGCACAGGCTGCTGACCAACTTCAACGCCGAAGCAGACGGCCTCAAGACTGATGACCTCGTGGATTTGCTGCTCAAGGAGATTCCGCCTGAAGATGCGGAGAATATGGACGGCGCCATGGCTAAGCGAGTCTTCGCATCACCGTCAGAAGAATAGCCTCGAACGAAGTAGAAAATGTAACGAGGCTGCCCGTGGTCCAATCCAAGAGAACAGTCGGTACGGTTGATATAGCATGTTAGCAGAAGGCGGAGATTTCAGGCAGTACCTCAAGCCCGAAGTGCTGGCCCGCGTCGGCAGCCTGGAGCTAAAGGCGCGCCTGGTGGTCGAAGGCAGCTACACCGGAATGCATCGCTCACCATTCCATGGCCTAAGCGTCGAATACGCCGACCACAGGCCTTATGTGCAGGGCGACGATGTACGGCATATCGACTGGAAGGTGTTCGGGCGAACCGACAAGTACTACATCAAGCAATACGAACAAGAAACGAACCTTGAGTGCATGCTGGTTGTCGATTGCAGCGAATCCATGACCTATCGATCATCTGCGGTGTCCATGACCAAACACGAGTACGCTATGGTCGTCGCTGCATCGCTCGCCTACCTCGCCGTGCAAAAACAGCGCGACAGCGTCGGGTTGGCCACCTTTGACGAAGGACTGAATCGCTACCTCAAGCCATCACGCAATCCTACCTTTTGGCAATCGATAATCCGTGAGCTGGAAGGCGAGGCGGGCCCATCCAAGACTGGAATCCGCAAGGTTCTCGACGATGTCGGCGAACGGCTGGAACGGCGCACGTTGATCATACTAATTAGCGACCTGTTCGACGATGTAGCCGAGATCTTGAAGGGATTGTGGCATTTGCGGCACCATGGGCATGAGGTGATCGTGTGCAGAATCTGGGATCCGGACGAATACGATTTCCCGTTCCAAGGCCCGACTCTTTTTCAAGGTCTTGAAGAGGCAGGATCACTACTCACCGAACCCCGATCTTTGCGAGATCGTTATCTGCAACAAGTCAAAGAGTTCACCTCAAGGCTGCGCAGCGGCTGCCATCGCCTGAAGGTCGATTTCGCCCCTTTCCGCACATCCACGCCGCTGGATGTAGCCATCAGTGCCTACTTGGCCGCCAGGAGCAACCATATTCGAGCAAGATCCTCGAGGGTCTTGGGGCGTGGCTAAGGCAGAGAGAGAGAATGTAAAGCGAAGTGAGAACGCACTCTTGGAAGACCTAGCGAAGATAGCCACATTGACGTGCGTAATGCCATCGGCTGACTCAGGAATTTGATGCAACCATGAACCTCGATGCTACGCTTACTGCCGATGCAGTTATCGCTTCGTTGCATCCCCTGGTTGCAGCCGGCTTCATCCATCCTGCCATTGCGGCAGGAACAGCCGCAGCCGCTGTGATTCCCTTGTTGATCCACTTGATCAACAGACGGCGGCACAAAAAGGTCCCTTGGGCGGCGATGAACTTTCTCCTTGCCGCCAACCAGCGAAGTCTGAACCGAGTGCGGTTTGAACACTGGGTGCTGCTGGCGATGAGGACCGCCGTTATCGTGCTGCTGGGTTTGGCGCTGGCGCGGCCCTTTACACAGGGCGGCACGCTGCTCGGCTTGGGCGACACCGTGCAGCACCGCATCCTATTGATCGACGATTCGCTCTCAGCCTCAATAACCTCGGGTGATGCTGAGGCGGCGCAGCTCATTCCTGCGGCTGAAGCTGCTCTGGATTTGCTCGACGCCTTCCCTCCGCGCGATGCCGTCAGTGTGATCACGTTGGGCGGCCAAGCAGATCCGCTCATCGGTCAAGCCGCCTATGACCGGCGGTCGATCCGTGATCAGATCGCCAACATCCAATCTACCCAACAGGGCACAGATTTGGTGGGCGGGCTTCGCTTGGCTTCGGGGATCATCGAGGAGTCGCCAACCTCGCCTCAGAATCGGGTGGTGTACGTCATCTCCGATCAAGCAGCGACCGCGTGGAATAATGCCCGAGAGCAAGGCACATCTGGCACCGTCAAAGCCGCTGTTCGCGTGGCTGAGCGAGCACAGTTGGCCATCGTGCCAACATCGAACCAATCTCGCAGCAACTTAGCCATCACCCGCTTCGTCTGCGATCAAGATCTACCCGGCATCAACCAGCCGATTCGACTGCGGGCAACCGTGTCGAACTTCGGCAACACACCGGCGCACCCCGGTGATCTGCAACTTCGGCGCAAAGGCCGCATCACCCGGCGTATTCCGATTCAACCGATTCCGCCCGGGCAGGACATCGAATTAACGTTCTCGACAAGCCTCAGCAGCGCAGGAATCCACCCGCTCGAACTTCGGATCGTTCCTCAAGGTGAAGACTCGCTGCACGCCGATGACGCCCGTTTCCTGTCGCTCGAAGCCTTCGAGTCAGTCTCAGTGCTGCTCGTCGATGGGCAACCCAGTGCGGACCGTTTTTCGGGGGAGACTGGGTATCTTGCGACCGCCCTCTCGCCGAAGCTAAGACCTTCAGACGCTGGACTCCTTTCGCCTAAGACCATCACGGAGCTGGAACTGTCCGGGGAGGTGCTCGAAGACCATCGGCTCATCGTCCTCTGCAACGTGCAGCGGTTGGACGAAACCATGTGGCAGCGATTGGCCGGCTATGTTCGGGATGGGGGCGGGCTATTTGTATTCCTGGGCGATGTAGTCAATCCGGATAACTACAATAAGACCAACGAATTCCAGGATGGAGGCCTCCTGCCCTGCCGAATCGGGCAGTTCGCAGGAGACGCAGCGGATCGAGAGAACTTCGTCCGCCTCAAGAGTGAAGTGTTCAAACACTCAGCTGTGGTCGATTTCAGTGGGACAGAGAAGAGTGGCCTCTTCCTCAACGGCCGAATCTATCAGCATTATGTCGTCCAACCGCTCCCCTCAGCCACCGTCATGATGCGCTACACCAATGACCTTCCGGCAATCGTTGAACGAAGCCTCGGCCTAGGCAAAGTGTGCATGGTCACGACGTCGGCGAACATGGCCTGGAACAATTTGGCTGCCCGAGGGGACTTCGTCTCGTTGATGTTGAACCTCTGTTCGTATTTGGCTGAGGATGCCTCTGTGCGGCGCGATGTGTTGGTCGGAGATGTCCTCTCTGAGCCCTTGCCGGTCTCGTTGGCTTCGCAGCCGCTGAGCGTCTCTGCACCCGGCGGCCGCACCGACAAGGCCAGCATCGATGTGGATCAGACAGGCTATGTTCTCAAATATGGCCCTACTACAGAGAGCGGCATCTACGAAGTCGCAGCCGGACAGGCCAGATGGCCTTACGCGGTCAATATAATCGCAAACGAAAGCGACCTGCGCACCCTAAGCCATGCGGACATCAAGGAGATGCTCAAGTGTCCGTTCTCGTACCTGCCCGATTGGCGCCAGTCTAACGAAATCAGCGCGAACAATGCCTCGGCTGAGTTGGCTGCGGTCATGCAGTACGTCGTTCTTATGCTCTTGGTCGCTGAAGGCTGGTTGGCCATGCGATTCTCAAGCCGGCGATAAGCCGCCCTCGCAAGGAGATGGTTCCCCTGATGTGGTTCTTGGAATGGCTATTGGACCTGGACCAGATTCGACCGGGGAGCGATACGCCCTTGTCCATCCAATGGCAGCTTCCCTACGAACCCTATCTTCTATTCGCCCTGGCCCTCTGCTTGGCATCCTTGGTCATCCTGATCTCCAGGCGCGAGCAGGCTACACCTTGGCAACGGGTGATTCTGGCCACCCTCCGGGGCGGGATGTTGGCCTTGCTGGTCGCCGTACTGTGCAGACCTGTCCTGGTTCTTCAACGCGAACGGGTGGATCCGTCGAGGACCATCCTCTTGATTGATTCCTCCCATTCGATGGCCCGCCAGGAGAGTTATGCGGATCCAGATTTGGCTGAGGAGATCGTGCTCGGCTCTGGGGTCGAAGATTCTACCGCCCTGGAGGATCACAGCCGCTTGGAGTTGGTGCGTCGCGCTTTACTCAAAGATGATGCAGCTCCCCTGCGCGGATTGCTCGCCAACAATGAGCTTCAACTCATGACGTTCTCTTCCTCGCTGACTTCATGGGCGTTGGGATCGGCTCAAGATGACCTCGCCCTCATTCAAGAATCGCTGACAGCCATCACAGCAAAGGGAACCAGCACGAACATGGCCGAGGGACTAGCCGACTCCCTGCGGCAGCGCTCCGCCGGTCAATTGGCTGCGATCGTCTTGGCCAGCGACGGACAGTCGACCGTGCCCATCGATCCATCCGCAATCATCAACCTGGCCAAAGCCAATCAGATTCCGATTCTTCCGCTGAGGATTGGCTCACCCTTGGCCCCCGCCGACGCAAGCATCCAGTCGCTCGTCGCCGAGCAAAATGTATTCCTGAACGACTTGGCAGCGATACGTTGCCAACTATCCTTCACCACCAGCCAAGGGCCCGTTGAGGCGACTGTCCGGCTGATCGATTCGACGCGCAACTCAACGGTGGACTCCAGGACGATTCAACTCGAAGACGGCACATCTACGCAAGAAATCGAGTTTCGTCTCAAACCAAGCCGAAAGGGCCGCGTCACTTACCGCGCCGAGATCGACCCCCTCCCGGGGGAAACAGACTTGGCTAACAATGTAAACTCGATTGAGATCATGGTGGTAGACAACAAGCTGCGTGTCCTCTACGTCGAGGGCTATCCGCGATACGAATACCGCTACCTCAAGAACGCGCTGCTGCGGGAAGAGACCATCCAGTCCAGTTGTTTGTTGCTCGGAGCCGATGCGGATTTTGCCCAGGAAGGCACCTTCCCCATTCGTCGGTTCCCTGAGACGCGGGATGAGCTGTATCGCTATGACGTGGTCATCTTCGGAGATGTCGATCCGACCGGGGATTGGCTCTCTCCGGCACAGGCAACCATGCTTGTAGAATTCGTGTCCGACCATGGCGGCGGGTTTTGCTTGGTTGCCGGCGAGCGATTCGCACCTCATCGTTTCCGCGGGACGCCGTTGGAAAAATTGATACCCGTACGGATCGATCCAGATTTCGGCGGTCGATCCGATTTGATCTTGCCCGACACATTCGCGCCGGTCCTTACGGCAGAAGCTTCACACGCACGCTGTTTCCGGTTCGACCATGACCCGCAGGTGAGTCGTCAATTGTTTGAGACCTTGCCTGGCATCTACTGGGTGGCCAATACGTTAGGACCTCGCCCAGGCGCTGAGTCATTGCTTGAACACCCCACCAAGAAGAATGCCAACGGACCCACGCCCGTCATGGTGGCTGGACGATATGGGGCCGGCAAGGTCTTCTTCTGCGGCACGGATGACCTGTGGCGTTGGCGCAGGCATACCGGAGAATTCCTGTACGACATCTTCTGGGTGCAACTTACCCGCATGCTAATGCCCGCAGCTGACACGGGACAGGATCAACGGATCAGAATCGCCACAGACCGCCGGAAGTATGCTTTCGGAGAACGCGTGGAAGTCACCGTTGAAATCGACGATCCGGACATCTTGGCAGGCCTAGACACTGAACTGAACTTGATCATGTCAGACGCCTACGGAGCGCCTATCCGAGAATTCGCTGCCTTTCGCGTAGCTCCCGAATCCAAGTTGTTTGAAGCCGGTGTGTTTCCTGCAGACGCGGGTAGCTTCACGCTGCGATGCGAGGAGGTTTCGCCAAGGGCAGGAGATCGCCCAGCCACCACGTTGATTCAAATTGAAGACGCCAACTTGGAATCGCAGAAACCTGAGGCTGACCACAGCATTCTCGAAAGATTGGCAGAAGGCACCGGGGGACGCGTCGTTGCCCTGAATGAACTCACTAAAGTGCTGTCCGCCATTCCTGATCGAAGCATTCGTATCCCTGATGACATTACAGAACCGCTCTGGGATTCCAAACTAACCTTGCTGTTGTTCTTGAGCTTGATCACAACCGAGTGGATTCTCAGAAAAGTCTTTGGAATGGTTTGAGGCTGATCGTGAGCATGACTGAATCCAAGCTAATTGAACGCCTTACCGCGTTTCGCCGCACAATTCGATTGCGGATGGTAGCCTATGGTTTGTGCGCTGTCGCGGCGGGAGGCGTCTTAGGGTTCTTGGCCATCACCGGCTTGGACTGGATGCTCGTTTTCCCGCCTATTCCCCGTCTGATTACCGCGGTGATTTTTCTGGTCGGAGGAGTGGCGGCCACAATGCGATGGGTAGTGACCCCCCTGCTCAAGCCAATCACCCTAGGAGAGATTGCCGGCAAGCTCGAAGAGTATCGCTGGCCTCTCAAGGATGATGATCAGGGCATGCTCAAGGATCGGCTCCGCAGCACCATCGCGTTTCTCTTGGGTCACGACGCGGGATCAGACGAGTTGAGAAATCAGGTTATTGCCAATACGGATCGCGTTGTCCGCGATCTGCGTTTCACCGATGTGTTGTCACTGCAACCACTCCTGTCGCGGGGTGTGCGATTGGCAGTTGTGCTCCTCGCCTTGGCCGTCGTGGAACTCACAGCACCTGGTTATGCACACATGGGGCTACAGCGCTACATCTACCCGTTCGGCTCTATCAGTTGGCCTAAGAATGTCGAGATCGTACCGCTGTCAAAAGATCTCAGCGTGGCTGTTGGGGATGCGGTGACGCTCCGCATGCGTGTTGTCCGTGGATTGACGCCTACACTCCGCGGTGTTGTGCACCTCCGACCTCCAGGCAGGAAGCCGACGCAACTAGCCATGCGCCGCGAGAACGAAAATGAATTCGTTTGCACGGTCTCTAGCATTACCCAAGACTTGACTTGCTGGTTTGAAGCGGGTGACGACAGCACAGCTGCCAGACCGCTTCACATCACCGTGGCCCATCGCCCTGGGGTCGTCGAAGCCTTGGCAATCATCGAATTGCCCGAATATGCGCAACGACCTGAGCGGGTCGTCATTGACCTGCTTACCGACGGGGTCTCGGCCACCTTGGGCAGTTCCATCACCTTGGCTTTTCGGAGCAGCAAACCCCTCGAGACCGACTCAGATGGCCAACCCAGTGCGTGGATCGAAATCGACTCCGAGGCGCCGCTCCAATTCCACGCCGCCGAAAGTGGTGATGCTCCATTCGACACCCTTGAGGTTGATCTCCAGCTTGAAGAAGACATTGATTTCCATGTGCGCCTGATAGACGACGAGGGGTTTGAGAACTCGACTGATCGACAATACAGCATCCGAGTCAAGGCGGACGAGACGCCCGATGTCACGCTGCTCGAGCCGCAATCCACGATTGAAGTGACCCCGACCGGCTCGGTGGCGATTGCGGTTCGGGCAGAGGATGATTTTGGCATCGCCGATCTTGAATTGGTGGGAAGAAACATAACCTCAGACGAGCCGGTACGGTTTCCTCTCTGGGATGAAACCAGCATCGTTCCTTCCGGCGATACCGTCATGGCCCTGTCGCAGGTGGCTTGGCCACTCGAGGCGCTGCATCTCAAACCCGGCGACGCAATTGTTCTTCATGCAGAAGCTACCGACAATTTCCGCCACCGCGAGCAAGGGCCTAATATCGGCAAATCTTCCCAGCGTCGCATCAAGATCATTTCGATGGCTGAGTTTGAGAATCGACTGCGTGACGAGCTCAGGCTGCTCCAGGATCAGGTCCGCAAGGCGCTGCTTAGCGAACAAACGCTGCGCGATGAAACAGCTATCCTGCGCGACGCCCTGATCGCCCAGCCAGACGCCACCGAGGCGCAAATCGATGAGGCTGGGCGACTAAGCTCGGGCCAAGCCCATCTAGCCCAACGACTGCAAGGGCTTTCGCGCCGCTTCGACACGATTCGACAACGTCTGCTCCTCAATGAAATGACCGACTCAAATATCGAGCAACAGGTAGCCCATCTTGCCCGTGGCCTTCGCGCCACTGCAGTAGGGCCTATGTCGACCGCTTCACGCAACATCGCCGGGGCGTTGGAGACCGATCCAGAGAGCCGAAACAGCTTGCTGGCCCAAGCCGATGTCAATCAAACTGAAGCAATCGCTGCCCTATCCGACATGATCCGCTTTATGAATCGTTGGGGCGACTTCCAGCACGCCGTAGCCAGCACCCAAGACCTCTTGGACAAACAGCAGGCGTTAAGTGCAGCCACAGCGGCGCTATCGGTTCGCACGCTGGGCAAGACACCCGAGGAACTGAATGAACAAGATCAGGCTGCGCTGCGTCGAGCGGTGCGCCGCCAGGGACAGCTGGGCGATGAAACCGGGCAACTCCTGGAGCGTCTCCAAAAGTTGGCTGAGCAGCTCGAGCACAAAGACCCAGCCGGGGCGGATTCTTTGGATCAGGCCATCCGGGCAGCGGGTGCGTCGGACATCGAAATGCATATGAATGAAGCGGCCGGCGCCATCCAAGAGAACCGATTGGCCGGTGCATCCATCGATCAACGCAATGCCGAAGCCGGCCTCAACAAAGTGCTCTCCAGTCTCATGGAGAGGCAGAATCGCGAGTTGGCTGAGTTGGCTAAGAAGGTCGAGGAGACTCTCCAGGCCGTTGGGCACTTGCTTGAAGAGCAACGCAGTTTGCTAGAAGCCACCGTCGAAGCGCGAAACCTCGGATCTGGGGAGGATGTGCTAAGGAGGCTAAGCCAGCAGCAGCACACAATCAAGCAAAACGCGCTTCGGTTGGCTGATGACATCCACGACCTGAACCGACTGCCCAACATCGCAGGCTTGGTGCGCCGGTCTGCTGCACCGATGCAGGAGGCTGAAGAAGCGCTGGACAATGCCGACGCCCCCCGCTCAGAGGATGAACAGGGACAGGCGATTCACCTACTCGCTGAGGCCGTCCGTCTTCTCGAAGAGATGGCTGACAAAGCACGCCAAGAGGAAGAGAAGCAAGCGTTGCTCGCTCTCAAAGAAAAACTCGAAACCATTCGCGACCAGCAGCGTCAAATTAATCAAGAATGCGGCGCGCTTATGGAGCTAGTTGCCCAAGGGGAACGGCTCAGGAGGAAGCAGTACAGACAAATAGCCCACTTGGCCCGCACGCAAACAGAGCTGACCCCGCGGGTGAGTGACGTCCGCGACCAGCTTGGCGAAGCGGCTGTGTACCGCTGGGTCATCGACCGCGTCATCGAATCCATGACTATCTCCAGGCAGGGCTTGGAAGCCCGTCGGTTGGACGACGACCTGGCCAAGGAGCAGAGGCACATCGTCGACTATCTCGAAGTGCTCATCGCTGCGCTGGCTGAAGCTGCGGAATTGCCCTCGCCCGACGAGTATGCAGAAAGCGGTGGCGGTGGAGGAGGAGGTGGATCTACCAAACAGGATTCTCCGATTCCAAGCGTGGCTGAACTCTTGGTGCTCAAGAGCATGCAAGCGGACATCAACAATCGCACCGTCCAACTGGATGAGGATTTTAACTCAGCTACCGCATCTGAGCAGCAGCTGCAACTCGTCCGCGACCTGGGCCAAGAGCAGGAAAAGATCCGCGAACTGGCTGAAACCGTTACCAAGCGAGCCCAGCAACACCGATAAGCAAAAGGCAGGAGATGCATCGATGACAACCTCACCAAGAACGCTGAACGCATCCGCATTCATCCATACACTATGCGGGCTGGTGGTCTGCTTCCTGGCATCCAAGGCCAGCGCAGCCTTGCCAGCTGTTGTAATCTTGATGGATGATCCTCCATCTCAGCAAGCGACCGATGAAGACGAGGATTTATCTGACAAGTTGATCCGCCAAGCTGTCGGTGAGGGCGAGGGCGGCATCATGGACGAGGTCTCCGCACTCATGAAGCAATCAGAGAAGCAGCTCGGGGTTGGTTTCGATCCCGGCCAAGCCACGCAGTTGGTGCAACGCAAGATCATCGACAAGCTCGACAATGCCATCGCCTCGGCTCAGCGACGCAAATCGAAGTCTTCCTCTTCCAAGAGGCAGTCCGGCGACCGCCGCAAGGGATCCACCAAACCCAAAGCCGAACAGCAGGCGGGCAAGACGCAAAGCGCCCAAGATTCTTCAAAGAGCGATGCAGAGGGTTCGGTCACCGATTCGGGCGAAACCAAGAGCGGCAAGTTTCGTGAGGCTCGAAGGGGGTGGGGCATGCTGCCGGAGCGCGATAGGGACGAGGTTCTCCAAGGCGCCGAAGAATCGGTGATCGAGAAGTACAGGGAGTTGGTCGAACGATATTTCCGAGCCTTGGCCAACGACGACCAGGAGTAATCTTCATGGACCACCACCGACGGCGTCTTAAACAAATGCTCATCGGGTCTACCCTGATGGTTGCCCTGTTCACCACTGTCACCGTGCCTGCCCCGCCGGGCGAGACAACGCCGTCGACAGATGAGATCACGCCGGCTACGACTGTGGCGGTCCAGCGGGGTTTGGCTTGGCTGGCAATTCAGCAGAAAGAGGACGGATCTTTTGGCAGTCTTTCACACTACGGTCGGCATGTAGGCATCACTGGGCTTGCCGGTCTAGCCTTCATGGCCGACGGAAGCATGCCGGGCCGCGGGCGCTACGCAAACGCGGTGCATAACTGCGTGGATTTCATCCTATCGCACACGTCTGAGAGCGGCTTATTGGCGGCAGAGACTTCACACGGGCCTATGTATGGGCATGGATTCGCCACCCTGTTCCTGGCTGAGATTTACGGAATGACCTCCGACGATAAGCTGCGTGAAACCCTTCGCAAAGCCGTACGACTCATCGTTTCGACTCAAAACGAAGAGGGTGGCTGGCGGTATCAGCCCGTGCGAAATGACGCCGATCTTTCGGTGACCGTATGCCAAGTGATGGCCCTCAGGGCGGCGCGCAATGCAGGCATCTACGTGGAAAAGAGCACCATCGACCGGGCTATTGAGTATGTAAAAAAATCTCAGAACCCCGATGGCGGATTTCGCTACATGCTCAATTCAGGTGGATCAGCCTTTGCCCGATCCTCAGCAGGTGTCGCTACGCTGCAATATGCTGGAATTTATCGGGCAGATGAGATTGTTAAGGGCCTAGAATACATTGGCCGGTTCAAGCCTCCGACCGACCAAAGCGTAGGACACATGTTCTACGGACATTACTATGCCGCCCAAGCGATGTACCAAGCCGGAAATGACTACTGGCATGACTGGTGGCCGGCAATTAGGACGGAGCTGCTTAGCAAGCAGACGGAGGAAGGCTATTGGCGAGGCCAAGCGGGGACAGAATATGGGACGGCCATGGCGTTGATCATTCTCCAAATGCCCAATCGCTTATTGCCGATCTTTCAGAAGTGAGCAATGCACTACTCCAATCGTTCTTCAGAGTCGCGGTGGCCCAGGCCATTGTCGTGGCAGGGTGCGCCCTTGGGCTAGTTCTCCCTGTGATAGCCGACGACGCAGGCGATCTTCAAGTTGTGGTCAAGACCACCAGCCACCAAGCTATTGAAGGTCAGCTTATCACGTTTTCCATCGACCAAGGCTTAGAGATCATGCCGGACGATGCAGATGCCCGGCGTCATTTTGAAGCGGCTGACATCGTTCGTATATCGATGGAGAGGCCCACCTACGCTTCATCGCCACCGTCTCTTCGGCTGGGTTTGCGGGGCGATGACAGACTGGCAGGACGGGTCGTAGGATTCAGGGACGACGCCCTACTCCTGGAAACCGATACCATCGGAACCGTGCAAGTCCCCTTGGATTGGATCCGCGACCTCCGTACGCCGGCGGCTGATACGCCCAAGCACCGCAAGAACCTAGAAGCGCTCCTCAAACAACCAAGCCAAGTCGAAGACGTCCTCCTGCTGGTTAACGGGGACGAGCTGCGGGGATTCATCTCTTCGATCGACCAAGCCGGGGTCACGCTCGATTCAGACCCTACTTCCCGGCTAGTCGAGTTTGATTCGCTCGCTGCCTGTGTTCTGGCGGCCACCCAACCACCAGGAATAGCCAAAGAGGTTCGGGTGAGAATCCACACGAGCGATGGTCAGCGAATTACAGGCTCAAAAGTTCGTTGGTCAGGACCTCTGCTCCAAGTCCATGCGTTCGACGACTCGGTGGTCACCATTCCAGCAGACCGCCTGAGCCATCTCGAAGTGATGGGTGGGCGGTGGGAGTGGCTTTCCGAGTTCACACCCATCAGCTACCAACACACGGCTGCCCTGGGATTGCCTTGGCATTGGAAACGCGACCAGAGTGTGGTTGGCAGCCTCTTGAAAATTGAGGGCAGAACCTTCGAGTACGGCATCGGAGTCCACAGCGAATGCTCGCTAACCTTCGACCTTGAAGGGACATACAGCGCGTTCGTCACCTCTCTTGGCCTGGACGACCGCAGCGGCCCCTTCGCCAATGTGGACGTCGAGATTCGCGTCGATGGGCAAATCCGCTACGAGCGGTCGAACATCAGCCCAGGTTACCTCATCGGACCACTCAGGCTTGATGTGACCGAGGCTAAGCGGATCAGACTATCGGTCCTCTTTGGGAAGAATGCTGACCTCCAAGATCGATTCGACTGGATCGAACCTGCCCTGATTCGCTGATGCCTGAGCCTTACAATCCCTACATCCGGCCCATGCCGCAGAATGCTGAAACCTGCCGGGATCGGCCGGAGAGGTCGAAACGTGAGGTTGCTGAAAAACTGCGACTCGCGGGCAAAACACCCTGGTAATGCGGATTTCATTCTGGTATCCTCGACGGCGGATTAATGGAGGAAGGATTGAGGCGCCCATCAGCATGTCACCAGCCCCTTTTCTTTCGTGGGAGTTGAGAGTTCGTGCGGAACGCTTCCGAGTACGCCTCGGCGTGTTCGGTCGGTAGCAGGTAACTCTTTTGGATTTGAGGAGGAAGCGGAAGATGAAACGATTAGCAGCTTTGACTGTAGTAGCTGGGCTCTTTTGCACGTCCAGCGTGTTCGCCACGGCGCTCATCAACGAGTTCCATTACGATGACCCTGGCACTGATATCGGTGAGTTTATTGAGGTCGTTCTCGATGGTGGGACAGCCCCGGCTGACGTGACCGTGTCGCTGTACAATGGGTCGGACCAGGAGTTGTACTCCTCGCTCGCCGGTGGTAACCCAGGGCAAGACATCTTTGTCGTGGGTACGGACTTCGTGTTTAGCGCGACTATCGCCGGCAAGGACTATTGGGTTCTTGATCTTCCGGTCAACGGCCTCCAGAACGGCGCACCGGACGGTATCGCGATTGACATCAGCGGCACGGTTGTCGAGTTCCTCTCTTATGAAGGCGCTTTCACGGCTATTGGTGGCCCGGCGGATACCATCGCATCGACCGACATTGGCGCCGAGGAATCGTTTGCTTCCGGCTACCTGGACGGTGGGTCGCTTCAGCGCCAGGGTTTCGGTAGCACATGGCTCCATACGCCGAACGGAAACACCAGTGGAGGCCTGAATGTCCCTGAGCCAGCTTCCTTGGCTCTGCTCGGCTTGGGTGCACTCGTCGGCATCCGTCGTCGTCGCTAAATAGTACCGCCCTGCTGCTTCTTGGGCAGCTAAGTGGCGCAAGTTGAATTGAAATCAAAGCCCGGACCGCGTCTTTGGACGTGTTCCGGGCTTTGTTCATGCCTATGCCCTGTGCTCCAGCCGAACTATCAATGCCGTCGGCTGGTCTTCTTAGCCTGCATCAGCTCGCGGGATTCGTCGCCATGTCGCTTGCCGCCGGTGCCGCGGACCAACGCCCAGAGCTGGGCGAGGAACCCACCTGATGCTGGGGCATCAGACATCGCAATTCCACCCTCAGGGCTTGCATCGCGGGCATCGGTGACGCCAATGACGTTCGACTTGAAGGCCTTGCTTGGCTCGTCTTCGTGCCTACCAGCCTCGGTTGCTCCACCCAGATGGCTTTGCGCGGTCAGAATCTGCGCTCCGCCTTGAGCATCTTCGGGCACCTCCCTGAACACGTGGTCGAATCCCAGCTGAGCTAACTCGCCAGTTATCACCGGTAGCCCTTGGGAGTTCACTTGAACCTCGTCGGCAAACTCACCGGCCGTGCTCGGCACCTGGCCTTCTGAATATTCAGGCCCGGCGATCGAAGCAAACAGATCGATACCGTCAGCGTGAGCACCTCCGGTCGAATCTTCAACTTCTACCGAACCTGCCAAGTGGTGTATCGGATCCAGGACTTGTAAATCCTCAGATCCATCCCACTCCGGGGCATCGGCTTTGGCAGTACTGGTGTTGCCCGTATCGACTGGGCCGGAAGAGGTATCAGGAATCTCCGGCTGATCCGGGGGCGCATCAACAACTCCTGCCAACTCGCTGTCTGACTCATCTGACCCCTCAGCGGGGGTAACTGCAATGTCTTCAGGCGCGTCTGGTTGGTCACTCACGGCACCGCTATTGCCCGAACCAGGCTTGGTGTCGGCGTTGTCAAACGGCAGATCGACGTCGGCTGGGGAGTCGTCGGCGGAATCAACGACGTCCGCCACGTTTGAGTCTATGTCCGCTGGGGGCGGCGTTGGGAGCGGGCCGCTTGTGGGTTTCTCCAGAATCGAATGGCTTTCGGCAGCTGGAACAGGAGCGTTTTGACCGGCGGGCTCTGGTTCTCTTGCGCCGACGGTGATGGTCACCGTATCGATGCTCGTGGCAATCCCATCACTTACCTCAACCTGAAAGGTAAGCGTTGAATCGGCATCGACACCGGGCGCAGTGAACGTCGGCTGAGAGGCGCTACCATCGCTCAGCGTCACCGCTGGCCCGCCCGTCTGCGTCCAGGTGTAGGTCAGGCCTTGATCGGGAGCGGCGTCCGAGCCGCCCTCATGTACGCGAATGTTCGAGAAGAAGCTCTCGCCCGTGGGGCTGCTTACATCGTGGTCGTTGACGAAGAAGAGACGATCAAAATCGCCGGTGTAGAAATCGCCGACCGGAATACTGTAGTGCTTCCACTGACCTTCGGAACCGCTGTAGTCGCTGAAATCGTCGTTTCCCCAGTCTTGCGTTCCGTAGAGCTGGAAAGTGCTATCTGCCCCGATGGTTACATCACTATCGAACCCGATGCCATGAATTTCACCTTGGGCGGTGCTCATGAAATCGAATTCCAGCACCGTGTCGGGCGTGACCTCATAGTCGAAGTCAACGGATTTCCAGCCGTTGCCAGTCATGTGCAGGGTGGATCCGCCGTCTTCAACCCCGACGCTCAGGTTAATGTCTTGCCCGGTGCCGCCATAAGAGTCAACCGTGCTGCTATCGAAGGACACTTCCTGTTGAGCGTTATCGACGGTGGCCTGCAACGCAACCAACTGCCCCTCATCCACAACTTGGTCAGGTCCCGCATCGACGACGACGTCGAGTTGCGTCGGATTGACAGTGACCTCAATCGTGTCGGTGTAGACCTCGTCACCGTCCAGCACTTCGAGTTGAAAGGTCAGCGTGGTTTGCTGATCTACATCGGGCGTATCGAACGTCGGATCGGCTGAGTTGGCGTTGGTCATCGTAACCGCCGGGCCGTCAATCTGCGTCCAGTTGTAGGTTAGATTCTCGGCTGGTGCGTCCTCGGCGCCCTCCTCGAAGACCCGCAGGTTCGAAAAGAAGCTCTCGCCCGTAGGGCTGCTTACGTCATGGTCGTTGACGAAGAAGAGGCGGTCGAAATCGCCGGTGTAATTCTCACCAACCGGAATGCGGTAGTGCTTCCACTGGCCTTCCGAATCGCCGTAGTCGCTGAAATCATCTTGGCCCCAGTCCTGAGTTCCATAGAGTTGGAACGTATTGTTTGCTCCGATGGACGCATCGCTGTCGAACCCGATGCCATGAATCTCACCTTGGGCAGTGCTCAGGAAGTCGAATTCCAACACGGTGTCCGACGTGACCTCATAATCGAAATCGATTGACCTCCAGCCATTCCCGGCCATGTGCAGGGTTGAGCCGCCGTCTTGGATATCGACGCTCAGGTTAATGTCCTGGCCGCTCCCCCCGTAGGAATCGATGGCGTTGGCATCGAAGGCGACAGGTTCGACCGTGCTGGCCGTTGCGTGCAAGGAAACCGTCTCTCCTTCGTTGATAGCCATATTCAGCCCGGCATCTACAAACAACTCAGAATCCGTCGGATTGACCGTGATCTCGACCGTGTCTACATGAGTTTCCTCGCCGTCATCGACTTCGACCGCAAAGGTCAAGGTCGTCGATGCATCCACATCAGGAGCATCGAACGTCGGCTGGCCGGCGCTGGTGTCGCTCAGAGTCACGGTCGGTCCACCGGTTTGCGTCCAGGTGAAGGTCAGGTTGTCGCCATCGGCATCAGTGCTGCCGGTAGCATCGAGGGTCACCGCGCCGCCCTCCTCAACTACTTGATTCGCGCCGGCCTCGGCGATTGGGGCGTCGTTGGCATCACCGACGCCAATGGTGACGGTCTCGTCGTAGGTGAGTCCGTCGGCGTCGGTCGCTCTGATGGTCACTTCGTGCGATGATGCCGTCTCGAAATCCAACCCCGCACCAGCTTTGACTTGGATCTTGTTGCCCACGATTTCGAACTCATCGGAGTCGCCCACAATCGAATAGCTAACACTATCGCCGGCGTCGGGGTCATTGGCACCCATGGTTGCGACGGTCGCTCCCGTGGCTGCATCCTCGGACACGGCGATGGCTCCACTGGGGTCGTAGGCGCGGTAGTAAATGTACGCGCTCTCGGTATTGCCTGATCCGTTGGAGGCCGCATCGATCATCCCGGTAGTGCCGTCGCTAAAAACGACCGTTCCGCCCTTTAGCCCGTTGATGGAGATGTCGTTGTCGGAGAACCATTGATTTCCGCCCATGTAGTTGTAGCCGGTGTGACCGAGGGAATTGTGGTCGAAGTAGCTGTGATTAGAAAGCGTTGATAGCTGCGGGCTGCCATCGATAAGATTGGCCCCGCTGCCCGGTGCGTAGATCCCGACGACGGTGGTGCCACTGGGCACGCCACTGCTCAGATTCGCCGGGTTGTTCAGATCGGGCACAAACGAAATGTCCGTAGATGCCTCGTTGACGTCTGCGACGTGGATTTTGACAGTTTCTACATAGGTGTTGCCGGCGCTATCGGCGACTGTGACAGCGATGTTGTTCACGGCAGCGGTTTCGTGATTCAGCGAAGCACCAGCCTTGACACGCAGTTCATTGTTGACGACTTCGTAATCATCGTTGTCTGCGATGGAGTAGGTCAACCCGGAACCGGAATCAGGATCGGTCGCAGTAAAGGTGGCTACGACGGTGCCAGCCGCCGAATTCTCATCGACCGTCGCATCGATGTCATAGTCGTACGCGCGATAATAGACGTAGGCATTCTCGGTATTACCCGACCCGTTGGACACCGCGTCGATTTCGCCGGTGGTTCCGTCGCTAAAGACAATCTGACCGCCTTTGAGACCGCTGATCGATACGTTGTTGTCGGCGAACCAGTCGTGACCGCCCATGTAGTTGTAGCCCGTGTTGCCCAGGCTGCTGTGGTCGAAGTAGTTGTGGTCGCTCAACGTACCCAAGGCCGGCTTGCCTTCCAAGAGATTGGTATCGCTGTTGGCCGCATAAATCCCAACAACGGTAACACCCGAGTCAGCTCCCTCTTGCAACAGCGGTTGATTCGTCTGGGTTGAGGCGATCTGAAGATCCGTTGGTGCGTCGTCGTCTGCATTGACGGTGATGGTAACCGTATCGACGCTAGTAGAAGTTCCATCGCTCGCGTCTACTTGGAAGGTCAGCGTGCTGTTGCTCACACCTTCAGGAGCTGTGAACGTGGGCTGAGCGGCGCTGGCGTCATCCAGCGTGACCGATGGACCGCCGGTCTGCGTCCATGTGTAGGTCAAGCCTTGGCCTTCGGGATCGGAAGAACCCGATGCGTTCAAGGTGACGCCCGCGTTTTCATTCACCGTCTGATCGGAACCGGCGCTGGCCGTCGGAGCGTCATCGTCGGCGTTCACCGTAACCGTCACCGTATCGACGCTGGTGTTGGTGCCATCGCTCGCTTCAACCTGGAAAGTCAGCGTGCTGTTGCTCACGCCTTCGGGAGCCGTAAAGGTCGGCTGTGAGGCGCTGGCATCATCCAGCGTCACCGACGAACCACCCGTCTGCGTCCAGGTATAAGACAAGCCTTGGCCTTCGGGGTCATTGCTGCCCGAGGCATCCAACGTTACAGCCGCATTTTCAGTTACCGTCTGGTCCGCACCGGCGGCTGCCGTTGGAGCATCGTCGTCGGCACTGACCGCAATGTTCACAGTATCGGTGCTGGTCGTCGTACCGTCGGACACTTCGACTTCGAACGTGAGCGTGCTGTTGCTCACACCTTCGGGGGCCGTGAACGTCGGCTGAGAGGCGCTGACATCGTCAAGCGTCACCGACGAACCGCCGGTCTGCGCCCAGGAGTAGGTTAGGTTCTGGCCTTGGGGATCGGAGCTGCTGCTGCTGTCGAGGGTGACCGTATCGTTCTCGTCAACCGTCTGATCCGCGCCGGCATCTGCCGTTGGAGCGACATCATTGACCGTCACATCGACGCTGGCGGTGTCGATACCGGCATTGCCGTCATCCACCGTGTAAGTAAACGAGTCGTCTCCCGAAAAGCCGTCATCCGGCGTGTAATTGAAAGTCCCGTCGCCATTGCTGGAGACCGTTCCGTTGGCACCTTGGGTAAATCCTATGACACTGAGGGAATCGCCGTTCGGATCGGTATCGTTCCCCAGGACATTGCCGGTGGTTACTGTCAGGCCTGCGTAGGTTGAAACTGAATCATCGACAGCATCGGGAACGTCATTGGCTTGCCCGGTAAGTATGGTTTCAATGTTCGCGTAGTTGATCGAGAAGGCTTGACCACTGCCCAAGTTGACAGAAATGGCGCCGTTTCCATCATCGGCTACGTTATTGGAAGCAAAGGCACTCAGATCCAGCGTGTCGGCTCCACCATTGCCATCGACGGTCATCACGTCGCCGTCGTTGCCCGCGTGAATCACGATCTTATCAACGCCGTCTCCGGCTGAGATCGTGTCGCTTCCACCGTAGACGTGAATGGTATCATTCCCTGCGCCTGCAGTGATGGTGTCATCACCGAGACCGTCGGTCAACGTGTCGTTACCCTCACCACCGTCAATGGTGTCATCGCCCACGCCGCCGTCGATAACGTCATTCCCAGAACCACCGATGAGCGAATCGTCACCGGCGCCGCCAAAGAGCTGGTCATGGCCTGCCTTGCCATCGATGATGTCGTCGCCAGATCCACCGACCAAGATATTGGCCGCCGAACTACCGTCGATGGTGTCGTCGTATGCAGAACCCGCTACGCCTTCGATACTCGAGAGCGAATCGGTCCCATCGCCGCCGGTTGCAGTACCGGCGGTTAGATCGACGCTCACCGATGCGCTTGCATCATCGTAGACAGCCGTGTCGGTACCGCCGCCGCCGGTCAGGGTGTCGTCGCCAGCGCCGCCTTCGAGCGTATCGTTGCCCTCGCCGCCGTCCAAGGTGTCGTCACCGGTGCCGCCGTCCAACACATCAGCCCCACCGTCACCTGAGATCACATCATCCCCGGCATCGCCGGAGACCTGATCCGCCCCACCGCCGCCGGCGACGGTATCGTCGCCTTCCCCACCGGTTAGCGTGTCGGTGCCTGCTCCTCCGGTGATCGCATCGTCGCCCGAACCACCGTCGATCGTATCGTTGCCTTCGCCGCCATCTAGCGTGTCGTCTCCCGCGTCACCGGAGATTTGGTCAGCCCCAGCATCGCCGTCGATGTCGTCGCTTCCGTCTCCCCCGGAGATGGTGTCGGCCCCGCCGAGGCCTTGCAACGCGTCATCGCCATCCCCGCCGTCGAGCACGTTTGACGCACCATCTCCTGCGATTATGTCATCGTCAGAAGAGCCGGTAACATTTTCAATGTTCGTGAGCGTGTCAGTACCGTCGCCCGTCGCGGTGCCCGCGCCAAGATCCACATTGACGGCAGCGGCGCCCGAGTAATCCGCCGTATCCACGCCAGCGCCGCCATCAATGGCGTCATCACCTGCGCCGCCGATCAGTTGATCGTCTCCCGTGCCACCGAACAAGGAATCATCGCCCGTTCCTCCATCGAGGAGGTCGTCTCCAGCTCCACCGAATAGTGAATCATCGCCGCCAGCACCTGACAGCGTATCATCGCCACCGAGCGCATCTGCTACCTCATTGGCATCAGTGCCCGTATAGACATCGTTGCTTTCGGTAGGCCCTGCCTCAGCATCGCCGGTATCAGCATCAACCCAAGTGGCTGAGAGGAGTATGCGCGGTTCTAGGGATTCAACGTTAAAGGTGGGTTTGGGGTTTGAAAGTGTCTGCCCGTCCTGATCTGATGTGCAGGCATCGACGGCATCTGTAGGCGCGTGTTTTTTTGACTTGCGATTGCTACGTCGGTTTCTCTTGCTCATGTGTCCAACCTCGCTGTACCAGCTGATGCGGCTCAGTCCTTACCGGACCTGAACGATGTCTAGGTAACCACGGTCTCTTGAAGATGTACGTTTCAACTCGTGATGCAGCAAGAGAAGTCGCAGTATTTGCCCCGGACCGTCTCGCAGGCGCAGGGGTCAACGTCCACTAACACGACCACACGCTGCTCTTGCCGATATCCTCAGCCGAAATGGAAACAACGACGCGGCTCAACTAGGGGCGGTCCAAGGACGATGAACTTCAGCAGGAGTGTTGTTCTATGCAGGTTCCTACATCTACCGACTCCGCTGCCCCTCTCAGCAATGCTGCTTCGAGGGCTGCAGCGCCGCTGCGCGGCAAGGCAGGGGCCAGCCAAGGAACGATCTCAGGAATGCTGCGCCAATTGGATCAGACACAATGGCAGGCACCCGAGTTGATTCGGCGATGGCAGCTCAAGCGTTTGCAGAAACTACTCCGCCACGCCTACACAACCACGCCTTATTACCGCCATCGGCTTGAGGCTGCGCAGTATCGATTTGGGCCAGCGCTTGATGAGGATAGCTGGGCAGAGATTCCCCTGTTGACCCGGCGCGACATCCAAGATGCTGCGGAGCAACTGCTGAGCAGTTCGGCACCTGCGAATCCAAGAATAACGCGCAGCGTGGTAACCTCCGGCTCAACAGGCCAACCTGTTTGCACAGCCAGCACACCTCAGACTCGCCTGCACTGGCACGTTTTGACATTGCGTGACCACCGGTGGCATCAGCGCGATCTTGGTCAGAAGCTTGCGGTGATCCGTCACACACGACCAGGCGCAGCGTTGCCACCCGACGGAGAAATGCGCGAAAGTTGGGGCATCGCCACGGATCGCGGCACGACAACCGGTCCTGGCCTGTTGCTCAGCATCCAAAGCACGATTGAGGAGCAGGCTGCCTGGCTAGTTCGTCACGATCCGGCGTATCTGCTCTGCTACCCCTCGAACCTCGAAGCCCTTGCAGATCATTTTCTCTCTACCGGTATCCAATTGCCAGGCCTTCAGCAGGTTCGGACGTTCGGCGAAATCTTGGATCCGCGGATTCGAGAAACCTGCCGCCAAGCCTGGGACGTCACGGTCACCGACGTTTACTCTACCCAGGAGGTTGGTTACGTCGCCCTACAATGCCCTGAGCACGAGCACTACCATGTTCAATCTGAAAGCGTGATGGTTGAAGTCCTCGACGAGCAAGGCAAGGCGTGCTTGCCCGGTGAAACCGGCCGGGTGGTCATCAGCAGCCTGCATAATTTCGCGACACCGTTAATTCGATACGATTTGGGCGATTATGCAGAAGTAGGCTCAAGCTGTCCCTGCGGACGTCGTTTGCCCGTCTTGCGGAAGATCCTCGGCAGACAACGAAACATGCTTGTCCTGCCAGACGGGCAGAAGCGATGGCCTGGCATCGGTCAAGGCGGGGACCTCGTCCACCTTCCCAGGTTCCGTCAGTTTCAGCTCATCCAAAGATCAGTGGCACGAATCGATGTACTCATTGTCGCCCAGGAGCAGTTGTCAGAGGAAGAGCAAACGGCTGCAAGCGACTACCTTGCACGCGCGCTCGGCCATCCCTTTGAATTCGTGTTCATCCATGTCGATGAGATCCCCAGGCACCCGGGAGGCAAGTTTGAAGACTTTCGCTCTGAAGTCGCCTGAGCCCAACCGACCGAGAGCGCACCGCTAAGAGCTCAGAGACTATTATCATGGACATGCCACGCACAATTCTACTCACCCCGGGTGATGTTCCAGACATCATCGACTTGGAAGCTCAGTCATTCGCCCCCTCGATGCAGGCGAATGTAGCCACGATTATGAAGCGCTTCGAGCTTGGCCACGTCATGATCGGCATTCGAGAGGATGGCGCACTCGTAGCTATGCTGTCACTGAGTTATTCGCGATTCTCGCCGGATGAGTTTGACTCGTTCCCGAAAGTGTTTGGCGAATTCAGCATGCGACCACCGGTAGCAAATCCTAACGCAGTATTCGTCTACAACCTGGAAGTAGCAAAGCGGCGCCGCGGGAGAGCTCATGCAGCCGCCCTGCTCCAACGCGCCTGGGCACTAGGGAAGGGACGAGGCTGTACTTATGCGGTGGGCGACGGGCGAATCTCTAGCTACACCGGCAGCGTGAAGTGTGACCAAGAGCGCGTACGCCACCAGCCGACGCTCGCCCTGGCCATAAACCGGCACTTGGACGGAGGCCCGTTCCCCAGCGACCGTGAATTGTTGACCGACCCGACGTTGGCACTCTACCGCCGCCTGACCGGCTGTCATTTCCTCTGGATCATCCCCAACTTCATCCCCGAAGATCATGCAGCCGGCGGAATTCGGGTGATCATCTTTGGTCTACTCGACGAAGCGCCCGAAAGAGGCTGGCATGGCCCAAACCCTGGGGCAAGAGTGTCGCCGGACCCACTCGGCCAATCTGCCTGGCAATAGCCTTCATCACAAAATGGACAGATTCGGCGATCCTGAGCGTTTCCTCCAAACCTGCCGGACGCGTTTTTGGCAAACTGGATTCCCCAGAAGCGGCCTGGAATACGAGTAAACACGCTACGGCCTGCTGGCAAACTCTTGCCCAATTGCGTTAAGATGCTGCTGAGCGGAACTTGAGTTCCGGCACGGTAAGGGACCGAATGAGGCAGGGTGCGATGACTACCAAGATCAAGACGATTGAAGATTTTCTATCCGGCTTGGACGACTATGCCACGCCGATCCCGCTTGACGATCTCAAGCGCCGGCTATCGGAGTTGGAACTCTCAATCGAAGACGTCAAGCCCCACGTCCGCTTTGGTCAAGACCACTACCAGCGCAACTTGCTGCATGCCGGCCCGCACTACCACGCCTTGATCCTCTGCTGGCGACCCGGGCAGAGAAGTCCAATCCACGATCATCGAGGCTCTGCCTGCGGCGTGCGGGTGATTCAAGGCACAGCCGTGGAGACCACGTTCGGGCACACGGCCGAAGGTCTGGTCTATGCTACAGAGTCCGGCACGCTTCATGCAGGCGAGGTTTGCGGTTCCCTCGATTCAGACACGCACCAGGTGTCGAACCTCCAACCGCCGGGCGACGATTTGGTAACACTGCACGTCTATTCGCCGCCCCTGCTCACCATGGGCATGTACTCACTGACCGACTCGGCGGTAAGCGATTTTTGCGATCCGATTGTGGGCTTCGAAGAAGGTGATGGAATCTGACGCGGCCGTGGCCAGTGGGTAGCCCAGCCCTCGCGAAGCAGTGACCTAGATCAAGAGAAGTATGAGCGCCAAACTTGCCCCGGCTATGGCTATGCTGGCCACCAGACCGTTCAAGATTGCTTTTCCGCTAACGCCGGCCAACAGGCGAAGGTTGACCTCCAACCCGATGGCCGCCATCGCCCAGGTCAGCAGAATCTTGCCGCACTGCTCTAGCACACCCTGCAGGGAGATCAGCACAGGCTCAGTAGAGTCAGACAACAGACTCGACGGCTCGAATTGCAGCGTCGGGATCAGACCCATCGTCCCCATCAAGGCCATGCCAAGAAAGCCCCATACGAACCAAGGCACGAAACGGGCGTAGTGGATGATGACCTGCTTGCCGCCTTGATTGGCGTCAGCGTGCTGGCGGGCGAAGACAATGGCCAATCCAAAGACCAGCGGTGCCAGCATGGCTACCCGCACGAGCTTGATCAAGGTCGCCAACGTGCCCGCATCAGGACTGAGGGCGAAACCTGCGGCTACCACCTGCGGCACCGCGTGGATTGAAACGCCCGCCCAAATACCGAATGCGTCGGACGACAATCCCATCCAACCACCCAAGAGCGGACAAGCAACCATGGCTAGCAGCCCGAACAAGTTGATGGTTCCGATCGAGAGCACCAAGTCTTCATCGTCGGCTTCGATCAAAGGAGCCACGGCAGCGATGGCGCTGTTGCCGCAGATTGCCGTGCCCGCACCGATCAACATGGACACTTTTTTGCCCATACCCATGAAGCGCCCGAACAAATAAGCCGTCGCTAAAGCGACGGCCATCGAAACCACGACGATAAAGAACGCCTTGAAGCCGACTGCAGCCAAACTGTTCAGATTCAGTCCAGCCCCTATCAGGACAATCGCGTAGGGAATGGCTTTCTTGATGATCCGCTTGCATCCCAGACTGATCGACTGAGGCAGCGGCAAGAGATTGCGAAGCAGTGCACCGAGCAGGATGGCTGCGATGGCAGCGCTGATCGGTCGGCGAATGGCCCCGTTGCGGACAACCTCGAACGGGGCGAACGGCAAGTAGTGAACACCATAAGCCAACCCCGCAACGGCAGCGGCGAAAATGAATCCAGGCTTAACCGATCCCACTTTGGCTTTGGCGGCCGGAGGCGCAGAAACTTCGACGATTGATTCGTAAAGGCCCTCCATAGAGCCAAGAGATGTAAAGGCTGCTTGAGACAGCGCCAGGTAAGAACCCGAGAGTATCTGCGACTCACCAGACGAGGAAGCGTCAGATGCAGGGCGTTGGCTGGATGTCACCTGGGTAAGACCTCCACCAAGATCAGCTGGCACGAGTCACGCCGTATCAGAATCCTCTGAGAACAAAGAGCTTACGGGCATGAGCCCCGAACGATCACCATGCTGCTTGTACCAACAACTCGCGAACGAAACAAGCAGCCATCAAGGGCCAGAGCGACCCGGGGATCATTGTGCTGGCTGGGAGTTTCAACTTGCACGAGGCCGATCTTAGAATTTGCTAAGGAACGCCCAGGGCGTTCTCGCCGCCCCGTATGATGGTGGAATTCATGAGGTACTCCTAGCGTGCAGGCATTCCAAGACCATGCGAAGAGGCCGGGGATCGATAGATCATCATACAGCGAGGACAGGCTGTGCGAACTCCCGTCAATCGTAGTCCTGCAAGTTGCGGCGAACGCCTGATACAAGACCAGCGCGTCCGGTTGCTGTCCGCTCAGTTGATTTGGGCATCGTGCTTCCTTCTCGTCGGATGCGATCTCCAACCAGGGACAACCAGCCGCAGTAGTGGATCGGCGACGGGCACCTCCGGCGACCAGCCTGACGGGACCAACTCAGGCGACGACACTGCTGACGACCAGCCCGATACGACGACGGACATCACACCGGATACCTTCGGGCTTCCCTGTATCACCTGCCATAGTTCCCAGGTTGGGGAACGAAGGAAGATCGTCGATGCCGATGGGGCAGGCGGTCATGATTTCGGCGGAGCAACGCTTACCAACGACGACTGTGTTGTCTGTCACGATGCGTCCGAGCACCAGGGCGGCAGCGTTCGCCTATGGCTTGACCCGAATGCACCGCAGGAGGTGATCACCCTGGATGGCGACCCCAGGCAAGACCCTGAGGAAGCAGGGAAGCTGGTACCGTTCTGCAAGTCCTGCCACACTCAGCGGCTCCATGGTGGGCACCCGGTGGATGGCGAGTGGCAGCCCACCTGCATCGGTTGTCACAACCCGCACGAGCCCGACGGGCAAAACCTCTCGCTCATCGCCTCGACCGTTCTGAACCAGACGACCGGACTGAACAAGAGCGTCGTATTTACGGCGAGGCAAGGGGCCAAGAGCTACGACGACGGGGATCCAGCATCGAATGATGGCATCTGCCAGGTTTGTCACACAGGAACGGATTTTCACAGACACGATGGGAGCGGCATTCCCCATAACGACGGTGAGACGTGCATCGACTGCCACCGCCATGAAGATGGATTTCTGCCAAGCGCGGGAGATTCCTGCATCGCCTGTCACAGCGCTCCGCAGGGCAAGCGGTCGGCCGTGGTTGATGCTACGGGCGTCGGAGGGCACCATCTTGGCGGCGAGTTCTTGACTGATACCGACTGTGAACGATGTCACAATCAGTCCCAACATCGCCAGGGGGTGGTCCGCCTTTGGGCTGATCCGAACGACCCTTCCGACGTGATCATCTTGGGCGGTGAGCCTGGCTCGGACCCAGCCGAAGCAGACAAACTGACGCCGTTCTGCCAGTCATGCCATAGCGCGGGTGAATACGCAGTGCACGATGTCCCTGGCATGTGGACACCGGCATGTGTCGCTTGCCATTCGATGCACGACCCAGCCGACACCAACCGTTCTGCTATCGCACCACTGGTTCACAATCTGACGCTGGGCCAAGACAAGCCCATCCTTCTGACCAGTCGCTCAGGACCGGGCAGCTTCAGCGATGGCGTCGAACCGAACAACGGGATTTGCCAAGCGTGTCACACGCAGACTCAGTTCCACCGGCACGACGGCAGCGGAGATGATCACAATGCCGGAACGGACTGCATCGTCTGCCACCCGCATGCCGCAGGGTTCAAGCCCTCGGGCGAATCGTGCATCACCTGCCACAGCGAAGTGCAGGGATCACGACCAGCTGTGATTACTGCGGAGGGGTTAGGTAGCCATCACCTCGCGGACCCGGTACTGACCGACCAGGACTGCCTCACCTGCCACGAGATGACCGCGCACAAACAGGGCAACGTGCGGTTGTGGCTCGATCCGAACATGCCGACCGAAGTGATCGAGCTGGCTGCCTCCCCGCTGATCGACCCGTCTGAGTCCCTGAAGCTTGTTCCCTTCTGCACCTCGTGCCATACCAACGGGAACTCCATCCACGCGGTCGGCAGCTCCTGGCAACCCGCCTGCGGCACTTGCCACGATCTGCATAATCCAGGCAATACCAACTTGCGGTACATCACGAACCAAGTTTTCAATCAGACTTTGCAACAGAATAAGACCGTGGTATTCAGCGCCAGAGTTGGTCTAGGCAGTTTCAGCGATGGCGCCGGGGCGAATGACGGCATCTGCCAAGTCTGCCACACCTCCACAACCCACCACCTACACGACGGCAACGGTACCGCCCACAACGAGAGCACTGATTGCACCCAGTGCCACGCCCACAATGCAGGTTTCCTCCCGGTTGATGAAGCGTCGTGCATAGTTTGCCACAGCTCACCACAGGGGCTTCGCCCGCCGGTGGTCAACGCCGACGGCAGCGGTGGGCATCACCTGGGCGGCGGGGCGCTCTTGGATTCGGACTGTGCTCAGTGCCATGACACGGCACAGCACCAAGGCGGCGCGGTGCGACTGTGGGACGATCCCACCAACCCAACTTCCTCGTTCGCGGTGAACGGTGATCCCGTCCAGCTCGAATCATTTTGCTCCAACTGCCACAGTGGAGCCGACCACCCGATCATGCACGCGACCGGGGCAGCGTGGGAGCCGACCTGTACCGAATGCCACGATTTGCACGATCCAGCCAACAACAATTTGTCGCTGGTTTCAGCCAACGTACTCAACCAGACGTTGAGCCAGAGCATGCCGGTGGTGTTCTCTGCAGAATCCGGGCTGGGCAGCTTTAGCGATGGAGTCGGCGCGAACGATGGCATCTGCCAAGTCTGCCACACCACCACAGCCTATCATCGTTACGACGGGAGCGGGACTTCGCACAACGACGCAGCCAATTGTACCGCGTGCCACGAACACTCGGGCGGTTTCATCCCGTCTGGCCAAACGTCTTGCGTCGGATGTCATAGCAGCCCGCAGGGGCTTCGCCGCGCGGTGGTCGGCGAATTCGGATTGGCATCGCACCACGTCTCAGGCGCAGCGGTCACCGATGCTGATTGCACAGTATGCCACGATCAAAGCGCCCACCAAGGAGGCCAAGTGCGCCTCAAGGATGCTGATGACCCCTCGACCGTGTTCACCCTGGCGGGCGATCCTCTATCGCTTTCAGCCGAGGCAGCCAAGCTCGAGCCGTTCTGCCTGTCCTGCCACGATGCCGACGCCGCCGGTGGATCCGCCCCGTTCTCCAACGGAGCTACGCCGCAGGTTATTAATGCAGCACTCTGGGCTGGGGCTACGCACAGCACCGGCCAAACGACTTGCGTGGGAGACGGGGAAACGTTTGGGTGCCATTCAACTGGTCACGGATCTGCCAAAGCAAACCTACTGGCTCCGTGGGACGGATCGCAGGCGGGTATCTCCGGCGATCCGTTGCGCGAAGAGGAAGGCTTCTGTTATTCATGCCACGATGGAAACGGGCCAGCCGCCGTCAACGTGCAGGCTATCTTCGCCCAGGCTAGCCACCACAACGTCAGCGATGACGACCAAGTGGATGGTTCGAAAATCGAATGCGTCAGTTGTCACAATCCGCACACCGCATCGCCAAGCGCGCCTTTGATTCACCCGGATTCCGGCGCCATCTGGTCTGGCGATGGAAGAGATTTCTGCCTGACCTGTCACGATGGAAGCGGCGCACCCGGGGTAGCTTTCCCGGCTTTGGCGCCTGGCAGCGGGTACAACAAATCGCAGTTCGCCGGCACGACTCATGATGTCCAACTCGGCGCCGATGCCTGCTCCGCCTGCCACGACCCGCACGGATCACCGCACCAAGCTACCCTGCTCAACCGCTATGTGGTCAACGATTTCAATCAGTACTCGACCGGCGACGGCGATTACGCTTCCTGCTGGGCCTGTCATAACGAGAATTTCATCATCGAGCAGAAGAACAACTTCGGCGAACGACACAAGAAGCACGTCAAAGGCGAGGACGCCCCCTGCATCGCTTGCCACAACGTCCACGGAGGGTTCGATGCCTCGGAGCTAGGCCTCATCGACCTCTCCTATCCCGACCAGCACGGGTTCGACTTCGATTTCATCTCCGGCAGTGACCCAAGCTCAGCCTTCTGGCTAAATGGAACTCTGGACGCTGGGTTCTGTCTATTGCAATGTCACGGCGAGAACCACAATCCCGAGGACTATGATCGAAATTAATCAAGCAGATAGCCGAAGTGGCGCGGACGGCGAGTCGGAGAATGTCCGCGAATTGCTGTCAACGTCTGGCACAATGAGGGCGTTGGGGCTCGAACCCAAGACCTACGGCTTAAAAGGCCGTTGCTCTACCAACTGAGCTAC
>JAJDDP010000060.1 GCA_029260235.1 Phycisphaerae bacterium | reverse complement strand
GGTGTTGGGCATGCAGGCCACGGTGGTGAATCCGCCCGCCGCCGCAGCTGCAGTGCCGCTGGCAATGTCTTCTTTGTGCTCTTGGCCTGGCTCTCTTAGATGGACATGGATGTCCCACAGGCCCGGGCAGACGATCAGGCCTGTCGCATCGACGACGTGCACGGCTGCACCGGCCGGTTTTTCGGCGATGCATCCATCGACGATGGCTAGATCGCCGATTTCATCGCGACCACAGGCGGGATCGATTATTCGTCCGCCCCGAATTAGGACGTTTCTATGGCTGGGATTGGTGGCCATCGACCGCCCAAAGTACGCTACGCGAAGCGGGGCTGCAACCGCCCCGAATTCCCCGACGACCTAACAGACCAAAACCGGCCGGCGCCGTTGGATGTGGGCAGCCGGCCGAGCATATCTTGATTAAAGCGGTGTTTGCCTGCCAGCGGGCTATTCGATGGACTTTGCAACCCAGTCTCGAAGTTCGCTCTTGCCCAAGGCGCCGACTCGCATGGCCTTTTGCTCCTGGCCCATGAATACCATCAGCGTGGGGACGCTGCCCACATTGTGCTTGACCGCCAATTCCTGGTTCTTATCGATGTCCACTTTGGCGATGGTGAGGGTGTCTGCCATCTCCTCGGAGAGCTCGTCCAGAGCCGGGGCCATCGCCTTGCAGGGGCCACACCACTCGGCATGAAAATCTACCAAGACTGCCTGGGAGCCGTCCCCAAGAATGCCGTCCAAGTCATTGTTCTCGACATGTTTGATGCTGCTCATTTTCTTCTCCAAAGGGATTAGCGACCCCGCTAAGTTCCACCCTCATTAGGGCTGATAAATCAAACTTCCACCACGATGGCATTCTAGGCTTCCACTTTGGAGCCGTCCACATGGCTGAGCTGATTCCCAAAACTCTGATGCCCGCACCCAGGTCAATCCTGGCTGCATTTACAAGGATCGACAAAGCCAGCGCTTGGTCGGAGGAGGATGGCGTGCCCTCGCCCGGGATGGCCGGATAATTCTACGCACCAGCCTCCAGGGGAACGCCGATTGCTAGGCCTCTGACAACGGCTGTGGGCGCGCAGAACGCGACTTGAGCATTCCTGCAGGCACGCGGCTGTACGTATGGGTGACGATTCGCTACCCAGCCTGGCTTTTGATTCTGGAGGAGTTTTTTGATGGTCACACGACAATCATGGGCAGAACCGTGGAAAGTCAAAGTCGTTGAGCACCTTACCATGACTACCCACGCTGAACGCAAAGCCGCCATTGCGGACGCGGGTTACAACACTTTTCTCCTGCCCAGCCGCTTGGTGTACATCGACTTGCTGACCGACTCTGGCACGTCAGCGATGAGTGATCGACAGTGGGCAGGCATGATGATCGGCGACGAAGCCTACGCCGGTTCAGAGAATTACTACCACCTCGAACGAACCGTGCAATCCATTTACGGCTATCGGCATCTCATCCCCACGCACCAAGGTCGCGGAGCAGAAAACATTCTTAGCCAAATCTGCATTCGTAAGGGTGATGTTGTCCCTGGGAACATGTATTTCACGACCACGAAGCTACACCAGGAATTGGCTGGGGGGCGCTTTACGGACGTGATTATTGATGAAGCGCATGATTCAGAAAGCGAGTTTCCGTTCAAGGGGAATGTAGATCTGAACAAGTTGCAGCGGGTCATCGACGAAGTAGGGGTGGATCGTATTCCATACCTCTCCTTGGAAACCAACGTCAACATGGCTGGGGGTCAGCCCTGCAGCCTTGAGAATATCGAGCAGACCTGCGCGTTGTGCCATAAGCACGGTATCAAGGTGATTTTGGATGCTACGCGTGCCGTTGAGAACAGCTATTTCATCAAGTACCGCGAACCGGCGCAGCAGGATAAGTCGCTGGGTGAGATCCTTCGGGCAATCTGTGATTGCACCGACGGCTGCACGATGTCTGCCAAGAAAGACTCACTGGTCAACATCGGCGGTTTCTTGGCCCTGAACGACGACGAGTTGGCCGACCAAGCTCGAAATCTCGTTGTGGTGTACGAGGGCCTGCAGACTTATGGCGGCATGGCTGGTCGTGATATGGAAGCACTGGCCATCGGCATTCGAGAATCCGTGCATCTCGATCATATGCATTCTCGAATCGGTCAGGTTGAATACTTGGGTCACAAACTCATTGAGGCCGGCATCCCCGTGGTCCGACCCATAGGCGGGCATGGCGTGTTCCTAGATGCCGCCAAATTCCTTCCACACATCCAGCGGGATCAATTCCCCGCGCAGACTCTAACCGCCGCTCTGTACTTGGATTCAGGAGTACGGTCGATGGAACGAGGCGCGGTGTCGGCTGGGAGAGATTCCAAGACCGGCGAAAACCTCTTCCCCTCGTTGGAACTGGTTCGATTGACCATCCCGAGACGTGTGTATACGCAGGCACACATGGATGTGACTGCTGAGTCGATTATCTCGGTCTACAACCAGAGAGATCAAATCAAAGGGCTGCGTTTCACCTACGAGCCAAAGTATCTGCGATTCTTCCAGGCCCGGTTCGATCCGGTCGACTAGGAGACGTGCTTCGAGTTTGGAGCTTGACACTCCGGCATGCGGACAGTGATTAGGAGGATCGTAGCCGCCAGGGTGTGCCCCGGTGCAACCTCTAGAAGCAGGCGCCCTCAAGTTCGAGCATCTCTTTTTTCTGCTTCAAGCCGTCGGGCGAGGAGAAGCCGCCGAGTTGTCCGTCTGAGCGGATGACCCGGTGGCAGGGGACAATCAGCGGTATAGGGTTATTCGCCATGGCTGCCCCAACGGCTCGGGCCGCTTTCGGGCTGCCAGCTGCACGGGCGAGATCGGCATAGGACGCCATTTGACCCCTTGGGATACGAGCACAGGCTTGGAGCACGCGGCGCCTGAAATCGCTTTGACTGGTCAGATCTAGAGGGACATCGAAAGTTACGGGTTTGCCGTCGAAGTACCCGCGGATGTGCTCGACCACGCGAGGCATTAGGCCATCATTCTCGACAGAATCAGGATGATTGCTGGCGATTCGGTTGGCGATGCGCTTGCGAGCGCGAACCGGCAATTCTGTGGCGATAAGCAGCTCGTCCTGAACAACGATCCCGCTCCAGCCCCAGGCTGTTTGGAAAACGCAGTGTTCTTTCATGCCCGCCAATTATCGCCGCGTGGGGCTACGACGCAAGTTGCGGGGTCTTTGGCGGATGGCAGCCCGCTGGAAATCGGTCACCACCCGGGCGATGTGATGCAATTGCTCCTGTCCTGCTTGTGAAGTTTCCATCCCGATGTACTGGAAGCCAATTGAGTAATCGCCTTGATCAGTAGCCTGGCAGTGCCGAAATGTCCCATCGAATGAGAGCATGTCGCCATTGGATCTCAACGCAAATAGGAGTTTCACTTCGTTCTTCAAGTCGACTGGATGGGCGCAACGCACTCGCATTCCGCCAGCAGATAAATCCTCCATCGTGCCGGTGATCGTTGTATTGGGACCAGAGTTGGCCTCAGCCGTTTGAATCTCTACGCTGATTTGACGACCTTGCGGGGGACAAGCTCGCTGATAAACGCGGCGCTGCAACTCCTGAACATTCTCAGGCCAGCGGATAAAGATGGTCGGTTTGCTCGGCGTCTTAGCCTGATGCAGTTCGTCTGGCGCGCACGCAGGTGCATTGAACACATACTTCTTGTGGCCGCGGCGGAACGATATACCGAGGTACTCGCTTGCGCTTGGCGTAGTCCATTCCGGACCGCCGTTTTGGGCCAAAGGAGGATCCACGGCCAACCAGCCTTGCTCGGCGTTGGCGCCACAAAACCGTGACTTGACAACTAGCCACCCGTCGGGGCCTTGGCGGGTGAGGACCACGGGCGCTCGCTTCGTGACCATCTGCTGAAGGATTTCATCGCGCACGGCATGTTCGATGTAGTTTACATGGCTCATAGCCTTGGTTCCTTCTTGGTTACGCCAACCGTTCCAATGCTGCCTGAAGACGATGGTAGGCGGATTCATTCGGGCTGTGCTTGAAATGCAGTCCAAGAACGGTCATGCCAGGAGTACCGCCCGGTGTCTTGCTTTTCAGTAACGCGGTGAACTCGAACGGTTCTGGATCGGATAGGACGGTGAACCGCACTTGCAGTTCCTGATCAGGACGAAATGCGTCGGATGTTTCAGTGGGTACCCGACAAGCCAAGCCCTCCACGCTGACGTTCAGCATGGCGCCCAGGTGTGATCTAAGGTCGTCCCCGTCGGCCGGTGCGGCGTTGGTGTCCAGCAGTTCGATCTCCGATGATTCCTGGAGCTGTGCGCGGCAGAAGCGGCGACGTTGAATTACGCGAATCTTGCATGGTGAAGCCACCTCCACGGACATGCAATCGTCGCTGCCGCGGAAGGCCAAGATGTTGGTGTCGAACAAGTACCGAGCATCACCGAGTTCCAGGACGCCATCGCAGCACACGGATTGAAGGTCTTCGACGTAGCCGATGTTCGCCTCGTCTAGAGAAATCCAGAGCGATTCATCGGACTGGGCTTCGATCGGGCCCCACAATTGGAGCTTCTCATCCGTGCGAGGTGTCAGCACGACGACCGCACAGGCTCTGGCAGCCAATTCGAGCACTCGATTCGACTGGCGGGCATCCAATCCAAAGGTAAATGGCGTTTCCGTTGTGTTCATTGCCAGCATGGTTGTTTCACCTCTTGCTCTTGTTACGTAGTTGTTTGCGTTGCTCGGTAGCGATGAACTTTGTGACCTCGACAAGCTGCTTTTGGGTTGGCACGAGACTCCAGGGCAGGAATTTGAATCCGATCACGCAGTTTTCACGGCGTTCGATGGGCCGCTTGTGCCGCAATTCAGCCATGAAAAGGAATCGGTCGCTCACCTCGGGCAGCTGGAAGGAAAGGAAGAAAATGTCGCCTGATTGCCATGGCTTGCTGTCCCCCAGGTCGAAGAGAACACACATGCCGCCACATGAGATGTTGATGATTCCAGGGCGCAGTACTTTCGTCTTGGCTGGGGCAGAACCTCCGTTCAAAGGCGACCCTGTGTGGACGATGATGTCGATCTTCGCATGGCTGGCTAGGGATAGCCGGAAATCGGTTCGGCGTTGCTGTTCCTTGATGCTCGGCGGTACTCCAAGAGAAACTCCTGGCACGCGCAGCTGCTGGTTCAACTGCACCGAGCAGTGTACTCGTCGGACCCTGGTTTCAAATGAGTAGCGTGTACCACTCAACAAGAAATGGACCAACACAATTTGTCGTTCCCGGAGAGGTTTGCCTTCACCGCCCATGCGTGGCTGATCGATGCAGATTGCCTCATCTCGAAGTTCCAGAAAACGGGATCGGCCAGTCACCAGTTGTTTATTGGCTTGGATGTGCAATTCCAGCGGTGTGTTGCGTGCGCACACTTGGCGCAGCAATTCAAGCTGTTCTTCGGTAGGGATTGCAGTCGTGAAACTCGACAAGTTGAGGCACCCTCTTCAATAGTAGAGTAGGCACACGCCATTTCGTCGGAATAGGCTTGCTCGGACTTGATTTACGGACTGGCAGAGGGAGGGCATGCTGGATGCGGTGCGCTTGGTGTTTGATTATCGGGCGGTTCTCGGTGCTATTGGGCTGTGGCTGCGGTTTGGACATGGCTGCTGGCATAGGGCAGCAGGTGTGCTTGGCATCTGATGCGCCTCTCTTGTGATCATTGGCCTCCCAACGCGACCACCAGAATACCGCAGACAGCCAAACCGACCGCGACCATTTTGCGCGGCGTGAGCTGCTCTTTAAGGATCCAGGCTGCAAACATAAGCGCAAAGACGACGGACGTTTGGTTCAAGAGTCCGGCGATCGATGCATGGGTGTACTTGAATCCTGCGATCCAAAGTATCAGAGAGATATAGGCGCCAAGAATCGAAGCCGGCAGGCTATTTTTCCAAGCTGCGCACGGACGGAACACATTCCATAGCGCTCTGCGAGTTGGGGAAGCTATCCCCATGATGGCCAGGACGACTGTACCGGCTCCTAGGCGCAGCACTGTGGCTGGGATCAAGGGGAAGTCTTCTGCTTCAAGGACAGGTTTGGCAAAAACGATACCCACGGCCATCAGCGCTATCGAGAAGATGCCGAGCAAGATTCCACTGAGTAGTTGACGCCGGGTTCTGCCAGCGGGCGGCGTGATGGAGGAGGTGACAAAGACACTGCTAAGGATGAATGCGGCACCAAAGTAGTGATGAGATTCAATGGTCTCAGAGAGCACCAGTGCTGCGAAAAGAAAGATGAGAGGGGAGTAGCAACAATCGACGATTGAAGTGATGCCCACACCCAACGTGTTGAGCGCGCGGAAGAAAATAGTGTCTGCAATAGCAATGCCCACCACCCCACTGATGATCAAGACATAAAAATCTTCGATGGGATATTGGCGCAATTCGGCTATGGCGTCGGGCATGAAAGCCACGGTGAGGAGCAACAGGAATAGGCCAACAACATTCTTGAAGAGGTTGAGCGCCATCGGTTTGATTTGCTCGCCGCTTCGTTTGAACAATACCATAGCCATCGCCCAAGTGATGGCGGTCAACAGCGCGCAAATCTCTCCGATCAGATGGCGGTCCATGGATGGCAACTATAGCAGGCTGAGAAGTGTTCTGCTCGCAACGGTTCGCAGCGGGAGGTCCGTCAAGTCTCATTTTCGAGGGTCGCGGATGTCCTTGCCTGCTCGGTACCTATTGCGTCGAGCATTCATGACTGTCGCCAAATCAAGTCGACCACTGCTTCTAGCCAGAGTCACAGCACGCGTCGCAATTGCGACGGCTTCGTCGAAACGGGCAGCGCTGGCCATTGCTGCCGCCCGCGTATCCAAGTGGTCGGAGGACGGCGTGCCCAGGAGAATCATCGATTCTCCAGAGAGGGCCAGCGCCCGCTTGGGATCGCGAATTGCTGGATCGGGACAGGTCGCTAATAGCCAGGCGAGCGCGTCGATCATTCTTGGCGATTCCATATGCCAACGGGCCTCAGAGTAGGCAGATTCGGCCTCTGCGTATTGCCCGTCCGCGATCAAGCTTCGACCCCAACCCAATTGGTAATCCTCACGGGCTGGCTGGAAGTGGACGGCGCGTCCGTATGCGTCGGCCGCTGCAGAGAAACGGTGTTGTCCAAATAGTATCATCCCGAGCGTCGAATGCGCAATGTCGTGCCCCGGGTCGAGTTCAATCGCTAATCGACTTTCCGCTTCGGCTCCGTTGAAGTCTTTCCTCACTGCCAACTCTGAAGCCAAGTAGATGCGTGCGTCTGGAGATTCAGGTGCATACCTGACTGCCTCGCGGGCGTGTGCCATCGCCTTCAATGGCTGGCCTTGTTGCCGGGCTACATAGCTTAGGCCGCAGAAGAGTTCTACAGAATTCGCATTCAGCTTCACCACGCGATCTAAGCTTTCCCCAGCCCGATCAAGGTCACCGACCCACATGGCTTCGTTAGCGAGGCCTTGAAAGAGAGCTGCCTCAAAGTTGATTTTGTCATATGGCGTAGCCGCCGGCGCGTTGATCAGAAATCCTATGATGATTCCCCCTATCATTCTTCGACCGATGCGGACGGGCATTTTGTCTCGGATTCGGCGGTACGTATCCACGGCGGCCCATGCAGCGAAGATAGTGAGGGGTGGAATTATGGGCAGTCGATATCGGCTCGCGTTGAAGAAGAGAATGACCGAGGCAGCGCAAGCAATAATGTAGCCGCAGGTGATCGCTCGATCCGGTCGATTGTGGCACGACATGACCACGCCGACCAGAGCGAGCGGAGCAATCAACCCAAATGGAAAGCCGAAGAATTTGGTCCGCCACATCAGGATGCTCAGAATGCTCGAGAACTTACGGTGAAAGTATGGCGACACATTCCGCGGAACCTCAGTCGCATTGAAGAATAACCGTGCCTTGCGGGCGATTTGCTTTCCAAAATCTCCTGGGTTTGTCTTAGCGTACTGGCTCACTCGGTTGACGAAGAACCGTTCGGCCTTCTTTCTCGAGATCAGACCATCAGAGTGGGGCATGCGCCTAATGTGTTCCCAAGAGTAGCCCGGCCGAACTGCCAGTGTCGCCAGGGAATGGAGGTTGTTTCCAAGAAACAGGTTGAGGCCCCCGCTGTCGGTGATAAGAATGAACTCACCATTGCGCCGATAGTTGTGCAACGTGGCTGGGGCTATCATCAGCATCATGGCCAAGCCCCCGGCAAGCAGATGAAGTGCGGTGGTCCCCCATGATCGCCTCGGCCGGGCTGCTACAATTACGCCTACGATGACCACCGGCGCGAACAGCAAGATATTAGGTCGGGCCAGTGCGGCGACTCCCATGGCTAGGCCAACCCACAACCAGGAAGTTACGGTAGGACAATGCATGGCCCGTACGGTCAGCAGCAGCACCAGTGTGAAAGCAAAGACAACCAAGCTCGAAGCAAGCACCTGCCCATCAAAGAAAATCATCGGGCCATAGAGAGCGACAATACCACCAGCAGTCAGTCCGGTAGTCCGATCGAACAACTCTTGGCCGAGCAGAATGGTGAGCAGACAGGTCCCACTGGCCAGCACGGCGTTAAGGAATTGAATGACAAAGATATTCGTTCCAAGCAGGGCATAACTGCCTGCCAGCAAGTGAGGAAATAGTGGCGGACGTGAGAATGGGCCACCCCAGGCATCATTGCCCTGGGCGATGGCCATGGCGATTCGTTGGTATTCCGCAGCATCTATGATCGGATGAGTAAGCGTCGGGTCGGCGCGACCCCCTAGGAGATACATGATTCGGATAGCGGCTGCCGCAGCGACTACCGCCCAGAGGATGGGGCCGCCTAGACTATGTTTCGAACGGCATTCATCCATCGACAGCATAGTAGGGTGCGGGTCGGAGTGTGGCAACGTCCCCGGGCTGGTGCCTCCGCACGGATGAGGCTATAGTCCAGGGTCTAATGGCGCTCGCGCGGGGTTGCCATGGTCAATAGGAGACAATCCATGCTTTCAAGTGTAGGTCTAGCGTCCATCGACATCGCTGGTTTCTTGGTTGGGCCAGAGTTCCTGACTCTGATCGCCAACGCATTCACGGTGTTGCTTAGCAGCATATCCGGTGCGTTTATCGGCGGCTTCTTCAACAGCTAGGGCGTCGTGTTCCGCTTGCTGCCGTGGACGCTGCGTACCTTCAGCGGCTTGCTGCGCGTTGCAGGAATTGTGTGAACCTGTCACGCCGCGTCTTCGACGGGTCTTGCGAATCAGGTTCGTCGTCGATCAGGGCATCCGTGTGGGAGCCGTCCTCCAAGACCCAAAGCTCTTTGGGCTGCTGAGCTGCTTCGTGCAGGGCTAGTGTGTGGCGGTAGTCAACGATGCCATCACTTCTCCCACAGATGAATAACTTGGCAAGACGGCCAAGGCGTCCAACCATCTCGATAGGATCATAACCCGAGCTGATGAAGGTCTTGGACGCTATGCCTGCAACACCCCACAGCCACCAAGTGTGATGACAAACGAACCGGGCTTCTTCCTGGTAACTGGCGAAGGCGCCCTCTGCGGCTAGTCCTGCCAAGTCATCACGATCAGCAGCAGCGACGATGGCTACGGCGCCGCCCAACGATTGTCCAAACAAGATCAGCCGTCGGCCGTCGATGTCGTCGCGGGCCTTGATGTAGTCGATGGCTGAGTGCGTATCGGTGATCGCAACTTCGCGCGTCGGCTTGCCCGACGATTGTCCAAACCCTCCATAGTCGAAACAAAACACATTCCACCCTCGTTTGGGCAGCCAACCCACGAAACGGTAGTGTCCAGTGATGTTGCCCGCATTCCCATGGCAGTGGATGATCGTGCCCTGAGCGTCGCCTATGGCTGGAAAGAACCAGCCATGGAGGCGGCGGCCCGCTTCGCCCTCAAAGAACACTGACTGGAAGGTCAAACCGTGTTCATGGGGGTCGTCGTAGATTCTCTGAGATGGATGAAAAAAGAAGCCATCGCCGCGTGCCACTATAAGACACTCCTCAGTAGGGAAATCCTCATTGCCTAGGGTTGGACGAGTTGGCGCTGGGCTTGAGCTTCCTCAATGAACCGATCCGTGTATCGAGCATCTACGGTGCGGCATGTGTTTGTTCCCTTCTCAGCCAGGGCCTGATAAGCGGGGTCCTGGGTTTGCAAATAGAATTCGCTGCAAAGGATTACGAATCGAAGTAGATGGCGCAGCACGATGCCTTCCTGCTTCATCAAGTTGCAGCCCTTGACCATGCGATGGAAGTCGCACTCTTCTTCGAACGCCCGTCCCGCGCACCATTTGGGTTGAACGAAGATCTGCTCGGGAGAGGCCAGCTTGGCCTCGAACGCGATTTGCAACATTTCTGGAAAGTTCGGCGGCCTTTCTGGTTCATCGTCTTCCCAGCTCATGGCGTGTTCGTGTTCTTCGGGCTTGTCGCGCTCCAGATTCGAACCGACCACGCCCATTTGCAGCATCAACGGGCCCAGTTCGTTCATTTCCAGCTGACCCTGGGGATGACCGTCAGGCAGCCGCACAGAGCGTACGACAGCAGGTGGCATCTGGAGAACTGATTCCAACGCCACCAGTTTCTCGGTGTCATCTGCTCTACTCAGCGTGCGGCAAAGATAGTCACCGTACAGCGGGTCGATGCTCCGAAAAACCAGGAGGCGGTTTATGGAATCATCGAGGGTTACATGCTCCTCATCTTCGGAGCGAGTCAAGTAGCCCAAGCTAGCCAGGTTGTCGAGCATGAATTCGAGTTGCTCGGAGAATTTGGCGATGCGCTCGGGCGTGTTGAAACGGCGGGATAGAAAATCCTTGGTCTCGGTTACGGTTCCGGTCTTGGTCAACAGGTAGATCAGCACTTGATAGGGGATCATGGATCGGCTGAACAGTTTGGCAGGCCCTGCTTCGATGAGCTGTTTAAGCTGACCCTCGACCCAGTGCTGCTCGGTCTTGCGGCGGGTGGGACGCTTGCGTTCGAGCTGTTTTCTGGCGCGCATGGTTCCGGGATCTTTTGAGTTTGGATCCAGCTTCTCAAATTTCTTGGTCCACTTGAAGTACTTGACGTCGTCTTCGGGAGACATGGCGAAGACGTATCCCTGCGTGTCGAATTGCGGCCTACCTGCGCGTCCGAACATCTGGTGGGCGGATGAAGAGGGCATCAGTTTCTTGTCGCCCCGAGGGCCTTTGATCAAGGTCGATAGCACGACGGATCGGGCCGGCAGATTGATGCCAGCCGCTAAGGTTTCGGTGCAGATGACAAAGGGGATCAGCTTGCGGTTGAAGAGCGCTTCGACGTGTTCCTTGTGTCGAGGCAGCACACCTGCATGGTGGACACCGACGCCCCGTATGAGCATCTGCTTCAACTTTGGCCCCACACCTGCGGAAAAATCTTCGACGTGGTCGGCCAGGTAGGCTTCGATTCTGGGTTTGTTGTCTGTTGACGTTAGTTTCAATCCCTTCAGCCTCTCCGCCACCTCCCAGCACTCATCTCGATTGAAGCAGAACACCAGGGCTGGCACGCGGTTTTCTGCGTCGTCGGCTGATACCATCGACGGCAGCTGCTCGGTGAGGAGTTTTTCGCCGATCCAGATGAATTCTAGCGGGACTAGACGCTCGTCGGTCCGGACGATTTTCAGTTGTCGTCCATGCTGCTTCTTGAGCCAATGGGCAAATTCAACGGGGTTCCCGACTGTGGCTGACAGGAGCATCACCCGGACGTGCTTGGGCAGCAGGACCAGCGATAATTCCCAGACCATGCCGCGATCGAAATCGTTGAAGTAGTGGAACTCGTCCATGACCACGCTGCTGATGGCGTCGAACTCACCAAGCTCTGCATCTTTACCGAGCAGGTGATTGAGCAGAATCTCAGCCACCACCACGCGGACGACCGCCTCTGGGTTTTCGCGGCGGTTGCCAGTTACCAAGCCAATGTCATCGCGGGAAAAACCCCAGGCTTCTGCCTTGTCCTTAAATTCGCGGAACTTCTGTTCGGTCAATGCGATCAAGGGCGTTGTGTAGTAGAGGTGGGTTCGGGTCTTGAGGGCTTCAAAAATCGCCGCCTCTGCGATCAAAGTTTTACCCATGCCCGTGGGTGCGGTTATCAGCACGCCAGCGTCGGATTCAAACCAGGCCAGCAAGGCGTCCTCTTGAAAAGGGTACAGCTCGAAGGGGCACACTTCGAGGAATTCGGTGCAGATGTCGTCGCGATTCATGACGGGCAGGATAGTGCCAGGGCTTGAAAAAGTCGCCCTGTCTCTACCCGGAGATCCCCGGGATGTGGACACCGCGCTGTCGGGCGATATCTTTGGCTTTGTCGTATCCGGCATCGACATGCCGAAAAATGCCCGTGCCCGGGTCGGCGATTAGGACACGCTTCAATCGTGCGGCAGCCTCGGCTGTCCCGTCGGCGACGATGACTTGGCCGGCGTGAATGCTGTAGCCGATGCCGACACCGCCGCCGTGGTGAACGCTCACCCAGCTTGCACCGCAGGCAGTATTGAGCAGGGCGTTGAGGATAGGCCAATCTGCGATGGCATCAGAGCCATCCTTCATGCCCTCAGTTTCGCGATTTGGAGAAGCGACGGATCCGCAGTCTAAATGATCTCTACCGATGACCAGCGGCGCTTTGACTTCACCGCTAGCTACCAGTTGGTTGAAGATCAGACCCATCTTGTCGCGCTCGCCGTAGCCCAGCCATCAGATCCGGCAGGGCAAGCCTTGGAAGGCGATCTGCTCACCGGCCATTTTGATCCATCGGCAGAGGTGCTCGTTCTCGGGGAAGGTCTCGAGCACAGCTTGGTCGGTCCGGGCAATGTCGGCTGGGTCTCCTGAAAGGGCGCACCAGCGGAACGGCCCTTGTCCTTCGCAGAACAGCGGTCGGATGTATTCAGGGACGAAGCCCGGGATGTCAAACGCATTCTCCACGCCGACTTGCACAGCCTGTCCGCGGATGTTGTTGCCATAATCGAAGGTGATGGACCCGCGGTTCTTTAATTCAAGCATGTGGTTGACGTGCTCGCCCATGGTACGCATGGATTCTTGGGCATATTTCTCGGGGTCGCTCTTCCGCAAAGCGACGGCTTGGTCGAAGGCTATTCGGTTCGGAACGTAGCCGTCCAAGGCGTCGTGGGCCGAAGTCTGATCGGTCAGGATATCGACTTTGACGTCTCTTCGGATTAGCTCTTCGAGCATGTCGGCTGCATTCATGCATAGCCCGACGGATAATGGCCGCTGCTCTGCTTGGGCCGCGTTGATCCAGGCCAAAGCTTCGTCGATCGATGTTGTGGCTTTGTCGAGGTAGCGATCCTTCAGCCGCTTGTCGATTCGTTGTTGGTCAACATCCGCAGCCAAGCAAACCGCATCGTTCATTGTGGCTGCCAACGGTTGAGCGCCGCCCATCCCGCCCAAGCCAGCTGTGACGATCAGCTTGCCCTTGAGAGAACCGCCGAAGTGTTTGCGGGCGGCTGCGCCGAATGTTTCGTAGGTGCCTTGCAGGATGCCTTGGGTGCCGATGTAGATCCAACTGCCGGCTGTCATCTGGCCGTACATGGTCAAGCCGAGTGCTTCGAGCCGGCGAAACTCGTCCCAATTGCCCCAGGCAGGTACCAGCATGGAGTTGGAAATCAACACGCGGGGAGCATCGGCATGGGTCTTGGCCACGCCGACTGCCCGCCCTGATTGCACCAGCAGCGTTTCGTCGGGTTCGAGGGCGATCAAGGCAGCCACAATGCGCTCATAGTCAGGCCATGAGCGGGCTGCTTTGCCCGAGCCGCCGTAGATGACCAACTCGTCCGGTTTTTCGGCGACCTCCGGATCGAGGTTGTTCATCAGCATGCGCATAGCAGCCTCAGCCTGCCAGGTCTTGCATGTTTTTTCTGTTCCACGGGGTGCATGGACGGTGCGAGGTGTGCCAATATCGAACTTAGCGGCGGTGGTATTCATCAAGAAGGTCCTTGGTCATCAATCAAGCGGGTCGGGCTAACTCCGGATGCACATCGTAACGCGCCGCGGGTCCAGGGAGAACAGCCTCAAGGAATCCAGGGCATGTTGCGGGCGGCTTGATTCGATCCTACCATCGCGCCTGATTGACATGGTCAGCAATCCGTAGGACCGGTAGTGGGAGCCTCTACCTTGCAGGATCGCAGAATCTTTTGCCTCAAGTGCAGATACAACCTCACCGGTTTGACCAGCGACCGTTGCCCTGAGTGCGGCTGGCTGGTCGATTGGGAGAAGGTCGATCCGGATTTCGCGTTAGCCCAGGTGCCTTTCTTCATTGATTTTGCCCGCCGGCTCAGCCCGGATCGTATCAAGCTTGCCTGGGTCGATGACGAAACGGCTACTTCGCCTGAATTAGAAGCGCTGGTGGAATCGAATTGGCAAGCGAAACTCGCCGAGGCTCGCCAATCCGGTCGGCGATTGTTCAACGGGCCGATGGTTCGCTTGGTCGGCTGGCAGTGTGACGGCACTAGCGTCACCTTCACGGTGGGACCTACCGACTATCGACGCCACCTGGGAACGAACTACCTGCTGGGGAATCGCGTCGAGGAAGTGGGCATCGCGGCGTTTGCCAATCCCGTCGGCACGTCGGCCAACATCATCACCTCGGACGGCTACTTGCTCTTCGGACGCCGGGCATCCGATTTGGCTTGCCATGCCGGATATCTCCACTGCATCGGCGGCACCTTAGATCTCGGCGACAACCTGGACCTCTTTGCAGCTATGCGGCGAGAGATTCGTGAAGAGTTGCTGGTTTCTGATGCCGAGATTCTTGACTTGACCTGCACCGGCATGGTCCGGGACAAATCGATTCACCAGCCGGAGGTGCTGTTTGATTCCTCCTTGGGCTTATCCAAGGATGAGGTGATGTCCAGATTCGATCCACAGGCGGAGGGACAGGAGCACACCGGCTGGTTGTACTGCCATGACGATCCTGAATCGGTCCCGCCATTTCTGGAATCGGCTGATCTTATGGCCCCGGTTGCCCAAGCAGCGGCGATTCTCCACGGGCGGCATGACTGGGGAATGATTTGGTACGAATCAGCGTGCTTCAGGATGTTTGGCGAAATGCCTGCGGCGACTCCCATCGAGAAGGGCGGCAGGCCGTGAAAGCGCCGCCTCCTTCGGCTAGGATGCCCGCGTGTCAAGCGCTCGAAAGAAAAAAGACAAATCTGATCGCAAGCAGCCTGCGGTCTTGCGGCCGGAGCTGCTCCCCGTCGAGGCCGGCCCAATGCTGCCCTGGTGGCTGGCAACTCTAGGGGTATTCGTGGCTGCCTTGGCTGCCTATTCGCCCACGCTCGATAACCAATTTATCAACTGGGATACCCGCGAATATGTAGTCATGAACGACTATGTGGCTGAGAGCGGCGGCCTGAAACGAATCTGGGATCCGGCTGAGAAGCATGAGCAGTATTATCCGCTGGTGTTCACCTCCTATTGGCTGGAGCACAGAATCCTGCTCTGGCAGCATGGGGAGAGCGCACTCGAATCGGTTCGAGGTGTGCCAGCGCATGAGCGCGGATTTGAACCTTGGATATTCCATCTGACCAACATGGTCCTCCACGCCATCAACGCAGCTTTGGTAGTTTGGCTATTGCGCATGCTGGGCCTGAATCTCCGGGTGGCGTTAGCAGCAGCGCTGCTCTTTGCCGTTCACCCAATCAACACTGCTTCTGTTGCTTGGGTGGCTGAGCGGAAGAATGTCCTGTCCGGCCTTTTTTATCTGCTGGCGTTGCTGCTCTACATGAGAACGATTCGCCGCTGGAGTTGGCCTGCGTATTCGGCTTGCCTGCTGATGTTCGTAGCGGCCTTGTTGAGCAAGTCGGCTACCCTGACCTTACCGGCGACCGCGATGTTCTGTGATTGGGTCATTCGACGTCGATGGAGCGTGCAGTCGGCCTTGAGAATCGCCCCGATGCTCATCCTTGGGGTTGTGTCTGCCTATGTGACCATCCGAACCGAGGCTGGGAATTCACTCACGCCGCTTGAATCGCCGGAATTGCTGGTGAGGCCTTTCGTGGCGGCGGGCGCAGTTTGGTTCTACGTCGGAAAGTTATTGGTTCCGACCCACTTGGCCGGGGCCTATCTGCGGTGGGATGTGAGCGGAGCACAGCCCATTTTCTTGGCGGCGATGGCTGCCCTGGTGGGCTTGGGTGCTCTCTTGTGGAAGATGCGACGACGGGTTCCAAGCCAAGCGATGTGGGGTTTGGCGCATTTCTTGATCACGCTGACTCCGATGTTGGGGCTAGTCGCCTTCAACTACACGCGGTACTCGTTTGTGGCCAACCACTTTGTGTACTTGGCGGCGATTGGCGTCTTCCTCTGCTTAGCCATGCTGTTTGACTGGTTGATGACCCTGGGTTGGCGGTCGGTTTCGCTGCGTTGGCCCCTGACGATAGCGGGTTGGCTGCTGATAGTGGCCCTGGGCTTCTCGACGCACCACACTTGCCAAACTGTTTGGAAGGACGGCGCCAGCTACTGGACCCATACACTGAGCTTGAATCCAGACTTTTGGCCAGGCTACTACAACTTGGGTAACGGTTACGGCCGGCGGGCGAATCGCTTGCGGGCTGCGGGAGACCAGGAATCAGCCGACCGACTTCTTCTCAAGTCGATCGACGCCCATGGCCAAGTCATTCGCATCAACCCAAGCAAGGCCCAATCGCATGGCATCCGGGCCAAGGCGCTGCTGGACCTCAAGCGGCATGCAGAAGCCATCGAGTCATACAAGCTAGCCATCAAATATCAGCCGCTCATGCCGCTCTACCACAAGCAACTTGCTGACTGCTACGAAGCGACCAAACAAGGCGACGAAGCCGTTGAGCAGTATCGGGCCTTGATCAAAAACCGCATCATCGGAGATGCTGAGCAAGTACGCATCTTTCTCTGGTCCCATTTGATGTTGGGCCAGCACCAACTACGTCGTGGCCAAGCGGCTGAGGCGGTTCATCTCTACCAGGCGGTGCTCGATTTTCCGAATCAGGTTGGTTGGAGCAATGACGACCGGCGGATCAAACAGCAGATCGACGATGCCCAGCGTGCTATGGAAATCGCCAAGCGGAGTTTGCCGGGCCTCTAACCTGCGACAAGCTCAACTGCCTCAATGAGGTCAAATCGAGCCAGGAGGCAGAAATGAGCATCATGGCCAACACCTACGACGGCTTAGGCCGGCGGATCAAGAAAGTGCTCACGAATTCGGGTGACTCGGACGGCTCGGCCTTGTACTATTGTAATAAGAATCGAGCAATCGAGCGCCGAGACGGCTTCGAGAACGTGGCAGCCCAGATCGTGCACCGCACGAAATCGGCGATGAAGTCGAAGCAAGGGTGCCAAGACGAGCTTGCACTGGCCTAGAAAATCTTCCTGACACCTTTAATTGGATGAACGGGCCAGCCTGAACTTGCCCGCAGGCAGACAGCTGGAAGCCCTGGCGTGATGAACAATAACGCCGTTCTTCGGAGACTCTGGAGCTTCGTGCGGCCGATCAAAGCACTATGGGAGTCTCTGTCAATGGCCTGTTTTCCGTTAACAGAGCGCCCCATGACTAAGGAACAAGAATGTCAGGACTGCAAAGCAATGAAGAATCCGGACGTCGCAACGGGCGCAGACTGCGCCTGTTGTTGAAGTGGCTGTTCATCCTGGCGATCTGCGTTAGTGTTTGGTTCCTGGCCACTGCGCCACGCCACCAGCATGAGGCGGTTCTCGTTCAGCAGCTACGCCTATGTCAACCAAGCATGGAGGATCCTGCCCGAGCGTTCCGCCAATGTGCTTCAGAGTATGAGTGGACACTGCCGGGGTCGCTATCGATAGGCGTTAGACAGACTGCTGACAGCATCAATTGTCTCCCTCAGACTACATATGTAGCTCCCGAGCGGGTGGTATCATGTTGCTAGGTTGGATATATGCCGTTGGAGAGTACCTTTTTCTCGTTCTTTGCGTAGTCTGGGTAGGAACAGTAATTGAAAACTTAATCCAATTGAAGAAGGATCCCTCCAGTCAAAAGCCACGCAACGGATTGCGCCTCTATCTTTTGCTCGGGTTGTTAGCCATTACTTTCCTAGGCATGCTGTGTCTGAAGTATGTCGCCTAGATTCGCTCTGTCCGCCCCCAGTACGCCTATGACCGCAACGGGAACCGGACCTCGAAGGAGGATGTTGTTCGCAAGCGGCTTTCGGAGGCTTACACCTACGACAAGCTCGACCGGCTTACCGATATGGACAAGGGCATCATGCTCTCGGGCTTGGTGACTTCCAGCCAGATCGACACCGGCTACAACATGGACCTGCTGGGCAATTTGAACACAGCCAACGCCCTGGCACTCAACGGGGTCAACGCAGCCGTCAAATTCAACACCAACGCCACTAATGAAATCACCTGACTTGGTTCAAGCCGTGGTGACGAAGCCGGCTTGCTCCGCTAAGATGCCCGCGTGTCAAAGAATCGCAAGAACAAAATGGGGAAGAAACGAAGGGAACCGGTAGCCACGCTCCCCGAGTTGCTGCCCATCGACCCTGCGCCGGCTTGGCAATGGTGGCTGGGCGTGGTTGTGGCGGTTGCGGCGGCCGTGATCGTCTATCTGCCCACATACAACAACGATCTGATCAACTGGGATGATCCGGACTACCTGATCAAGAACGACTACATCGCCGAGAGCGGTGGCTTGGCCCGTATCTGGAATCCCATTGGGGATCACGAGCAGTTCTACCCGCTGGTGTTTAGTTCCTATTGGTTGGAGCACAAGCTGGTTCTATGGAAGAACGGCGAGACCGCCCTCGAAAGCGTCAAGGGAGTCAACCCGAGTGATCGTGGATTTGAACCATGGATCTTTCATTTGGACAATCTGATCCTGCATGCCATCAACGCAGGTTTGGTCGTTTGGCTGCTTAGATTGCTGGGTCTAAATCCGTGGGTCGCCTGGTTTGCAGCTGCGCTCTTTGCGGTGCATCCGATCAATGTTGCATCCGTAGCATGGATTGCAGAGCGCAAGAACGTACTGTCGGGCTTGTTCTATCTGCTGTCATTGATCGTCTACATCAAGGCGACCAGGCGGTGGCGGTGGAGGACGTACAGCCTCTGCATGCTGCTCTACGTCATGGCCTTGATGAGCAAGACGGCTATGCTCACCCTGCCGGCGACGGCAATTCTGTGTGATCGAGTGGTTCAGCGGCGCTGGAGCAGCATGAGTCTCGTCAAAGTGGCACCCATGTTGATACTGGGCATGTGCTCAGCGGTGTTCACAGCCTGGACCGAGCGAGGGAACGCCGGCTCCACCATGACCGCTTTGGAGCCCCAATGGCGCCCCTTTGCGGCTGCCGGTTCCATCTGGTTTTATATTTGGAAAATCTTGGTTCCCTACCATTTCCCCGGCGTATACACCCGCTGGGATTTGCGCGGGTTGTGGCCGCTTTTTACCGGGGCGCTCCTGGCGCTGCCGACGCTTGGCTATGTAGGCTGGCTGCTGCGAAAACGCATCCCCGAGAGTGTGCAGTGGGGCGTTGGGCACTATCTGCTCAGCCTGTCCCCCATGTTGGGGCTGATCCCCTTCAATTACACCCAGTTTTCGTTCGTGGCTGATCACTTCGTCTATATCGCTGCTATTGGGGTCTTTCTGATCGTGGCTGTTCTCTTTAATTTGGTCCGCCAGAGGACCATCGGCAAATTGGGTCTGGCCGGCCCCATGACGTTGGCTGCTTGTTTGATCTTGGTGGGGCTGGGTGTGTCCAGTTACCGGCACAACAGGGATAATTGGAAGGACGGCACCACGTTCTGGGAATACACGCTGGAACTCAATCCGGCATGCTGGCCTGGGCAGTACAACCTGGCCAACAGCTACAAGCGCGAATCGCACAGACTGAAGAAGGCAGGGGACGAGGACGGATCGACGGCTCTCATAGAGAAAGCAGCCCTCTGCTATGGCAAGGCGGCAGCTCTCAAACCGATGCTTCACCAGGCCCACCGCCAACATGGCCTCTCGCTGGTGGCGCTGGGCAGGCTGGATGAGGGTATCGAAGCGCTCCAGGGAGCTGTTGCGACCAAGAGCTTCCAACCTCAATATCGCTGGGAGCTCGCCAATGCGCTAACCAGAGGGCAGCGGAGAGATGAAGCCGCCGACCAGTACAGGGCCATCATCAAGATCAACAACTCAAGCAGGGGATTCATTCGGGTGCTGATGTCGTCGCATCTGAGACTGGCCGCCTACGAGATGAGCCAAGGCAATCCGTGTGAGGCGAAGCGAATTTGTGAAGCCGCCCTAGTGCTGCGGCCCAACAGTAAGGACGTCCGGCGCCGCCTGGGCGAGGCTGCTTCGTCTTGTGCGCGTATCGGCGGATAGACGCTACATTTTATTCCGATCAATTCTGTAAAAACACAAAACCAATCGCTTGAGTTTGGCCGATAACAACTGTAGAAATAGGCCCAAATCGAACAGTGGGAAGCGACACGGTAGTTGAACCCCTTCCAGTTTGGCGCGGAATGCAGCAGCGATCACGGACGTCCAAAATGCTGATGGTGCTAGCCCTGGCTATGACAGGCGGGGCGACGTTGTTGTCTTGGTTGGCTCCTACAGTAGGTGATTACCAGGCTGCTTCCTTTCCCTCTACCAACCCGCTTATAGTTCAGCGTATGGCTCGCGATGCGGTGGCTGTAGCGAGCTCGCGTCGGGTAGTTTGGAGTGGCGTAGAGATTCTGGTCGTTCGGGGCGCAAAGCCGCTACCTGGCCTTGCCCTTGCCGCGATTTCTGCGGAACGGGATCTTCATTTCGAGGTGGACGCCGAGGGCCGCTTGAAGGCGCTCAAGCCTTGGCAAGAGCAGGCAAGGGTGGCCGATTTTGATCTGATTCGGGTCGGAATGGTTGGCGACATCGACTCGGATCATGTGTCTCGAACTCAATGGCAAGCGTTGCTAGCACTGTTATCAGCCTTGGAGGATCGCGATCCCGTTGATCGGACGGGGCTGTCTGTTCGGCTGGAGGAGGCTGATTCTGCTGGAAAGGCACACGGCGGGCAGGATCGTTTCGAGCACCTCGCCTCGTTGCTCAAGAGTGAGGGCCTGATTGGATAATACGAGGCTCCAACCGATCTTGCAGGCTGCCCCAGGAAACCAAGGCCAGCTGAACCGGTCTGGTGAGGAGCGCGTCAGCGCGGACGCACACCTCAGTCTGCGACCAGAAGAATTTCTGGTCCGCGTGCTTCAGAGATAGTTACACGGCTTACGCCGTCACGTCCAAAACCCTTCCTACACCACCTGTCTCTCGAACTAGTGCCTCCTGATCTGCTTGGTCAAATCGATCTGATCCGTCCCCATCGGGGAGTTGCCGTTCGCCCTGCGATTTGACGAACTTGATCGTTTCGACCGCCGATCTGAGCACCTGTTCGACTGCCTGTTGACTGTTGACGATCAGGACAGGATCTTTCGTCTCTGAATCGTGGGCCAGCTGAGCAGCCTGAAAGACAGACTGTGCTTTGGAAGGTACGGGCGTTCCGGCCGCGTTAACGAGGCCTATCATTATCCACTTCTTTCCCTTGCGACAAAACCACTGCTGGGTCTAGCCGTTCCCGCTTCAATCTACGATATCAGTATTGCGGGGGGCAACACGCCTTGGCGACCTCATGCCAAATCCTTGTCACGAGCGCAACTTCCAGGCCGATAACTTCAGCTGGCTTGGCCGGGTTCCGATATTCTCGATGACTAGGGTGAAGGAGATGCAGGGCGGAGCTTACTGTGCCGGCCTGAAGGGGGCATCTGCAGGAGAGATTTAGAGGCATCGTTGAGGCGAGCAGGCCAATCTGCCGTGAATGCTCGCAGCGCTAACTCAGCCCCGTAGTCCAATAGATTGGATCGTTACGACCATGTCCAGAACCAATGACGGCGAGTATTCGCTACAGCAGGCATGCGACCGGGCAGAAGCAATGTCGCTACGCCTTGAACAATTACTTCAGCGTAGCGCCCAGGTGGGAGACGAAGTCGAGAGGCACATCGATCGGCTTGGAGATGCCCGCCAAGAGAGCGTCAAAGCAGTCCAGGATGCTCGGACCATGCTGGGCGAGAGCCGTGTCTGCCGCGACTCACTCCATGCTGAAGTCAAGACTGCCGACCAACGGGTTCAGCAGCTTGGTTCGCTTGCTGCGGCTGTGACCAGTGCACAGAACACAGCCATGTCTGCGATACAGCGCATCTCTGACGGGAACGCAGAGATTCAGAGCATGGCTAAGACAGCAGAGACCGCTGCTGGCAATCTGCGTTCGGTAGTTGATGAGAGCGAGGCGAATGCAACGTTGATACGGGAGCGCCTCGCCGAGGATGTGGGTGAAGGACAAATAGCTCAAGGGAAACTGGAACGCGGACTTCAAGAGGTAGATGCCAAGACGAACCGTGTCGAGGAACAAATCAGATCGCTCGACGAGGTACACGGCCACGTTTCTGAGATGACGGGTATGGTGCAGCAAGTGTGTCAGCAAGCGTCCTCTCAAGCATCGGAAGCTAGAAGAGCTAGCCTGGAAGTATTGGACGTCGTGGCCCAGGCACAATCAACGGCAGCGGATGCACGCCAGCACACAGAACGCGCCATCCAAGAGTCCAAGCATAAACTGGATAGTTGGCGCCGCGGCGTCGGTGACTTGTTTGCTCAGGGAGATGTGGATGCGGGCCTGCTGCAGGAACGAGTTGAAAATGCCCTGAAGATGACCTCACAGAAATTCAAGGAAGCTCATTTGGCCTGTGATGTGGTGGAGGGTGCGGGCAAACGAATGGACGACCAGGTTGCTAGCGGCAATGAAATCCTGGCCAAGATGCAGGTGCTGTCCGAACAACTGCAAGCAAGAACTGATAACGCCACCGAACGGCAGGACTCGATGGCATCACTGTTAGTCGAGGCTGATTCCAAGATTGGCCATATCGAACTATCGGTGTCCGAGGCAGCACTTCTCATCAAGCAGATGACGGCAGCAGTACCGACTGTCTCTGAGGCAGCTGAATCGCTGGAACGGCAACTCTCGCTGGCTAACAGCGGCGGCGCAGAATTTCGATCGACAGTAGACGCTGCCCGCAAGGAAGCAGAGAGCTTCGCGACGTGGTTGAGCAGTCAGGTTTCGGAAGCAGGGGGCGTGCGCCACGACCTGGAAACCATGGTCGCCACCATTCAAACGTTAGCGGAGGAATCGGCTGCCCGCGAGCAGAACGCCGCAGAAATTGTCAAAGCCTCAGAAGCGAAGAAAATCCAGCTCTCTGAAGCTGCAGCGGAGTCGGCGTCATTCATCGAGCAACTCAGCAGTTTGCTGCCCCAGGCCCGGGAGTCATCCGACACGCTCAAGAACTACATCAGCCAGACGCACGAGATTGATGGTCATTTTGTGGCGCACCTGAAGTCATCCCGGGACGAGATCGATTGCCTGTCCGAAAAGGTCGGGACACGTGCAATTGCAGTTGACCGGCTGCTCGCCGTAGTGCAGTCGCGTCAAACCGAATTGCAGGCAGTCGTGGGTAAGTCACTCGACTGCGAGAATACGCTTGACGGACTATTCGCGGAATCAAGCACCCATGGAGCAAAGCTATCTGATCTGATCGGTGTCGCCGGCAAGGCCACGGATCGATTGATAGCTGAGACACCCAAGGCTGTGACCGCAGTGAAGGTGCTTGATCAGCGGATGAAAAAGATCGACCAAGCGGATGGTGAATTGGTGGAGCACATTGAATCCGCCCAAGAAGAGATAGCCAGTGTATCCGAAAGGGTCAAAAGCAGGGCAACCGCAGTTGATCAGCTGCTCGTCGAGGTCCAGTCACGTCAAACCGACTTGAAAGGGGTTGTCGCCCAGTCAGAGAGCCTAGAGGAAACCCTCGACCATTTGCTCTCTGAATCACAAACCAGTGGCGCCAAGCTTGCTGAACTGATTGCTACTGCCGCTGAGGCCAAGGATCGTTTGATAGCTGATACGCCCAAGGCGGTGGCTGTCGTAGATGCCCTCGATCAGCGGATGAACAAGGTCCACGAAGCGGACGGAGACTTGCTGGAACACATCGGCGATGCTCGGGCCGCAGACGAACAGTGTGTCGAACATGCCAAGCATGCCATGGAATTAATGCAATCAATCCAGGAGCAAACACACGATTGTGATGCCACGACCCAGCGACTCCAAGAGGCAATTGTTGCGGCCAAAGCAGCTGAACAGGTCCCCTTGGATTTGAAAAGTTTGATCCCCCAGGCCAGAGATTTGCAAGAGCTTCTCGATGTCCAGTACCGCGACGGCAAGACTGTGTTGGGCGAAATGTCGGTCGAAACCAACAAGGCGCGCAACGAGATCATTAAGTGCAGCAAGCAGGCAGCAGCTGCTTCTCAGGCGGGCCAAGCTTTGAGGGAACTCATCGATGGGTCTGGATCGGCAACCGAGCGAGCTGGGCGTGCCATCGTCGCGGCCAAGCTGGCGACAGACAGACTATCATGCGAACGCGAGTCCGCGCGGGCGACCATCGAACGACAGCAAGTTTTTCGCGACAAGGGATCGATGGTTCTGGATCAGATGGAGCAGCACTCGTCTGCGCTGGAGAAGCTAATCTCCCGCCTTGGCGAAGCGACTGAATCGGCCGGCCAGATCAATGAAACGCTTGAACAAACGCGCGATCAATCGGCTCAGAGTGTGTACGATCTGAGTCACCAGATACAAACGGCAGAGTCGAGCAAAGCCATCCTGGATGCTTCGCAGAAGACGATGAACGACTTCCTCGCCAAAGCTGAGCATGTTGAGGAACACCTCCAGCAGATCCAAGCCCAGGCTGACTCTATGGAAGCACAGTTGTCGAAGGTCATCCACCGCCCAGAGCAGGTCGTCGCCGAAGCAAGAGCTCAGGCCGCTCAGCTTCAAGGCGTTTCCCGGGCAGTTCGCAAGGTGTTCGCTGGTTTGTCTGAGGCGGCCTTGCAGGCGAAGCGGCGCACAGACCAGTTCCACAAGATGGGCGAGTCAGCGGCATCGCGGACATCGGAGTTGCGGTCTGAAATGGGCATGGCCGCGGAAACATTACGCACCTGGGTCGAAGAAGCTACGAGCGTACAGCGGCGTTTGGCCGATACGGTGAACAATGCCCCGCGATTGGGTGAGACGCATCCGCCTGAATCGTTGAGCGGGATAGCCCAGCTAGCCGGGGCGGTTGCTACTCCGTCGGATCAACGCGTCTTGCGGCGATTGGAAACCGTTGTCTCACCGTCGGCCGAGCGAGCAAGACCGGTGGCTCGCGACGACGATGATCATCTTCGGCGTAACAAATCGCGGGCCGAGGAGATTTCCAGGTTGCTTGAAGACGCCCGCAAGTTTTCCGAGGCCGTCAGCTAAAGGGAGCATGATCGAGGCGGGCAAGTAGCGGCTTGGCGGAATCGAACCGAGACCACGAGAAGCATCAAAAGAGCAGGCCCCGGCAATCAATGCCGGGGCCTGCTTTGATTCAGCTAGCTCTGTTGACTACGGGCAGGCAGCCGCATTCCCAAAGAGCGGTTTAATTTGGCTGGCGTCGCCCGTCGAAATCACTCCATTTGCATCGAAGTCGAACTGGGCGCCCACTGACGCTGGGTTCTGGCCAAAATTCGGCTTGATTACGGAGGCATCGCCCGTAGAAACCACGCCGTTTCGGTCGATGTCGCCACGCAACGGTCGAACGTCGAAACTGCCACTCGCATCACCGCTCAGGGTGATGGTGCAGCAGTCCGCATCTGGCAGGGCGGTCGAAAAATCGACTGTTACCAGGGTGCCCGCAGCCGTTACCGTGGCTGATCCTCCGAATGTGCCGGTCACGCATGACACCGAAGCTGACACCGAAGCTACAGTACTGGATACTTGGAAATCGACCCGCAGGATTCCGGGAGACCGCGGCTCGACATTGCTGCTAGTCAGATCGAGTGCCAAGTCTTGGCCGCCATGATCCAGCATGCTTTCAGCCGATGAGATGGTTGCGCCGGCTTCGCAGTCGTCGGCTGTCCCGTTCGAATTGACGTCCGAGCAGTCCGTACCGAACCCTGCCCACGAAGAGTTTGGAATGACGCCGCAGTCCGATTCACTCAAGGCCAAGCAGCCGCCCGAACTCAGGCAGCAGGCTGCGGTGGGTTGAGGGCAATTCGCAGCCGAGCAAAGGCTTGAATTGCCTTGGAAGGTGCCCCCGCTTGCGATGCAGTCAGGCTCAGACACATCGTCATCACAGGATCCGTCAAGGTTGCAGCACGCACCTGTCGCGAAGCAAACTGTGGTGAGGCAGTCGGTGCCCGGCCCCTGGTTGAATCCAGTCGCAGTCAGGCAATCGGCTACGGTGAAATCGAGGCAACCGCTGGGCATAAAGCAGCAGGCTTCTAGGCATGTGACGGCCGAGCAATTGGTGCCCTCGCCGTGGAACGAGCCGCCAGCCGCAGTGCAGTCTGCCAGGTTCAGGATGTCGCTGCAGCCACCGCCTACGACGCAGCAGGCGCCGGGAAGGGCGCCACAATCGACCACTGCCCGAATGACAAAGTCACCGGTAACGCCGAGGAGGCATGAGCTTATCCAACCCAGCCCTTGGGCTTCGATGGCGTTCTTTCCCGGTTGGCAACCATTGACATCGGTGACAAGGCTAGGCCCGTTGAACGGGTCGGGTGCTTCGGAGAACTTGTAAGAAACGACGAATGTCTGGCCGGCGGTCACGGGGATGCTTATCGGTACGGTGCTGAACTCATCCAAGAAACGGAACTCATTGAGGACGCCGTCTGTTAGCAACGGTCCTTCGAGAAGCTCGAGTTCAGCGCCGGGTTGCGGAAACGCGCCACCGTCATACACTTTAATCCACTCGCCCAAAACCTGGGCGGTGCCGCCAGTGAGGGATCGCCAGAACACTTGGATAGCTACGATGTTTCCATCGCACGGCGCCGTCAACCAGACCGCAGCGCTCTCACTGCCCACGAAACCAGCCTGGATATTGCCATCATCTCCTGGTAGCAGCGAATCGTTTTGAACTGTGATCTCAGCTGCGCTCAGTTGGCCTGAGCAGGTGAAAACTAAGGCCAAAACAACAAGCAGGCGACCCGCAGCTGCCAATGACAAGGACGATTCATTCATCATCTGTTCCCCTTCAAGTACAGAGCTTCTAGTTCAATGGCCAAGTGCATGGCCCAACCAACCCGTGATCAAGATCCGCCGTGGTCCGGTACCAAGTCGGCCTAGGTACTTGAGTATAGCGGATTGGCATGTCGGTTCGCCGCATTTTTTTTCACTTTGCCCGCAATTCAGCCCTTCTAGGGTTGTGCTCCGCCCTGATCGGATTGTGGCTGGGTCGGGTCGAAGGGTGGTTTGTTCGTCGGCAGCGGCCCAAGCTGTTCGGCACGGGCCAGTCGCACCACTACGCTAATTTCTTCATCTTGGCGTTGAATGTCGAGTTGAACTTCAGTACCAGCTGGCAGCATGTACAACGCTTGGACCAGGTGACCAAAATGGCTGATGCTATTGCCGTTGATCTGCGTGATGATGTCGCCCGCCTGCATGCCGGCTTCAGCCATGGGGGAAGGGTCCGCGATGGCTTGAATCTCGACCTGCTGCTGGTTGTGCGGGTCGATCAGTAGCCCTAACCAACCCCGGTAGAACGAGTGCCCCTGTTTGAGTTGAGGAACGATGCGATCAATATGGTCTCGGGGTACGACGAATCCGATCCCTGCATCATAGAGTTCGACACCCGCCAGCTCTCCGGGTCGCTGGGCCATGGGAACGCAGATCCCAACTACTCGGCCCGTATCATCAACCAATGGTCCGCCGTAATTGGCTGGGGACAGATTGGCGTCCGTTTGAATGGCGAATCCCACCATACGATCCAGGGCGCTCACGATGCCGACCGTAATTGTAGGCTCATGCAGGCTGAGCACCCGCCCAACAGCGATGGTCCATTGCCCTACGCTCAATTCGCTGCGATCTACCCACTCCGGCAGGGAGAGGCCTTGGGCGTCGATTTTCAAGAGGGCCAACTTGCGCACTCGATCGCGCCCGACCAATGTAGCTACAAACCGTCTGCCGTCATGAAGGATCACACTGATCAAAACTGGATCGCGCACGAAGTTGAAGCTGCTTGTCAGAATGAAACCGTCTTCCGAATGGATGATTCCGGTCGTTGGCCCATCGGCGACCTGGAAGCCAGCGCCCAGATCATCGCGGAAGGGTCTATCGTCAGGTGTGTTTGAATTTGAATCCGACCCTGGCGGAGATTGACGCTGTTCTTGAGTGGGCTGAGTTCCACCGACGGTTTCAATCCTCACGACGAAGGGCGCGACCGCCTGGGCTGCACTGCGGAACAACCGTTGATTCGCCCGGGCAATTGCCACCGGACCGTTTGGATCACCAAAGTTGCTGGATGGCGGCAAGAGCGGCCCCAAAATCGTGAGGGTCAGTGCTAGGCATAAGCTCATTGAGCAGGCTCCGGTTTGATGGTCAGCGGGATGTGCTCCTCCTTGCGAATGACGATCAGCTCGATGTCCTTTGCTCTGTCGAGTCTGCTCAACACCTTCTCAAACGTGCGGATATCGGCAACGCCCCTGCCGTCAAGGCTGACGATGAGATCATCTGCACGGAGGCCTGCTTTGAAGGCAACCGATCCACGCTTGACTCGATCGACAAAGACCAGGCTCTTTTTGTAACCCATTTGAAAAAGCTTGATGCCCAATTCGGCAGGCACTATGGCGCGGGCATCGTTCAGGTCGGCTTGGTCCAGCCCGTCAGTGGATTGCTGAGTAGCACGGGCGATGAATGCGGAACAGATTTCGATGGGTATCGCGTGGTTGAACTGTGTATGAGTTGTGTTGGAAACGACGACGCGGCCCACCATGCCTACCAATTCGCCTTCGAGGTCGGCTAGCGGACCGCCGGGCGCACCGGGGTTTGAGGTCACCGCGTCGATGACCAGCACCGGGCCGCGGTAGGGGTAGTCCTGCTTGCGGCGCTGGGCGTCGAGATTGCTCCTGCCACCGAATATGCCAAGCGCCACTGAAGCAGGCTCAGCCCCGTCTGCCACTTTGAATGGGTTGCCAGCAGCGATGACCCAGTCTCCTGAACTCAATTCATCCGACGAGCCCACGTTCAGGCAGATGATTCCCTCGGGCTTGGCCTGTGGATCCGACGCGTCGCGCAATTGGAGTAGAGCTAGCTGTTCCTCGCGATTTCGAGCGATGATGTCGACTGCGTACAGCGCGCCATCTGGAGTCACGGCTCGTGTATTCGAGCCATCGATGAGAATGGAATCGACGGTGAGAACTAGGCCGTCTGACGAGACAAGGATTCCAGATCCATAACCCTGCTGGCTGCCAGCGCTTAGGCCATAGAGTTTGACGGTGACGGCTTGAACGGATTTAATCGCGTGGCTGAACCCGTTGGATGATTTGGCGGGCTGGGCTGTGAGCAGCAGCATGACGGTCACTAGCTGGGGCATCATGGTCTCGATTCCCAGTGGGACCACTTTTCAACGCCGTCAAGGCCAGGTCCGCGCAAGATCAGATCTTGTGGCAGCCTGAGGCTGTCCATTGCTTGGTAGTCGCCAAGTTGAATCGACACGCCCAAGCCGGCAGTGCGGTCCTCGATGGTTAACTCGCAGAGCAGGTCGGTGGCGGTATCAAACGAGAACAAGACAACTTTATTGCCGGGTAGTTCTAGTTTGAGAACTTCCAGGTAGGTTGACGCCTTGATTGAACCGTCCTCTCTCCTTTGGATCGACTCATCTCCGCCTTTATGAGAGAAGCCGGCTAGATTGATGCTCGAATCAGCCTTGAAGACGCGATCAAAGAGCGCGTGCACTGCTTTCATGAGCAACGCCTCCGAGCCAGAGACGCTGAATCGTGCTTGGCCTTCGATGAGTTCAGCGCGCCCATCAGCGCAACGGAGTTGCCGGAGAACGGGGGAGTCGACATCGTTCCTAAGTTGAGCGAAAAGCGTTCCGCCGTGAAATTGATACTCCCAGCGCCCCGCCCCATGAGGAGTGCCATCTTTGTCCGTCCCGGAACGCTGTCCAATCCAGGACAAGTTTGCAGCAGCGGGCATGCCCGTCGGTTCAAGATTGGTGGCTGCGAGGAATCGATCGAGCATGCGCTTAACCGCCCGCCGATTGATCTCCGGAATCACCACAAACTCGCCGGTTTGTTTGACTGATAGCGGCGCGAGCCGGACGACCGCATGCTTGGTGGCATCGTCGCGCTTAAAACTGATCGGAATCGGCCACTGCTCTGGATAAACACCGAGCGTGCTGGCGAATTGGTTGGCAGATGTGATTTCCTGACCACCAATACTGACCAGCAAGTCGCCTGGCCGAATTCCAGCCAAGTAGGCAGGTCCGTCGCGGAGGACCTTGTCGAATTGAAGGTGCTGGCCAACAGTCGCCTGGAGGGTGCCGTGCCTGATCATCAAGCCCGCGTGGAGAGCAGGTATGAACCGCTTGATTTGATTGGCGCTTATGGCGTAGCCCAAGCCGACGTTGAATTTTCCGCGTGTCTGGAGCGAGGCTGATATCCGCCCGTTGATGCCCATGACTTTGCCAGCCGCATCGAACAAGGGTCCGCCGCTGTTCCCCGGGTTTATCGCGGCGTCAGTTTGAATGCAATCGGTGTACACAAGTGCATTTCCTTGGCCCCATTGGTAACGGTGCAGGCCACTGACAATGCCTAACGAAACGCTCGGTGTGTGCTTTTCTGCTAGCAGAAAAGGATTTCCCATGGCGATGGCTGTATCGCCGACTTGAATCGCGTCGGAGTCGGCTAGCTCTGCAAAATCAAACGCGCTCTTTCCGCTCAGGCGAAACATGGCTACATCGCCGGTCGGGTCGATGCCCAGGACTTGAAGCTCGTAGGTCAGGCCGTCAGACAGTCCGCCTAGCCCGCGGCGTGTGTTGAGCATGTCGGCTACGACGTGGTAGTTGGTCAGCCCATGTCCTTGGGCGTCGATGATAACGCCCGCGCCACCGCCCCGCCGATTGCCATCGTAGATGCAAACCACCGTCGGCATGACCCGCTCAATCATTTCGATGCGTTGTCGTTGAGCTTGGAGGGCTATCGATGCATCCGTGTATTGCAGACCTACGCAGGGTAGGACGGTTGTCCACGAACAGAGCACGGCAAGGCATCTGGTATGTTTGATCAAAGAGGTCATGGCAGATTCACGGGGTTGAAGGTCGTGCGCTGTTTCGTGGTTTGATGAATCTGGCGTTGGCCCAATTGGCGTGGTCAGAAAGATCCATCTGCTCTCCGTAATCGACCAAGATGGTCAACACTCCTCGCCCGCTAATCGGCAAGGAGACCGCCTGGAGAGCGTCAGTACCCGTCACCGGCCCACTGTCGAAGAGCGTTTGGCCATCAGCCAAGATCCGAAACACGACGTGTCCGCGCGGACGCACCGCATCATCAATGCCGATGGTGGCAGCAAACGTTTCAAACTCCTGGCCAATGTTGTAGGTCAATTCGGCTCGGGCATGGACGCCGATGCCTCGCTCAAAGCGAGTACCGTCAATGAGCAGCGGACCGTTGCTTGCGGAGTGGTCATAACGAACAGGCCAAGCCGTGTGAATCAGCCCGCTAAGGTCTTGTGAGGTAGGCGTAAGATCGCTCAAGAAGACGACTCGATCACTGAAGAATCCAATCCTGGAGATCTTGTCCACGGGGATCTGTATCGATTCTGCGAAGTAGCTTTCGACGCTTACATGCTCAGCACCGGAGGGTAGAAGGTTACCGGGCAGTGCTGTTCCGTCGATGAGGAAGATGGTTGCTTCGTGATCCATGCCCGAAGAGACGGTCTTAGCCAAGACGAGTCCGTAAGTCGTCTGCAACTTAAAGGTGCGCTCGCGGCCACCGACTGCAAATCTTCCCTCGGCTTGGTCTAATGAAACCAAGGTGCCCGAGACCTTCTTTGGCTCGTTTGCCGAGCGTGTGATCAAGACATCCTTGCCCGTCAGAGGGTCTTGCATCTGCTCATCGAAGAGCACCTGTGCAGCGGGATACTCTTCGGCGCTGGTAAAACAGATGGCTGAGAGGTTGTCGAATCTTAGCGAGGCACTTGTCGAGAAGGGCGTTTGGACGACGATTCCGGATTCTGTACTCCTCAGGATTTCTCCGCCAATGCAGCCGGCCGCAGCCGTGTAGAAGAACGTGCCAGGCTTAGCTGCCTGGACGGCCTCTGTGCGCGGCGAGAACTCAATGGCATCAAGCTCGTCGATGCCCACCTCAAGAGGGCGGCCCTCCACGCTGAACTTGAGGCGCTGATGTTCGCTGATGCCCAGAAACTGGGCCTGAATTCGCTCGCCGGAAATAGTCCGAACGATGGTGCTGCCGGGTTGAGGATCATCAGCGGTGGACACCCGGGCAGCCAAACCAATCACCAACGCAGCCACGACTTGGCTGGTCTGATGCAGCAATTTCTGTCTCGCGCGGACTTCGCCCATCGATCCTGTTACTCCTCCGATAGCTGCAGGTAGTACTGTTCAACCAACTGCCTGTAGCGATCTGGAAAACGATCATCCAGATGCTGGATGATCCGATCACGATCCGCAGGCTTCATCGTTCCCCATGCTTCGCCCGGCAGCACTGACCGATTGCGAAGATGCTGCTCCGAGTTAGGAGCGCCGCCGGGCAATCTGGAATCCTGCATGGGGGACTTGCCTTGCCCGGGTTTCTGTTGAGGCTGAGATTGGTTCCCCGAACTACCACCACTGCCCTTGTTGCTGTTTTCGCGTTCCTTCGCTTCTTCGATAAGTTGATCCAGAATATCGACGATCTTTGTTTGGCGGCCAAGGACCGTCTCGCCCGCGTCGGCTCTAGAGAGTCGGCGAGCGGCGTAGTCCATCAGGTCAGTCACCTCACCCAACCGCTCCATGGACCGTTGCAGAAGTTCGGTCAACATTTGCTGAGCGGTCAACCGCAATCGACTGGACGCGTCGGGGTATCGATCCAGAAACTCGGTTAAGGATTTGATGGCTTCGGTGTGTTTGAGATTCCCCACTTGGCAGTAGGCCCTCATGTAATGAACTTCAGGAGCAGAATGGGAGAACTGTTCCAGCCTGTTTGGAATGGCTAACAACTCTGCGATGCGGATAGCAGCTTGCTCCAGGTCATCCAGCGCCACTAGAGCTTTGACTTCGCATGCGGCAGCGTTCGCACAAACATATGGATCCAGGGATGTCTTCAAGCCTCCCATGATGCGGGCAGAATCCTCATAACGATCTTCCTCAAAGGCGGCCACCCCGTCGCGGAAACGTGGCGAAATAAGCGCCAGTGCTTCGAGAAGGAAATCTTCGGCGTCACGCTGTTCTTGCCGTGTAGTCCATGCTCGGGCGATGAACTGCTTGGTCTGCTCATCGTAATCGCCCGATGATTGGATGTGTTGCACAAAAGCAGTAGTCACGGTGTCCTTTGCCAACACATCCGCGACGCTGGCTAGAAGCATAGCTGGAAGAACGATGCGGAGCAGGAGATTTTCGCGGTGATGTCGCATCATGGTCGCACGTCTTGATCTCGCATTTCGCGGGCGATGTCAGCCACCTTCTGCTGGCGCTTGGAGAGTGTCCGCAATTCTTGGGTGATATCATCAGTCGGCTCTGCATCGGATCCTTGGACTTCAGTGACGACGAGCGTGCGCCGGTTGATCCGAAGTTGGGCTGCTCGTAGAAGTTTCAACTCGGCAGAACCGGGTAATAACGGCTGTTCATCGTCAGATGGGCCTGACTCGCCTTGCTGCTGGGCCTCCTCTTCCTCCTCTTGCATCTGCTGGACAGATCGAATGATCGCTTCGAGTGTGGCTACAATCTCAGCCTCGATTGACTGGGTGATGGGTCCGAGTTGCCGACGGGCAAGTCGATCGGCCACCGACTTCATATCCTGTTCGAGTTGGGCGACAACGCTTGGAAACACAATCGTCGTCCCGTCCTCTTCGAGGATGTGCAGGCAGGTGCCTGACTCGGCGGCAAGATCTGATTGGAGATCGGCCAGCTCAGCGGTCCGAAGCTGGTCAGGGCGCGATAACTGCTCAGAACTTCTCTGGTGGATCGCCAACGTGTCTTGATTGATAGGTTGCTGGCGATTGAGCATGTCTGCAAAGCGGCTCTCCAGGTCGCTGAGCAAGTCTTGGCGCTCCTCGCGACGAAGCTGTTGCAACTCAGCCTCCAGCTTCTCGCGGGCCTGCTCAAGTTCTTCGATGGCCCGATCCTGATCCCGCGTGGCTTGCCGGGCATCATCTTGCTCAAGCTCCTCTGCGGCGTTTTCCATGTGGCTGCGCGCTTGGTCTACATTCATTTGGCCCGGGGCCGGCTCTTGTGGCGATTGGGTTTGATCCTTTGAACCAGATCTTTCTTGACTTTGTTTCGATGTTCCTTGCGGAGTTCCCTGCATCTGTTCCGAGAGTGCCTCTGCCCCTTGCGACAGCGCTTTCTGCGGATCAGCCAGATCTGCCGGCGGCGTGCCTGGATGTTGCTGTTCGTCCGAGGCCTTGGCTGACCTAAGGATGTCTATCTTGGCCTGCTCTAGCTTGTCGATGGCGTCAAGCTGATGGCGCTCTGCCTTGCTATGGTCATCATTGGACAGCGCTTCGGCGGCCGAATTCATTTCCTGGGCAGCCGATTTTGCCTTCTCGGCAGACTCTTCGACGTTGCCTTGCGCGTCCGGCGATGCCGATGCCTTGGCGATTTCATCAGCCAGTCGTTTCGTGTCCTCGCCCAGCTGGGCTTGGGCGTCAGCGTCTTCTTCTTCAAGAAGTTTCTTCTGCCGCGCGGTCAGGGCGTCGATTCTCTTGGCTAGACCCTCGAGTTGTTGAGCTTGTTCAGCCGCGAGCGTTTGCGCCGCGGTTTGGTCTCGAAGACTCTGCTGGCGGTCTAAGAGTTGTTCCACATCCTGCCACTGCTGGTCGAGCCACTGCATTCGCGTTTTGCGTGACTCGGCTTCGCCGCTCTTCAAGAGGATTGCCAGTACGTTGTCCATCTCCTTGAGCAATTCCTGCTGCAAATCTGCAGCGGTCGCCAGCCGCGACTTATCCGACAACAGTAGCAGCAGCTCATCAGCCGTTTGATCAAGTCCCGACTGCCCCATGCCCTCGATGGCCCGTGCCAACTTGGCGGCGCTGTCGGGCTCTGTAGTTGCTAGTTTTTCCCGAAGCCGAAACATGCGGTCTTCAAGGCGACGAATGCGATCGCGGATCATCTCCTGTTTTGCCGAGAGTGCACCGCTTGCAGAAGGCGGTTCAGCGTTCGCAGGCGGTGCAGCAAAGAAGCACACGAAGACCACAACTGCTTTGAGCCAGGTAGCTCCGGGCAAGACAAGTTTCGGTCGGATGGGTCGGTTCATGTCAATCATCACCAAAAATGTCGTCAAGCTGTTGTTCGATTTCGTCTTGTGTTTCCTTATTCAACTCGGTCTGCAAGCGAATGATATCCCGAAGCAGGGTGATCGTCTCCTGAAACCCCTCCCATTTTAGCATGTTGGCCAGCGTGAGTCGCATGCGATCCAGGATTTCAACCTGCTGCGAATCGATGGTTCTTGCCAATTCCGGTTCACCTTCGCGCATAAGCGAGTGGATAGCGTCGGTTGCCTCGGGCAGATCACGCTTGGATAGTTGGGTCAGTGGGGTGATGACGCCTTTGGTCAGCCTGCTACGCACATCCGGGGTTTCCAGGCCGTTGATTCTCAATTGCATCAGCACTTGCTCGAATTGTTGTCGAAGCGCATTGACTTGGCTGCCCACTAGCCGCTGTCGTCGCTCGGCAGAGGCGAAGCCGGCTATTGCCTCTCCGTCGTCGGGTTTCCCATTCCATTGCGACACAGACGATAGCAGTACCCGCCGAATCTCCTCTTGATCATCGACTAGCCGCATGAATTGTCGGCGGAATTCCCGCTCTTGCCGGGCCAACTGACTCAACAATTCCTCGGCTGATACGACCCGCAGCGAGATTGCTGCTGAGGCGCCGATGTTGGGGCCGTTGACATCATCAAGATCGCTGGATTCTACAAAAATGGTCAGGCGATCCCCGACAATTACTGAACAAGATGAAACCGAAAATTCATGCTGGCGCTCATACAAGCGAGTCCCCGGGATAAGCCCGGGCAGTTCAATCGCATTGGTCTGTTCGCCTTCGCGCTGGATCTGATGGGCCAGCGATATTTCCTTTATGCCGTAGTCGTCGGCAACCCCGATTTCCATGGGTAGAAGGGCCCCAGCTGTGACCATGGTGCCCAATCCAGGCACGCGCATGCGGACATGTGGGGCGACATCCTTGATCATACGGATTGACAACCGAATGGGGCGTTTGTTCTCTAAGCCAAGCACGTCGGTCAGTTTGAAATGATATGAGTCAGACCGTTCGGGTTCGCACTGAACATGCCATGTACCCTTCGCCTGAGTTGCTGGGAATTCAAGGCCAGCGTCTGACAACAGTGCCGCACTTAGGATTGGTTTGTTCGGCTTGAAAGCGATGGCCAAAACGCTGCCTGGCAAGAGATCGGCCGACCGAACCTCAGACTTGGTCTCAAACTGCGGCTGGCCAGTGTATGGTGGCGGGGTGATGGTCATAGTCAATGCTGCAACCGCAGGCCGTTCTACCAATTCTGCCCGAACCACTTCGGTTTGATCATCGCCGCCGCGGAGGTGAAATTCAAAGTTCTCCTTGGCTTGGGTGAACGTGTATCGGAAACTGCGGTCACCGACCCGTACCATCGGTTCATGACCTGCCCGTCCTCGTTGAAATTCGAAATGGATGTTGACCAGGCGAGGGACTTCGTAGCCCTCGGGCACATAGGCCCGCACTTCGAGATCATCGCCGATAGCACCCCGCAGGACATCACTAGGCAGGTCTAGAACAAGTCGCGTCCGTTGTGGCCAAGCTGTGTCAGTCAGGAGAATGCAGCGCTCGAACCAAGTTCCAACCGTCCCAGGCAATGCAGCCAATGCCACCCACGAGATCAGGCCGACAAGAACGCAGATGCCGGCGCTGCGGCGTGAAGCCGTGCGGTCGAGAACATCGTTGACCTGAACCATCCTGACCGCTCGGCTTGCGCGATCTATCACCACCCGCATCAACTCGGGCGAGTTCGCATCGCCGCGGCCCACCTGGCCATCGTGGAATCGAACGGCTGAGATGAGCAGTGAACGCAATTCTGGGAATCGATGCTCGACCATTAGGGCGATGTTGAATGGGCGAAGCTGCAGCCTCAGCGGAATAAGAACTTGCTTGAATACCACAAAGCCCAGCCCCAAGATCATGAGCACGAGCATCGTTGCCCGCATGTCCTTCTGCAGGTGAACCGTCCAATCGATCAACAGGGACAGGCCCGCGCCCGCTAGAACGGCGAGCAACGTAGCCGCTACCCCACTGATCAAGAGGCAGCGCCGAAGTCGACCGCCCAAGTCACCCAGTGGTGCGAGGATACGCCGTTCATATTCTGGAAGAGTTTTGGCCATTTTGTTTCTTGAGCTACAACAAGCTCGACCATTTTCTCAAGGTCCACTCGAACGACAAGAGGCCCACCAGCAAAAGCAACATCCAGGCTGAATCCCATGCAGGGGCGGGGCGCGTGCGTACCGTAGTTGCCTCATGCAAGTCGGGAATTGTCTGGGCGATGCGCTCCAATTCGTCAATCTCATAATACGCACTGCCCGGGACAGCGGCCGCGATGGTCATCAGCGCATCGCGTTGCATCCGTGGATCGCGCATTTCAATATTGGGACGTTCAACGTGAATCTGCCGACGCACTATGATCGGTTCAGCCTCGCCGGGCGCATCCAGTCTTAGAAGAATCTCGAAATCACCTGTTCGCTTGGCGACGACGCTGCCTTCGAACCAGCCCAGCCGGTCCGGCGCAGCCTTGAGTTCAAACTCCTGCTTTTGCCCCTTACAATTGTGCGATAGGGTGATTCGGTCGACCGTTGATGGTTCATACTGTTCGTTGTAAACCCTCGCCGAAACGGGAACCGCTTGACCCAATTGGAAGCTATCGCCATCGATCAAAATCAATCCACGTTTGTTCGAACCCAGCAGTTTCCCTTCGACGAGATGCCGCACCATTTGTATCCAAAACTGGTCGAAGATTCGTTCCCCAAATTGTCGCCAGCGCCAAGTGCCGTCAAAGGCCAAGAAGGCCGACCTCCCAGCCCCGACGAACTGCGTCGCCGCAAGGACGTGCTGCCCATTGGCGTTGACCATGCTGGGATTGCCATGGCGCATCAGAACGGTAGCTCCCGGTTTTTCTCGCAGCACGGGGTAGTGCCAATAGATGCCCCCAACTCCCCTCCAGGAATCTCTATTGGCTGCGGGATTCTCATCTAGCCGCAGCGCGGGGTGACTGTACGCCTTCTCGGGGAGGAGCATCTCTGACGGTGCCGCTTGGTAATGGCCGATCCGATTGAGGATCAAGTCTGCCTCGGGGTCCAGCCTGACCGGCAGGAGAGTCAGCATGGCGCGGAAGCGGTCATCATGCACCAACTCAGGAGTGTGAGCACGGGCTGCTGCATAGAGCACACCACCGCCATACTCGCTGACCAGCCGGGCCAGCTGTTCACACCAGTCGCGGGTAAGTTCGGCTGGGTCGGGATCGAGCAGCAAGACGGCGTCATAGCTGAACAGCTCTTCCGCCGATGTGGGCAGGTGGTCGATGGTGGTGTTGCCGTCGCGGACAGCTCTTTCGTCTGCTGATTGAAGCCAGCAGCTCAAGTCGACGGATTGGTCACGCTGCAAGAGACGCGACAGATAGCGGTATTCCCAACTGGGGCTTCCGGCGATGAGCAAGACGCGAACGGCTGAATCGATCACGCTGACCACCGCTTGTTTGCTATTGTCGTCGGTTACGATCTCAAATCCTGTAGCAGGAACCGCTACTCGATAAGTGATTCGCCCGACACTTTCACTCTGGCGTGTGAAGCTCACCGAAGGCAGTGTGCCATCATCACCGATAGAGATGGTTTGGCTCGTCACGGGGCTATCCGGTAGCGCCGAATCGGCGCTACCCTCAAAGAGCTGCACCTCGACGGTGTCGCCGACCATTCCCTCGGCAGAGAGGTGGGCGACGATCTCGAACGGATCTTTCTCAAAGACGTTCTCTGGGGCTTCAAGCTGCAAAATGCGCAAATTGCGCGGTGGAGACGCATCCCCGACACCGACCAAGTGAAGCGCAATTTCATGCTCATTGGCCAGGGCGATTATGGAATCGACCGCTTCGGTATCGGTGAAGCTGCCATCGGTAATGAGCACCACGCCGGAAATCGGCAGACCATCGACCTGTCGAACGGCTTGTCGCAGGGCAGCGCTCCCTTTGCTTGCAATTCCGTTGGCTGCGGGGACGTCTTCGATCTCTGGGGAGGGCGGCCGTGGCGATTGGCCATCTCGGTTGGCGGGCCAAGTTGTGACCAGCTGGGCAGATTCACTAAACGTGAATAACTTTACAGCATTGCGGCGGGTCAATTCAGTTAGAAATCGGCCATCGGCATCAGCCAAGGCATGATGAACCAATCCTGCCCGGCGGATGGCCCCGTTAGATGAGGGTTGGGCGATCTTGGAGAATCGATCTGCCTGGTCGGCATCCGCATAGTGGTCCGCCAAGTCCATGCTGGCTGAATCATCGACCAAGACTAGGGTGTATGATTCTACCCATCGCGTCAGATAGGTTGCCCACACCGGTTCCAGCCAGATGCTGAGCAGCGTCGCGATGACCAAGCAGCGCGCAGTTGCCATCACCGCCCGGCGCCTCGGCGATGCACCTGCACGTGCCTCTCGGCGATACATAGTGATGATCGCCCATGCAATCCCACCCACGACCGCAAGTGCAGCCACGGCCAACCAACCGCCGGGCATTGCTTCGAATTCCAGGTGCTTTTCACTCTGGATTTGGGCAAGAATGCCCGCATTGGTTGACGCCGCCAAGACCATCAGCCACGCCTCCCAAACCAGAAGGCCAATGCCTGTTCACCCAGCAGCACGATCAGCGCCAAGCCCAGGAAGTTGCGCCACAATTCTGACCGACCCACAGCATCCACTTCGTTCAGGGCATCAACCGATTCTAGATAAGCGAATGCAAGTTTGGGCCAATACTGCCTCAGGTCTGCCTCGCTCGCGACGGCTAAGTTGCCTTCCTCAGGGTCAACATTGACCGCGACCAAACGCGCATCTGCCGTTCCATCTCGCCGATCCAGAATGATGCTGAAGATGCCGGTCCGGTCCGTCTGAATCCACCGCAAGACCAAACCTTGGCCATCGTCCGTTGCAAAGGCGGCGAGTTGGATTTCCTTCTCAGCCGGGTAGCCAGGGGTTCGGAGTACAGCTTCGGGCGCGTAGTCGCCCGGATCCAATTCGAGCACAATCGGCTCGCCTACTTCGATGCCGGTGATGTGTGTGGGCCTGCGGGCCAGGTAACGGGCAAGTTCCAACATGGTGACCACATAGCTAGGATCTTTTGCCCAGTCGTTCCATTCCAGATCGCAAGAGCTGGTCGCCAGAATCACCCTCCCGGAACCAAATCTCTGCTCGACCAACAGCGGTGATTGATCGGCGCCCGAAAGGCGCAACAGCACGGATGGCGGCAGGGATCTTCGCCCCGATGGTGTGTCATTTGGGTCGGTTGGTGCCAGAGTGGGATCCACGCTCCCAAGGCCATAGAAGCTGCCAAAGCCGATGCCTCTAAGGAAGGGATTGTCGCGTCCTCCAAACACACTGATGACTGGATGGTCGAAATCGCCGCCAGCGAGGGAGCAGGGCGATTGCAGCCTAGCCAATTCGCCGAGGGGCAACGGCAGAAGACCTTCGCCCCGTGCAAACAATGTTTCGTTGTAGGCCGTTGGGTCTACCTGATCCCCCAGGAACAGAAGCAGCCCTCCGCCGCTCGCCACGAATTCTTCCAGTCGCTCTACGGCGGGGCGGGCTATCCGATAGACGTTGGCGACGATGACCAGATGGAATGACGATAAGTCAGTGTTGAACAGCTCTGTTTCGTCGATGACTTGCACGGTGTTCCCACTAAAGACCGGGCCATGGGGACGCAAGGCCGCTTCGAGCAGATCAGTTTCATCTTGATACGACTCCGTGCTAGGTTCGCCATTGACAATCAGCACGCTAACCGATTCGTCTACCTTCACAGCCGCGTACCTGGCGTTGTCCAGCGGTAGACCATCGGGTGGCAATTCAAATCGCAGGTATTCATGACCAGCGTTGGGTAGGACGAGTGAGCAGGCCACCGGTGCATCTTGCCCCGCCTCAATGGCTGATGTCGTTTGCGTCTCAACTCGTGTCGGGCCTATATCGATTTGGATGTCGAGGCTTTCGCTCGTCGTACTGCTCTGGTTGGTGACAAGGGCAGTCACTTCGGCAGGGATCCCAGCCACAATCGGCCCGGCATCGGCCGTGATCCTGGCAATGGAGACGTTGGCTGCTCCATCGCCCCCGCAGCCCACGAGTATGGTATGCAAAGTGCGGTCTGCTCCATCGCCCTGAATAAGCGGGAAGAAGGGCGAATCTGGGCCGCGATCTCTCGGCTGGCTGGCCGGCTCCCAGTCGGCACGCTGAAAGTCGCTCAGAACAAAGAGCTTAGCTTCCAGTACATCAGGATTTTCATCGAGTAGCGATTTGATTGCGGCGAATGATTGAGCGAAGTTGGCCCGCTCTTGAGATGGTTGCAGCGCCTCCACCCGCGAGATCAATTCCTGGACGGTGGCCTCATTGAGCGAGATTCCTGATGCGAGGGGGTTAAGCGGATCTGAGGTGCAAAGGACCGTGACCGCATCACTGGGTGCATTTTGGTGTACCCAGTTAATCAGACCGATGAGATTCTTCTTACCAGTTTCAAACCAAGTGCCATCCGGTTCTTCGTAGCCCATGCTGTAAGAATCATCGATGAGCAGAATACGTTCGCTACGTTTCTGGCCACCGAAAACCGCCGCCCATCCTTGCGGGCGAACGAACGGCCTAGAGATGATCAAGGCGATCAGCAGCACGGCCAGGCATCGCAGCAGAAGAAGAATCAGTTGTTCCATGCGGACGCGGCGTATGTTTTTGCGGTGAGCTTCGAGCAAAAAATCAAGCGCCGCCCAGCGGACGCGCCGAAATCGGCGCCGGGCTAATAGGTGGATCAGGATGGGTAGGGCCACTGCCGATGCCCCGGCGGCAAATAGTCCAGGGTAGACAAAGGCAGCAAGTGGCATCGTTTCGACCAACACCGTCTACCTCCGTGAACCCAGGCGATGCATACGGTCGGCCAAGTAACTGCCCAAGGCGTTCGGGATCGGATCGGCTGTGCTGAATAGGGTGTAGTC
>JAJDDP010000059.1 GCA_029260235.1 Phycisphaerae bacterium | reverse complement strand
GAACTTATGGGATTCTTCAGGGACGACTAGATAGGGGAAGCGACGATCTGGCAGAACGCGTCGTGATTCGGTTGGCGCATGGTCCTAAGATCAGTGTGATGTGCGAGTGGCGGTAGCAACACCAGGTCTATTCGACTGGCTGGGTTGTCGATTCTGACCCGGCATCAAACGATTGCAGTGTTGCCCGCCATTCGGAGGCCTTGGCGCCGTAGCTGGCGCTGGGTTCGGTGGCGTGCCAGGATTCGTACAGGTTGACGATGCGTTCCAACGCCTCGCGTTTGAGCTCCTCCCGGGCATCAGCGTGGTCTTTGATCTTTTCGTAGCCCTCCAGTAGGTGCGGCTCGGCCTCGGCGAACTTCCCTTGTCGAGCCAGGCTTTCTCCCAGAACGCTGTTGGTGTTGGAGATCAGCCAATGGCTAGGCGGGAGAGCCGCTTGCCGGATCTGAAGACATTCACGCAAGAGTGGCTCAGCTTCAATATGCTTCTCTTGCTCGCCAAGATTCATGCCCAACATCATGAGGGCCGAGCCAATGGCAGCATCGCCCTCTGGTAGAATGCGCTGTCGGGTGTCTATTACCTCACGGAGCAGGAGTTCCGCCTCTTCGTGTTTGTCCATCGACTCGAGCAGCGGGATCATGGTGTTGATCGAAATCAGGGTACTCGGGTGATCGTCGCCCAATACGCTGCGATGACTTTCTAGCGACTCCTTAAGGTATACCATCGCTTCGTCGTACTGATTCATCACGTGGAGTAGGGAACCGAGGTTGTCAAGCGAAGCGAGTGTCCTTGGATGCAGGTCGCCGAGCTTCCGGCGGCGGCCTTCGAGCGCTTCTCGCCAGTATGGGAGCGCTTCATCGTATCGGCCCATCTCCTTGAGCAAGCCTCCCAAGTTGTTCATGGCCCGGAGGGTTTCGGGATGGCTGTCTCCGAGGATGAGGCGATTGCTCTCCACAGCTTCACGCAGGTATGGCATGGCTTCGTCGTATCTTCCCATGGACAGAAGCAAGCCACCCATGTTGTTGATTGAATTGACAGTGTCCGGGTGGTCGTTGCCCAGAAGGCGTCGGAGGCCAGCCAGCGCTTCGCGCTGAAATGGCACGGCCTCTTCATCCGCCCCCAGAGATTGTAGCAAGTATGCCATGTTGTTTACGGCGGTCAGCGTCCTCTGGTGCTCGTTGCCAAGAGTTCTGCGGCTTACCTCCAGCGCCTCGCGATAGTACGGTTCAGCCATTGCGGGACTGCCCAAGGCGACGAGAAGTGAACCCATGTTGGTGATCGAGGCCAGCGTAGCAGGGTGGTCGTCACCCAATACTCGGCGCTGGGATTGCAGGGCCTTACGGTAGTAGGGCATGGCTCGCCGGTACTCCCCCATCGCCTCAAGTAGAGCGCCGAGGTTGTTGAGGGATCGCAGCGTATCCGGGTGGCTGTCACCCAGTGCGCGGCGTTGCCCTCTCAAAGCCTCACGATAGTAGGGTTCAGCCTCAGGCAGGTCGCCCATCTCCTCGAGCAAGGCGCCCATGTTCCCGATTACAATTAGCGTGAGCGGTTGGTCATCACCCAGAACGCGGCGACTGCGCTCCAGCGCCTCGCGATGGTACGGCTCGGCATCTGCGTACTTGCCCCTGGCCTTGATTAGTGATCCCATGTTGTTAATTGAGCATATCGTGTCCGGGTGATCGCTACCCAGGACACGACGCTGGGCTGCCAGCGCCTCGCGGAAGAATGTTTCGGCCTCTGCGAGTTGACTCCTAGCCTCCATCAGAAACCCCATGTTGTTGATTGAGTTCAGCGTGTCCGGGTGGTCGTCGCCCAGGACGCGCCGTCTGCCCTCCATTGCCTCGCGGTAGTAGGGTTCCGCCTCTTCGAGCTTGCCCATCGCCTGCAGCAGGTTGCCCATGTTGTTGATTGAGTTCAGCGTATACGGGTGATCGTTGCGAAGAACGAGGCGGTTGCCCTCCAGCGCCTCAGAGTAGTATGGTTCGGCCTCCTTGAACTTACCCATGGCCTGAAGAAGGTAGCCCATGTTGTTGATCGATCTCAGCGTATCCTCGTGGTGGTCGCCCAGGGTCCGCCGGCTGCCCTCTAGCGCTTCCCGGTAGTAAGGCTCCGCCTCTTCGAGCTTGCCCATCATGTCGAGCAGGACGCCCGCGTTGTTAATCGTCCTTAGTGTGTGCGGATGATCGTCACCTAAGATCCGGCGATTGCCCACCAGTGCCTTGTGTAGGTAAGGCTCGGCCTCTTCGTGCTTGCCCATCGACATGAGCACGTAGCCCATCTGGCTGATCGAGGCCAGTGTATCCGGGTGGTCGTTACCTAGAACGCGGCGGCGGGTCTTGAGTGTTTCTTGCTGCAGAGGCATCGCTGATTCGTACAGCCCAATTTTGTAGTAAGTATCGGCCACCGTATCTTGAAGGGCGGCCCGCACCAACGGCTGATCGGCAAAATCTTCCTCGATGGCCTTGACCGCCCGGCTGAGCACCTGCTCGTCGATAAGTTTGAGGGCTGCGTTCGTAGCGTTGGCCCGACGCAGGGTCTGATCGAATGCCTTGAGCGTCGAATCAATGTCCTCCGGCGACACCTCTTCGGCTTCGAGTGATTTTCGCACGCGGGAGCGCAGATCGGCGAACAGGGCCCGGCCCATCTTCTCTGCATCAATCTCGCTCAGCATTGAGGCCTGGAACTCGGTGACGATTGCCAACTCGTCTGCTCGCTCTTGCGTTTCAGCTTTGGCCTCGATGGCTTCCTTCTCTCGCTGCTCAGCGAGTTGGCGCTGCTCGCTTTCGCTGATGGCCAATGCAGTTGATATCACCGTGCCGGCAATGAGCGTCACGATGGTGGCTGCGATCCCCCCGACCAGGCCTTTGTTGCGCTTGGCGAATTTCTTGAACTGGTAGGCTGCACTCGCCGGCCGAGCGGCGATGGGTACGTCATCGAGGTAGCGGCGGAGGTCCGAGCCCAAGTCAGCCGCTGATTGGTAACGTCGCTCTTTCGCCTTCTCCAATGCTTTGGTGACAATGGTCTCAACGTCACCCCGCAAGGCTATGTTGACGCTGCTCAGTCGAGTCGGATCTTCCTCTTTGATGATTCTCACGACTTCATGGATCATGCGCTTGTCGAGGTTGTACGGCATTCTATCGGCGAGCAGTTCGTACAGCACCACGCCGAGCGCATAAACATCGCTGCGCGTGTCGAGTTCATCGGGCAGGCCGCCGACCTGTTCGGGACTCATGTACGGCACAGTGCCGATCAGTTGGGCGACGTCAGTGAGGACCGTTGTGGCATGTACGTCGCTGTCGGTCATTCTAGCTACACCGAAGTCGAGTATCTTGGGCTGACCGTCGGCGGTAACCAGGATGTTGGCCGGCTTGAGGTCTCGGTGAATGATGCCTTTCTGGTGGGCGTGATGTATAGCGTCGCAAACATCAGCAAAGAGTTTGAGACGCTGCCGAGTGTTCAAGTTGTGCTGCCGGGCATGCGCGGTGAGGTGCGTGCCCTGCACCAATTCCATGGCGAAGAAAGGCTGCTCCTCGGTGCCGGTCTTGAAGGTCCCAGCTTCGTAGATCTGGGCGATCCCAGGATGTAGCAAGCGGCCCAGCGCTTCGGATTCGTACTCGAAGCGACGCAGCATTTCGGGCGAGGAATACTTCGGGCGGATGATTTTTAGAGCTACTGCGCGATCAGGCTTTTCCTGCCGGGCGATGAAGACCGTCCCCATGCCGCCCTCTCCTAAGACGGAGATAAGCTTGTAGGGGCCGATGGTGTCACCCGGTTTCAATAACGGGTCGCTACCCTTCTGCCCGATTGCATACGGCTTTGTAGCAGTTGGGGCATTCTCATCGTCATCGACAACCAGATTCCGGATGCCTTGCTCAATGGCTTCTAGCTGGGTGAGTTCATTGCCCAGTTCGGGCATCAACTCTGGATGGGCAGAGATTAGTACGTCACGGTCAACCTTTTCACCCCTGGCTTGAGCCTTCATGCACTCTTCGAGGATCTCATCGATCTGTCGCGTCCTGTCGTCTGGTTTGGGCATTGGCATCCCCGTTCAAAGCACTGTCTTGGTGGCTGTTTGGTGCCGTCAGGTGAATTCACTTCTTGATAAAGTATCGGCAGGTTGACTGGCGAATCGTCCGGCCTATGCCTGCATCCCATCCGACAGCTCTTTCATCAATTCGTGGATCTTGCGGGTCAACCTGAACTTGATGGCGTACAGTTGGTTGGGATTGAGATTCAATTCTTGGCAAACCTGCTTGACGGATTGTCCATCGATGGCGTACCTCCGGTAGGCAGCGAAGCTACTCTCCTCCACTTCCTGTCTTACGAGCTGGAGGGCGTGCTTGAGGTGTTCGTTCATCCACAACTTCTCAAACACGTCTTCGGGTAACGGTTCGCGCTCCTGTTCGCGTTCGAAGTTCTCGGTCTTGGCCTGCTCATGATTCTTGCGTCGATACAGGTCACGGATCTTGTTGTTGACCAGCGTCCTAAGCCATCCTTTGAATCGACCTTTCTTCGGATCGTATTCAAAGCTCTCGGTGTGGCGATGAATGGCGGCCATACAGTGCTGGACTAAATCCTCTGCATCTGCATGCGCCAGCCGACTCGATGAGCAAAACTTCATCAGCAGGGGACGATAGATCGCATCAAACTCCGCCCAAGCGGCTACATCCTTTGGGTTGCGGACCCGAAGAAGCAGGCTTGCACGAGTGGCGGGTGAATCGCTCATATTGATCCCTTGAAAGAAGTGGCCCGAATGAGTGATTCTAGCAGCTACGCGGCCATTCGAGCAAGCGGCCTGCAATGACCAATGTTTTCTCAGGAGTTTTGGATTTTCTGCCTAAGAATTCTCGCGTGGCCTCGTACCCACCCTTGAACGCCCAATGGAAGCACATCGTAGAGAGGGCAAGACTGGTTTCTTGGATGCAGTGGACGGTTTGTCCCCCAAACAGCCCGTCCCGAGCAAGAGGAGGAAATAACGATGGCCATGAAGTTTCTCAATCGCTTTGCGTTCACCCTGGCGCTGCCACTCGGGGCATTAATCCTTGCAAGCAGTGGCTGTCAGTCCGGGGGAGCCGGAGCTGGCGGCGGCGGAGGTGGCGCACGTGTTTCTGGCAGTTGCAGAGCCCTTCTCGAAGAAAGCGGTGACTTGGCTCAAGAGGCCTTTGAGTCGCCTGATCAGGGGGTGGACATGGATTTGCAGTGTCGTTTGGTCAACAACCAGATTGATACGATCGAGGCGGGCTGCTTCGACAATCTGAATTCGCCGCCAGGGTTCGATGTGGATTTGGATGAGCAACTTGAAGCCCAGTTGGCCGGCCTTCGCCAGCAGGCGGATGATCTCGGCTGTGAAGACTAGGTGGCTTCGACGCGTGCTGTCTAACGATCACGGGTAAGGCTCGCGCAGTGACAACGTCCTAATGCCCGCGAGCAAGAAACAACAATGGAGGATTTGGACATGGTGTTGAAGATTCCAATAGCAACTGCGGCTGCATGCGCTCTTCTTGCGACTGCTTGCGGCACCCAGCAGGGATCGGGAACGCTTGCTGCCCTAAGTTCGCCACTTGAGGCCGGGATTTGTTTCAACTGCCCCGACCTGCCGAAGACACCAACGTCGATACCGCCGGGGCGCTATTCTGAGGCGGTGGATTTCGTGTTCACTCAAACTGTCATGGGCGAAGATCAGGACTTTGCGCCGATCCGCTCGCCCGTAGTAGCGATGTTTGGAGAAGAGGGAGAACCTCTTCACGATTTCGAAAACAGTTTCATCAGAAAATATCTTCCGATTACCGCTGGACAGGTCTTGGCCCGCGATCCTGAGACAGGGGCTACCACTCATTCAATCCTGTCGGTCGAAGAGATCGAGGATGGCGTAGTTGTCCAGACAAAAGTGACATGGCCGACTACTGTCGATCCGCCTTCAGTCTCAGCCGAACTGACCGAGACGTACACGATGAATGCCGACGGCACCATGAACTACGAGGCAACCGGGACTGGTTCATCAGAGGATGGCAGCGTGACCATTTCGATCCGCGCGAACGCCGTTCTGGTGTCCTAATTCGGCAGAGCTGGACGAATCAGCCCTGCCTGGCCACTCCACGTTCAGCGGGCGGAATTGCCAAAGTCTAGTAGTCTGCTTATAAGTAACTTCGATATGCGACCGCTGCGTTCGGGTCGTGCACGTCGTTAGATGAACAATTACTCGGAATCTGGAGGCAGAATAATGCGCAGTTGTGCAACCACTGGGATTGCTCGGGCCTTGTTAAGCGTGGCGATGGCCTGTACTGGATTATCGCAAGGGTGCTCTCAACCCGCCGGCGGAGGTGGGAGCAGTAGCTCGAAGAGCGAGAGCACTGGTTCTCCCCCGATCCAAGTAGAAAAGATGCAAGAGGATTTCTGGACTACCAACGCATCCGGCATGAGTTCGCAGAACTTCGACGACACATCCTTGCCGCTCGGATTCTTCGGGCAAGAGTGTGAGTCGTTCGGTGGGGCGGTCAACTTCATTGGGCTGCCGCTGGACGAATCGGACTCCGGCAATTCCGATACCCGTATTGACCGTGATGGGGATCCCATTGCACCCTCCGATGAGGTAGGGGCGGTCAACTCCGTGCAGATTCGAATGGCAGCCCTTTCCCTACGGAGCGCCGACGCAATCACCGTTATGTGCAACGGCGTACCCACCGAATGGAACGTGAGCGTAGGCCTTTCCGAACTGGAACAACCGGCTGGCGAACTCCAGGCTACGAAACTCAATCCCAACGGAGGCACGGCTATGAGCACGCTACGCGTTCTCACAAAACTGACCTTCACCAGCGTGGATGATCCTTCGGTCGAGCACGTGCTGGATGCTGGCCTTGAAGGAGAGCAACCTATTGAGTTCGTGGCCACCATCCCCTGGGCCCATGCAGTCAATCCCGATGACCCAGATCCATCAACGACGTTCTTATTGGGTGTCGAATCGGATCCTGGGGTAGAGCGGCGCCTCAGTGCCGGGGATAAGGATCCTACGCGGATGCAGGGTGCCTTTACCAACTGTTCGCAGCACGCTAACCCAGGCGGTAGCCATTTGCACGATGCCTGCGCCACCGACAGCGACGGCGATGGCATTTCGGACGGATCCGACAACTGCCGCTTCATGGCTAATCTAGATCAGACGGACAGCGATGGAGATGCCTTGGGCGATGCCTGCGACGTTTGTCCCAATGATCCGAGTTGTCCTGGCGAAAACGTGCCTGAAGGTGGCGAGTGTGAACAACTGTTCTTCGACACCGTCGTCGCATTCTCGGATGAGAATGGGGCCCTCTTGGCCGACTGCTCAGCATGCACAGCGGATGCGTTCAGCGCCGCGACAGATGCACTTCAGGCCTGCACAACCTGTGACGAGTGTAGCTGCGAGGTAGATCAAGCTTGTATCGCTGCCCTGCCACCAGAGGATCAAGCCAGTTTCGTTGATCTCCTGGCTGAGTGTCCCGTTTGCCAAGAAGCCCAAGCCCTAACTTTAGAATTGTTCGACGTGTACGGCCGATTCTGTGAAGATTGTCCGGACTTCGATTTCCCGACGTTTCCCGAGGATGGTAGCAGTGAAGACAATCCCTGCGCCGACGACTTGGGTGGGCAAGATTTCGGCGGCGCGAGTGGATTCTCGATCTGCGATGTTGTTTCAATGTTCCCGGATGACTTGCCAACCGCAATGCGATCAACCACCCTGCAAAATCGAAGGGCCGCTTGGTTAAGAAAGCGGGGCAAGTAGCAAATACTCAACTGAGGATCCGGCGGGGCGGTGGTCGATCCCATCGCCCCGCCTATTCATGCGCCCTATTCAGCTTGATCTTGGCAAGGAGGCACGTCAGAAAGTTGACCTCGAAATCGCAAGGCCGTCTGCTGCTGTTGGTGCCAGCTGACCCGTCTCAAAAGTGGAACACCCGCCCACTCAAGGTCCTCTCAGGAGCAATCTTCAAGCGCTTTCGTCGTGTTTGCGGGGGAGGTGTACTTCCAGCGAAAGCAGTCCCAGCGGAATAATCGCAAATCCATCCACGCCTCGCACGGGCCACCCGATTCAACAAGAATCCTTTTATCTTGGTCAATTTCGCATAAGGAATCCCAAACCATGCCGTACCTACTCCTGAAGCCCGGCAGAAGCGCATCGCCGAAGAGATAGAATCGAAGGACATCGATTCTGGCGGTTGGTCAGAGGTGCGGACAGGTTGGCCTGAACATGGAGGGAAGTCATGTGGTGGACCGACAGAAAAAAGCAGCAGAAGACGGCGCAGTGCCGTAAGCCACCGCACAGGCGCTGGCAGTTTGAGGATTCTTCTATGGGAGTCTTGCGTGTTCTCCTGGGGGGACCGACCCTCGGTGTTAAGGATGTTGACGCGATGATCGTTGTGCTGAATGAAAGGTCCATGATCGATTCATCCAACGAAATCGTGTTCGACTTCGCTGCCATAGATATGATTGGCCCTCACTGGACAGTTGTGCTGGCTATCCTGGTTCGGTTTGCGTTGGCCCGCGGGATAAAGTGCCACATGGCTGCACTCCACGGCCAACCTGCAGCAGTCGTTAGCATGTACCACAAGAGCAGCAGGATTAAATGTTCAATCGGCACAGAGAACCAAACCAGCCGCGCCGCATAAGATTGGCGGGAGCCGGCGCTCAAGCTTGCGGCCCTCCCGCGCGCTGATCCCTAGCAGCATCATCCGCCGAGCGACACCATAGCCAGCGATTGCCTGCGAGGGCCTTCTTTGGGCTTACCACGCAATGCGCGGCTGAGTACCTCGTCTGCATCATGGACGCACAGCTCAGATCCGTCCCAAAACTCTGCTAGATCGAAGCCGGTTCCGTCATGTATGCAGGCAACAATTCTGCCGCGCGAAGTGATTCGCAAGCGGCGACACCGATCGCAGAACGGGCGCGTGGTGGCTGCAATGATCCCAACCACACCGCGCATGCCGTTCCCACTGACGGCATAGTCGGTTGCCGGTTGCCCGAGACTTCCCGGGATGGCTCGAAGGGTGAATCGTTCGGATAGCCGTTCGAGAATCTCTGACGCAGGCACGAGGTGTTTGTCGGCTACATGCGCCAGCGGGCCGATGGGCATGACTTCCAGGAAACGGACGACGCAGCCGTGAGAGAGGCCCCATTCAGCGATGTTGGCGATCTCATTGTCGTTGAATGATCGCTGGGCAACGACATTGATCTTGACCGGAGCGAGTCCCGCTCGCACAGCTGCCTTGATGCCGCAAAGGGTGTGATCGAGGTCCCCACCTCGCGTCACTCGTGAAAATCTGTCGGCCCGGAGCGTATCCAGCGAGACATTCACGCGCAGCAAACCGGCTGCTGCCAGCGATTCAGCCTGATGTCCTAGTGCTTGCCCGTTCGTCGTCAGCGTGATTTCGCGAAGAGTCCCAAGCTCTGCTAGGCGCCGAGTCAATCGATGCAAAGGCGCGTACATCAGCGGCTCTCCGCCCGTGAGGCGGAGGTAGCGTATGCCGTGCCGCGTCGATAGCCAGCGGACTACCTGGAAAGCGAATTCCTCGTCGATCATCTGCCCGCAAGGAGCGGCATCGTCCGGCACACAGTACCGGCAAGCGAGGTTGCAGTAGTCGGTCAACGAAAGCCGTAAATGGTCAATTGTTCTGCCGCAACCGTCGATCATGGTTGTTCGCTACCGCATTTAGAAACGCACGCGCTGACAGAGGCTGATGCCACGCGCCCGAGACAGCTAAGGAGCAATTTGTCTTGCCATCAATGCCGCACTGAGGAACGGTTCACAACTGCTCAAGCAGCAGGTGAGGAATCCAAGAGCAGGGTTGGCTCGCGTGCCCAGTTCATCAAGTCGTCGTGCGTCAAAGAGGAGGCATCGAAAATGCGGTCAAACGCACAGCCATTCGCATCTGTGGCGCCGGTCGCAAACACGCGATTGAAGGCTTTGACCAAACGTTCCTTTTCTACCTTGGCGCCCGACTTTTCGCGCTCGAGTCGGCCTTCAACATAGACATCCCAGAGCACACTGTACCGATCGCGCCGAAGATTCTGCTGGGATGGATCGCCGGAGAATGCCTCGCGATGGTAGGCAAACTGCTCGTCCATCATGTCTGCCACATGCAGCAGTTCGCGGCGCATCAGAGGCACAAACCGCTTAGGGTCGATAAACGATTGCGGGCAGATCTGGAACACGAGTGTTCTCGTTCCGCGTTCCTTGCCTTCCGCATCGTCCTGAACGAGCAACTCGGCAGATTGGGCTCTTTTTCTTGGTGCTTCGCGCACAACAAACCGGTCCACGAGGTCGGCGATCTGCAGCCGTTCAGCAAGTAACCCGGTGATCAATCTGTCAAAGCCCAGTTGCTTGAAGAAGTTTTTAAACACCGGCTCGAAAGCACGCTGCCTGAGTTCCTCGTCTGGAATTTCGTAGAGCGGATCAACAGCCTGATGCAGCTCGCATTCCAGGGTTGAGTTGCTGCGAACCGCTAGGAAAACGGTTGTTTCAACGAGGGATTGTTCGTATTCAATGATCGACATGTGCGGTTACCGATTCTGGTGATTGTCCGTTTCTGTGCCAAGAGGAACGAACTGCTGGTCGGACTTGTCCTGGCCACAACCACCGGTTCCACAAGAGATCTGGATATCGTCTACGGGATCCGGTTCTCTCAACTCAAGTGTTGATGGGCCGGCGTGAATATCGAACTGGCTGCATTCAGAATCTACAAAGGCATCTGCAAACCTGGCCAACGCGCCGAAGAAACCGTTGGAGTCAGCGACCTTGACATGCTGGGCGAGCGCGGGCAGCCAGCGTGCTAAGTGGTCTCGCAGAAAGACTCGCTCGGCATCGACGCAGATTTCAGTATTTGCCGTGGCGCCTGTAGCATGGGCGTGTGCTTCCTTGAAGCACAGTGCGCTCATGAATTCGCATTCGGCCGAGATGTGGTCAGGCCGCCCGTTCGCACCGACTGCAATCTCCAATCCGAACGCCCCATAAAAGCCGGAAACGTCAGCCAAGTCGGACGCCTGTCGGATTATTTCGTTTCGGCCGTATTCCATCTCGTAGGCTGGGCATCTGCCGCGCACGGCGTGACCAAAGAGGTCGTCGTAGGTGTGTTGCATTTCAAGCGGTTTTGAGCCGCAGCGGCGGGCGACTGTTTTGGCGGCGTCCCGGACGTTCCCAAGAGCTGCCCTTACTCGCCCATTAATATCACGCAAGACATCTGGCCAGCCATCCCATCGACCAGGATCGGCCAACGCGGCTACATCGTCCTTCTCAGGGTAGCGAAATCCATGCGCAATCAAACCATAGGCAGCGCCGCGGGCCTGGGCCAACTGAGATTCTTCAATGGATTGCAGATCAGGCATGCGATGCTCCTGCAGTGGCTTGGGTTAGATCGAGTTCGGGTGCTTATTCGGTCGAATGTACACCGGCTCCTCGACCTTAGTTCGGAAGATTTCCTTGCCCTTGCGGTTGAAGGCGATGACCGTGTCGTCGTACATTTCAAACTTCTTGCCGTTGCGCGTGGCTTCGTAGACCTTCGGCCCTTCTTCGATCTTGTACCGCGAGATGATCTGGTTGGACCTACGGTAAAGTTGCAATACAGCAAGAAGCTCGCGGTCAGGAGTACGATAGCGCTCCACCGCCGCCTCGGCACCAGGGCCGAACATTTGCTTGAGGTATGGCAGAGGAACCCATCGCGGCGGAATATAGTAACCATTCGGCTCGGTCCCGAGTTGGGGATATAACGGCAGGGCGACTTTGGCTACATGCACCAAATAGTAGAGCGGATTCTGGCGATCCTCGATCCAGGTGTTTTCTTGGTCAACCTTGACCAACCCCTGCATGCGCACCTGACCGATGCAGGCGGCCATGCATCGTGTCTCCATCGGTGAGCCGCCGGTTTCTGGGTCCTTCCCCTCGACCCGCGGATAGCAGCCAATGCACTTCTCCGATGTCCGCGTCGTGCCGCGGTAGAGAGACTTCTTGTATGGGCAGGCTTCGACGCACTTGCGGTATCCGCGACATTCCTTTTGGTCGATCAGGACGATGCCGTCTTCGGGTCGTTTGTAGATTGCGGTTCTCGGGCAGGCTGCCAGGCACGCCGGGTAGGAGCAGTGGTTACAAAGCCGGGCAAGATAAAAGAACCAAGCCTTGTGCTTCTTGTCGCCGGACAGTTCCTCGCCGGCGCCGAATTCCATCGGTTTGGATTGACCATGTTGCGGCGTATCTTCATAAATGTTCGGGAACCGCCATTCCTCGTCGGGCGGAAGGTAGCCCAAGACCTGATTTGGCTGGCTTCCTCGAGCGACGGCGTGGGGCACCTCAAAGACGTTCTTTCCGGCGAATGTCCCGTAGGGCTTCTTCGCATCCCCGTTCGGCTCGCTCGCCCACCGTTGCTTGCCTGGGTTGGCTTGCTCGAGCTGATCCAGGATTTTCACATCCCAGTGCTGCGGATAGCCGCCGTATGGCTTGGTCTCGACGTTGGTCCACCACATGTGCTCCTGGCCCTTGGCGAAGGTCCAAGTGCTTTTGCATGCCATGGTACACGTCTGGCAACCAATGCACCGGTTGATGTTGATGACGAAGGCGAACTGTTCTTCTGGGGACGCTTGTTCATAGGGGTATTGCATCCCTCGACCGAGTTGCCAATTGTAGACCGATGGCATGGTTTGCTCCTAGCTATCCAGTACGGGAAGGCTTATGTGCCCAGTGGCAGACGGCGACTGTGCCGTCTTAATGTTCCGACCGCCCCATAGCGGCAGTAGCTCAGCGATGAGGTTCCGAATCACGTCTTCGCCGAGCGTTTGATAGGCCAGGAACGGCCCGGCATATCCTTGGGTCTGAAACATCTTGAATATCTTCTCTTCATCGAAGCCACTGCGAATGTATTCCTCTACAAAACACTCAGCCATGTCGAGCATGGCGGCATCGGTGTCCGTTTCGACAATCACACCGTGGAGGGTCATTGGATCAGTGGCATCGGGATCATCGTAGGGCACAGCTTGTTCCTTTCGGCTCGAAGCCACACGCGCTCACGCCAGCGCAGACGAAGGTAGTCTTAGGCGCCAAGAATTATTGCTAGTCGTCATCAAACTCCACTTCTTCGCCAGTGTTGTATGTTCCCAAGAATCCGCCGGCGAGGTATCTCTTCATGACGTCGTTTTCATTTGCTGGGGACAAGCCTGTCGTTGCCGGTTGCCAAATTCCCTTGCCGCCGAGTCCGCCATCTTCAGCTTTGACAACACGGACTAGCGTTTCCTTGGGCACCGTGTTGATGGCGTGATTGTCTGCTTCTCCACCGAAAAAGAAGCCCATGTAGACTTTTTTCTTGTGGAAGAGCGTATCGGTCTGGTGCATGGGCATGTGCCAGTTTCTCGTTAGGCTTTGCTGCGATCCGTAGCGCAGATTCGCCTGGTATCCATCTTCTGAGAGTGCCCGACCATCCTTGCGCGTCTCGTGTGCCTTGACGCTTTTTTCCGTCGCGATGTAGGGAGCGTGCTTCATCATGATCACGCTGTAGGGATAGGCAGGGTTGAATGTGACACGCAACATCAGCCGGGCTACCTTGTAGAACTCATCGTCAGGCTTCCACCCCATGTAGGGTCGATCGGCAGGGTTAGCGTCGACGTGGACATAGTCTCCATCGTTGATCCCCAGATCCCTTGCCGCCTGCGGGTTGATATGAAGCTGGCTCTCACCAACATATGGTGACCGCCGATCCATTCGGTGCGGGTCACCGAAGTTGCTGTCGTAGATCATGTGCCAATCGACGTTGCTCCATTGCGAATGGACCTTGTGCCGGGTCTTTGGCGTAAGACAATAGAACCGGAATCCCTTCTCCCACAGGAAGTTCTTGGTCTGTTTGACCTGTCGCCAGGGCATCTTTACGTTGCGCACGGTTCGCTCGTCCCAGTGTTCGGCATCGGTGGGGATGCCGTAGTCCTCCGGCCGAACATTTGGATTGCTCGAAACAATGACATTGGGCAAGTACGGCGTCGCCTCAGGCCCCTCACGGTGAACGATGAAATTCTCGCCATACTCGATGGCTTCGGGGACGTCTGTGTAGGCGTTCATGCGACCGGTGTCGGTGTGGAACGGTTCGTCGTCTTGTATCTGCTCCCAGAATGGTATTCGCGGATACGTCCTAAAGAGCATCAGGGCGGCACCTGGAGGACCATACTTGCCAGCCATGATGTCTTTGAGTTTGTAGCCGATCGTAGTCGTGCAGGTATCGAGCAGACGCTGAATGTAGATGCCCCGCTTACCCTCATGCTCGAACTTGAACATGTCGTAGAAACGCTTGTCGCCGATCTCTTCGCCGATGGCTTTGCCGATGCCGGCGATGATTGTCAGATCGTCCTTGGAATCGAAGACCGGCTTGATGCCGCCCTTCCAAATTTGCAGGAAAGGGTTGGAACACGAGGCCGTGATCTCTAGATCCTCGAACTCGATCCAACTATTGGCCGGGAGCCCGATGTCCGCGTACTGCACAGAAGCAGTCATGACGATGTCCTGCGCAATAATCATCTCGATGTTCGGGTTGACGTTCTTGAACATGTTGTAAGCATGCTTGGCATTGTTGAACAGGTTCACGTTATTGAAGTGCAGCGTCTTGGTCGGCGTGGGCATGTGCGTCTGGCCGGTGAACACTTTACGGCCCTTGGGTGTATCGACGATCAGCGGGCGATCACCATGGTTCCAGTAGGCTGGCTCTTCCCCCTTGCAACGCCCCTTCACCTTGACCGCTTTGCCGGGCGCATTTTCATCTAAATTCAGATCGAACGGATCTTCGGCTACCCAGCCCTTGAAGCCCGGTCCAGTTATTTTGCTGCCCTGGAACAAAGCAGCCTTGTAGTTGCCCGCCCAGGCGTGGACGCCGGCACCCTTTTTGCCGATGTTTCCGGTGAGCATCATGGGTAGGTAGGCAGCGCGGTTCGCTTCGGTAGCATGGAACCAGTGGTTGATGCCCTCACCCTGATGAATTGCAACCGGCCCGCCGTCTTGCGTTGTTTCCCAGATGTCCCGTGCGAGCCGTTCGATCATCCCCTTGGGCGAGTGGGTTATTTCCGCAACCGTATCAAGGTCGTAGTCTTTGAGGTGCTCCTGATACATGGTCCAGACCGTTTGCACTTCGACTTTCGATCCGTCGACCAGGGTAAGGGTCCATTTGCCTTCCAGCGCTGGATCGACGCCTTTCTTGGCCATCCGGTCTCCCACTTCATCGCGGGTCAGCGCAACCGGTTTGTTTGTCTTGGCTTCCCAAACAACACGGTCGCCGATGATTTCATGTTGTTCCTCGGTCAACCCCTGAACTTTGAAGCTAGGACCATCTTTTGGAAGATTGCTCTTGTAGTCGGCGAAGACCTCGTCAGCTCGAACCCGCTGGAGATTGTCTGTGCGCACCAGCAGTGGGAAGTCGGTGAACTGTTTGACAAACTTCTCGTCGTACCACTTCTTCTCGATCATGTGTCGAGTGATGCCCAGGAACAGCGCTGCGTCCGTCTGTGGCCTGATCGGCATCCAGTAATCCGCCTTGGTGCTCGGCGCTCCGTACTCAGGGGCTATGACCACGATGCGCCCGCCGCGTTCCATGCACTCGATGAACCAGTGGGAATCGGTCATCTTGTTTTCGACCAGATTCTTGCCGTTCATGATGATCAGCTTGCTGAACCGAAGATCGTTGAAGTCGCAATCGGATGTCTGCAACCCGTGTACCCATGGATGACCGGGTGCCTGATCGCCGTGCCAGGTGTAGTTGCTCCAGTTTCGGCCACCTCTTGCCTCTTCCGGGCCTACGCCGCGAACATGGGCGTCGAGCAGGGCCATCGAGTTGTTCAGGCGATACATGCCGTACTTGCCAATGACGCCGAGCAATCCCATTCCGCCGCGCATCTTGAACGTACGCGTGCCAGCTCCGCCCATGTCGTCGATCATTTCTTGCGGGTAGCCCTGGGCCAGAAGCTTCTTGGCGCCGGCTTCGCCGCTGTACCTCGCTGCCACTGATTTGTAGGCTTTGGCGATGTAAGGGAAGACGTCATCCCAACTGATACGCACATGTTCATCGGTGCCGCGGCTGTCAAATTTGTATTTTGATCGATTGCCGTCGACATCCAGATCTGGATAACCAGCATCCGCCCATGCCTTCCAGCCTTTGCGGATGATCGGATGCTTCAGGCGATAGGGGCCGTAGATGATCCGGTGAAAAGTGTAGCCCTTGGCGCACTGACGTGGGTTCCAATTCGCGGTGGCTTTGTTGCCGTAGATGTCCGCATAGGTTTGGTGGTCGTACTGCGATCCCATGCGAGTCACAATGCCGTTCCGCGTGTAGGCCAAAACGCGGCATGAGTGGGTGTCGTTGGGCGAGCAAACCCAACTAAACGTCCCGTCGTAGGCGTATTGATCGCGGTAGATCTTCTCCCAATCGCGCGCCGGATAGAATGCCAGTGGATTGGCGATGTCCGGGCGCGAGGCAAGCGACTTGAGTGGCCAGCCCCAGGTACCGGCTGCACCTATTGCGGCGCCTGTGGCCACTAGGAAGTCACGTCGCGATGTTCCCACGCTAGCAGTTTCATTGTCGTTGTTGTGCACCATGGCATCTCTCTTAGGCAATGTAACTCATCAAACGTCCTTGCTGATCTGCGAACGATCGCATCCGTTATTCGATCACTAGTTTCTGCCAGATGCTGATGTTCTTCTTCCCGTCGCGATCTCCGGCGCTGCCATTCCAGATGGCAAACGAGACCGGGAGATAGTCGCCCGGTCTGAAAACGCGCTCGTCGTGCTCGCAAATATGGCCTTCTGGTAATTCCATACTGCGCTGCAGCTGTACGGACCAAACACCCCGCTCATAGACCGCTTGGCCTTGTACCAGTTGAGCATCCGCGGGCTTGCCCGAAAGTGTTCCAGGGCCACGGGCAACCAGACATTCGACGGGTGTCTCTAGATTCGGATCCGCGACAAGATTGCCTGCGCCCCAGGCCGTCACGAATTGCGGATCATGCTCGGCAAGCGTCGCGGTCGGCCAGGACGTGAAAGTGGCATGCGCCGCCGGTGCGTCTTGCTCAGGATACATGTCCACGGCGCGATCCGGATAAGCAGTGTCCACATCCTGGTGACCACTTTCGATATCCTTGGCCCGATCCGCCTTCCAGTACCAGATATTCACGCCACCGTGGTCGCTCGTATCCCCCATGTAGAAGGGTGGGTCGCTGGACAACGAGAACTGAATCGCCACGCCGTCCCGAAACTCCTCATGCCGCACAGCGCGTTCGTCGCTCGTGGGATCCAGCCACGACAGCCGGATGGCAAGTTCCTGGTCGTTGTGGAGCGCTTGGACCATCAGCCCCTCAATCCGGTCCTCTGTCCACCAAAGCGGAGTCAGCGCCACATACAGAGGTCGTGCCTGTCCCCAGGCACTATCCGTCGGGTCTCTTGGAAGCGCTCCTCGGACACTTGGGGCGACAAATGTTCCTTGCTTGAGTTGGGCTCGCTCCTGCGCGCCGGCGCGGGCCAACGACTGGACGTAATGGATGAGATCCCACGTCTCATCGCCGGAATATATACCTTCAGATGCGGGCATCGGAGTTCCCTTCATGCCCTTCCAGATCCGAGAATATAGCTGATGCCCGTCGCTCCCACCCTTGAAGATGCCGCTCACGAATGAGCGCGGCGGAACCGGATATCCTTGCTCGTCGAACTTCACCGCGTCGGCCACTGGTTCACCGTCTGCTCCGTGACAATTGGCGCAGTTCTCTAAGTACAGCCTCCGCCCACGGAACCAGTGGATTTCGTCGAAGACCGATTCGGGAGGCACAACTAGCTGTTCGCCGGCCTGTGTCCGCTCGGCCAGTGCCTCGGGCAGTTCAGCCGCTGTCATCGATCCCTCGTCCACCCATGCTCGAAGCTTGTCACTGGCTCCTTCGACATGGAATTGCCGCACATAGGCGGCGAGCGATTGCAGATCCGAGAGCGGTAGGTGATCCCAAGGCGGCATGGCTGACCCGGGCATTCCGCGACTGATCGTTCGAACGAGATCATCATCAGTCGGAATCTGGTTCTGTGTCGTCGCCAGTTTGAAGTCGCCCTGCATGAAGTCTCGGGGCCGGGGGTTCATCAGGTAAGCGAATTTGCCTCTCCCGTCGCCGTTGTCGCCGTGGCAGATGGTGCAGTACTTGGCAAATAGCTCACCGCCTCGTGCAAGCACAGGGTCACTATCGTCGGGGACCGGCAGGCTCGACCCTTGCGATTGAGCCAACCTCGTCTGCTTGGCGCCGGGTTCGTCAATTGAGCCCGCACTCCTCCGTGATGCCGAATCGACATCACCTACCGACGAAACCGCTTGCGGCGCACCCATAGTTCCTGCGGCAGATGGTCTTGCTGCTTGAGCGGTACATGCTGCCATGGCCCAGGAGCAACAGCCAGAAGCGATCACAACTACCGCTGCTCCCATCCACCCACTCGACTGCTGTTGTTTGTTGCTCATCGCTTTGTCCTTGTTGGCATGGAGCCCCACGTCGTTTGGCCTGCGTTAAGGCTAAGTCATGTATCGAGTTTCCTTCAAGAAAGCGCTGCTAGCCCTTAGCACTGACCGTGCCCGGGCACGGCTCATCACCACCGCAGCTTGCTTGCCCAAACGGGCGCTGATGGCGATTGGCAGAAACGTGCTAAAAAGGGGCGAAGACTTCAGAGAGTGGAACTTCCTTTGCTGGTCAGGCTGTGCGATACCCCTCGCCCACACCGGCGACGAAGTGAGAAGGCCGGTACACACAAGATCGCTAAGTGCTGCTAGAAGATGTGTGCGAGGCGTATTGGCAGCTTTTGCGATCTTTCGGCCCATGATGGCCCGAGCATCGGTATGACGCGCCGAGTGGATCATTGCCCGCACCGCGGATTCACTAGAATTTGTTCGCATGCCCAATCAGATAAGCTAGTTATCTATGTATATATAGGCAATTGGACGTTCTGTCAAATAAAAAGTAGCTGTGTCCTCAAAAAATGAAGGTGCTGCCCAGTTGGGTGTCGCGCGCATACTGAATCTCAAGTAGAGGCCTATGCGGCGCGGCGCGAAGGAGCAGGGCAATTACTCGCGACTGATCGCAGACGGTGGGGGAGGGATTAAGCATGCTCGTATTCGCGCATACGATAGAGATGACCCGCCCCGACAAACAACACCACGGGCAATGTTGGGACAAAGTCGCTCGTGACCCTAGCCGCTCGGTCCCTTCGGTGCTTTCCGGGGGCTTTGAAGTCGGGGGGCTGATCGCGCCCAGTGCGGAAGCGTGAAGGGGCGGAGCACCCACGAGTGGCCGCATGGCAATAATCTCCGGCGTTGGCGGCTGGTCACCAAGGGAGCTGGGCGGGCGGACGCGAGGGCGATGCTGCCTCCACCGCTCAATCAGGCCCCTGGTTTCCAGCAGAGTGTAGAAGATCTCGCCGTTGGGAAGTTCATCACGCAGTATTCTATTGAATAATTCGATGTATCCCTCAGGCTTCCTTTTCGATTGCCTTCAGTCCCACGGATTTCCGGGTTCGATGAACAGAGTTCCGACACCCACCTTGGCCAGCCACGCGCGAACCGCGGTACATGTAAACTCAGCCCCGTTGGCCGGCAATCGTCATAACACTGGAGCTTAAGAATGCGCTTGCCAAGCAGACGATTCGCACCAGGCCAAGCAGGTCCAGGCCGGCAAGACTAGGGTCATGAACACCGTGCCCTGAAAGGCCAACGGACTGGCAGCGTCGAACGATTTAGGGCCACCCAAACCTTCGAGCGTGCGTGATCGCAGTCAGGAGCCCAAGCTAAGAGATGACGAGTCCGCAATCGATGAAGTAGGCGGCAATACGGCGCATGGGCGCAGGCTGGTCGGATGGAGTCATCGGGAATCCAAGTCCTCTCGAGAGAGTGATCTGCCCTAATCGCGTACACCGGCAGACTTCAGGTGAGCCTGCTTGGCTCGTCCAACGGCACCAAATCCAGTACGCTCTGGCAAGCCTAGCCCAAGCTGCCAGCAAATGCGCACAAGAAAAGCCAGTCATAAGTGACTGGCCTGTCTCAGCTTGCCGATTGGCGGGGACAGGGTTCAAACCTGTGGCCATCGAGTTATGAGCGTCATGTCGCCCTTCCCATAAGTGCGTGTGCCAATTGCAACTAACGGTGACCGCTCTCTGGGGGCAGGTCCTCCTCTGCCGTCGAGCAACCCCAACAAGCGCTGAGCTGCACGCAATTGGCACTCAAGATCCGATTAGGATTCTTCGCGAGCCTCGATCTGGCGCTTGGAACCTAGCAAGACCTTTGTGTCGGGGTGCCTTTTTCGCCACTCGCCAAGCTTCACGACAGTCTCTTCGACAAATGGAATGGTCTCACCCTGCCTTGGGCCAGAAATGCAAGTCCACTTTTGTTCATCGAAGGGCCACCACAGGCTTTCGGTCTTGCGGTCAAAGATGAGGAAGACGTCCTTATGGACATAGCCGCTTACACCAAACTCATCGACTTGACCGCTGTTATCTCGTCCGTGAACCACGGACAGTTTGGCAAGCGGTCACCAACCGACTGTGACGGGCTTGCCGCCGATCTTATCGTTTACCAATTCGTGATGATCGAGCAAGCTGGTCGGATAGGCCTTGGCCTCGCCGTTGACGACGTAGCCGATCACCCTGAGGTCGTCGTTGGTCTCGATTTTCTCGTCTCGGCCGTAGGCCGCTGGAGGGAGCTTCATCAGTCTAGGATCATCGGCTGAGACGAACAGTGGGTCGTCAATAGACCGAATGCGATCCTTGCCGATGCCGAACTGGAGTTGCTCGGCCGGAATAGGTGAGCCGGTGAAGTCGTACCAATCCGACGATTCAGCTTCGGGTTTTCGCCCCGCCCAAATGAAGGTCTTGTCGCCTTCAATCTTGATCTTCTTGCTGTTAGGCCCAAGCTGTCCACGGAACTGCTCTTTGTTCTTTGGCTTTTCTTGCTTTTCGTCAGCGCCAACTGCGGATGCACAGGCATGCGCACATAGCAAGGCTGCTAAGGCGCCCACGAATTTAGGCCGGAGTAGATTTCCTGTCTTCATGCTTGCTGCATTCCTTTCAAGATCACTCAAACAGGCCCGCCGATGGCCTCACCCGCAAGGGGAAAGGTGCATGCATCTTAGGGGCAGATCGGTCAGTGGTGCAAGTTTCCATCTCAGGGTTGCTGATTCACCAGGCTGACAGTATCAAATCGCGATAGCGTCGTCTTCGGTCAATCCAAAGAGCAGTGCCCTGAACTATACCTCAACTCGACACTGCGGCCCGTTCTTGATAAACTGGCGTGTGCTCGATTGATGGGGAGAGATTTGCTTTGTCTGCGACGGGCCATCAGTGTGCCGGCGAGGCAGCCGCCGATTGTGCGAAGATGCACACTATTGGGTGCCCGTCGCATCCAGAAGCACTGAGTTCTGCACGCATGTTCAAGCCGCGGATTATCCTGTCATGACGAAAGCGATTGATTCAAACAGACGCCCCGACTTGGCTGCACTCGAACCAGTCAGACTCATCATCCTCGAACACAATCCCGACGATGCGGAGCGGTCTATTCATGAACTGCGACTGGAGGGATTCGATCCCGAGTATCGTCGCATCGAAACACTGTCTGAGCTTCCAGAGCTGCTAAGGTCAGAAGAGTGGGACATAGTTCTCAGCGATCACACGCCCCCAGAGTTTGATGCACTCGCTGCGCTTGCGTTGCTGCGAGGGTCTGAGCAGGAGATCCCTCTCGTTGTCGTGGCTGGCTGCTCCGACGAAGAATCAGAAGTCAATTGCCTGAGGCAGGGCGTAGATGATTTTATTGCCAAGGATCACCTGTACCGCCTGGGATCAGTCACCAGGCATGTCCTGGAGAAGTACGAAGCGCAACGGAACCAGTATTCTCTCCAGCAGCAGCTCTTGCAATCGCAAAAAATGGAGGTCATCGGAACCCTCGCTGGTGGCTTGGCTCACGACTTCAATAACTTGCTGACGGTCATTTTTGGAGGACTGAATCTAGCCCGCATTGCCTTGCCGGCAGATTCGAGCGCCATGAAGCACTTGGACATGGTGGAGCAAGCGGCGCGACAAGCCGTGGGAATCACCTCCTCGATGTTGACATTCAGCCAGAAGGCGCCGGCCGAGAAAACTAGTGCAGACATCTGCGCACTGTGTAGGGATGTTCAAGACATCCTCAGGCGTTTGCTGCCGGCATCGATCACACAGAGCTGGCGAATCCCAGATGAACCGATCTTCGCCCGCGTTGATCCCACACAGATACAACAGGTGTTGATGAACTTGGCGGTCAACGCGCGAGACGCCTTGCCGGACGGAGGGCACCTCACCGTTGAGTTCTCGGTGTCCACAGAGGTGTCGGCCGAGCTGCGGGCGTTGGCACCGAGTTTGACTGGACCAACCGTTTGCCTGAAAGTGACAGACGATGGCATCGGCATGGACGCTGAAACCAGGAGCCGTGTTTTTGACCCATTCTTTTCCACCAAATCACGAGAACAGGGGACCGGATTGGGGTTGGCGGTTGTTCGCGGCATTGTTCGTGATCATGGCGGATGGTGTGAGGTGGTGTCAGACCCAGGCGAAGGTGCAAAGTTCACCCTCCTCCTGCCCCGTGTAGAGCAAGACCAAGCGGCTCCTGCTGCTGAATCAGAGGAACGGCTGTCGGTTCCCAGAGGAGCTCGTGTGCTGATCATTGAGGATGACGAGCAGGTGCGGTCTCTGATGATAAGTGCGCTCCGTGGTATTGGCTTTGACGTCGATGGCTTCGGCGATTGTCAAACCGCCGGCTGTCGAACATCTCCCAAGGAGCACGATGGGATCGGCGAGACATTCGATGTTGTGGTTGCCGACGTCGAATTGCCGGATGCTCGCGGCACGGTTTGTCTCAGAAACATCTTGAACTCAAATCCCTCAAGCAGGGGGCTGATCATCGCAGGCCGAACTGATGATAAGGAATTGCCCGCTGAGGCTCAGCAGCTCAGCTGCCCGGTCCTCTACAAGCCATTTGGTATGGCCGATTTTGCAGAAGCGGTGAAGAAGCTTGCCCACGAATGATGCTCTGTCACTTGAGCAAAGCATATGGCGATTCTCTGACTAGAAATTCTCGCTTGCGAATCGGAGTCTTCCCGATGAGCTGCACTGCCATGTTGTCGAAGCGCATAGTCTGGATGTTGACGCTCATCCTTCTGGCTGCCGGTGGCCCTCACGCCGCACAAGCATGCGCAGCTCAGTCTTCCGCCTCGAATACGGTGGGACCCCAGTGGTGGAAGTGCACGATTGAGATCCCCGGTGGATCTGCAATAGAATGCATGGCCTTGTTCAAGCCTGGGAATGCTCCGAGCTCTTATGAAGCAACCTTGGACATTCCTTCTCAACAAGTTGTAGCCATGCGTCTAGTTGATGTGGAATTTACTGATACCAAGATTACCTTCCGCCAGCCACCGCCTGCCCCAGCAGTCCATGTTCTCACGCGATCTTCCGATGGTCGCACCGCAACGGGAGAATTCCGGCAGGGCGGCAGGATCTTCAAAGAACGACTGGAACGCATCACCGAAGAGGAGGCCAAGCTTGTTGGCGGCGATCGACCGCAGGCTCCCATGCCTCCGTTTCCCTACGCTCAGCGAGACGCAGTGTATACCAATGTGGACGATGGGGCGCAGTTGGCGGGAACACTGACCATCCCCGAGGGTAAAGGGCCTCATCCTGCGGTCATATTGCTCACGGGCTCGGGAGTGCAGGATCGCGACGAGACAATTTTCGACCACAAGCCGTTCTGGGTAATCGCCGACCACCTCTCGCGACGAGGCATCGCCGTGCTGCGGGTGGATGATCGCGGGATCGGAGGTTCCGGCGGTTTGTCCAATGATCTGACCGGAGCAGATCTCGTCAAGGATGTCCTAGCTGGCATCGCCTATCTCAAGAACCAACCTGAAGTCGATGCGAATCGCATTGGGTTGATTGGTCACAGCGAGGGAGGCACGGTGGCTCCCATAGTCGCAGTCGAGTCACCTGACGTCGCCTGCATCATCCTTCTGGCAGGGACCGGAGTGCCAGGCGGAGACATCTTGCTATCCCAGAACGAAGCGGCGCTATTGGCCAATGGATCCACACCGTCTCAGGTTGCTGCTGTGCTGCACGCGTATCGAGCAGTGTTGGCCGTGATTGACAAAACGGATTCTTCCCATGCTTTGAAGCCAGTTGTCCGCGACCTAATCAAGGCGCAGTTCGCTGCCCAGCCCGGCGCTGAGGGCAAACCGGTTTCCGACGAAGCAGTGCAGCCACATCTCCATCGAGCAACGTACACGTTCACGTTGCCAATGCTCCGTTGGTTCATAATTCACGACCCGCGACAATCGCTTCAGGCGGTCGAGTGCCCGGTCTTGGCTTTGAATGGCTCCCTCGACCTTCAGGTCCTACCTGAATTGAACCTACGGGCTATTGAAACTGCCCTCAAATCCGGCGGTAACCCCAGCTATACCGTCAAGGAGCTGCACAGCCTCAACCATCTTTTCCAGGAAGCCAAACTTGGCACGGTGGCTGAGTATGCTGCGATCCGGCAAACCATCTCGCCGCTCGCCTTGGAAGAGATGACCACCTGGCTCCAAACTCGCTTCGGCTTGTAGCCAAGGCCTCTGTTCAACCTCGACCAGATTAACCTGGTTGTCCTGGACGAGGTGGCAGGAGCACGTTTCGAGCTAGTATCGCCGACGGCAGGGCGCTGACTTGCCAGGACCGACTGTAACCGCATACAATTGGACGAACTGTCAGCGGAGGAATGTTCCTTCGTGCCGGGGGCGATTGGGCTCGACCGGGCGTGAAGACAGAGGAGCGGCGTGCCGAGGTTGTCCGTTGGCCTCGTTAAACCACGGGCACACACTTTATATGCCAACTCACAGTTGCGCATGGCTGCCTAAATAGGACAGCCCGTCGAACCGGAGACGCTCGCTATCTGGTAAGACGCCATCAGCGGGCTGGCCATTGAGCGACGCCTGACCGTTCAATGGCGAGAAAACAGTCGGGCTGGCCAACCCCGGAGCCTGTCGATCGGCGCCGGACAAGGCGAGATTCAAATGATTCGACTACGCACGTAGAAACTCCTCCAGAACCGTCGCGGGACGGGGGTTCGATTCCCCCCGCCTCCAATCAAGTGGCGTATCAAAAAACGCCACTTTACATTTAGTCTTACATTTGCTATGCTGATTCTAGGCCCAGAAACACAGTTTTTGGTAGAATTAGCGTGGCTAAGAAACCCAGCAAAAACAACGGCGAACCACCCCGCAAGAACATACCCCAGCAAAAAACCAAGCCGCTCCTCGTGGTCGCGGACGCTGACGATTTGCCCGTCATGGAGGGACGCCATTACCTCGCCTGGCATAAGGCTACTGGCATGTTCTACGTTGGAGGGACTGGCGAGTCCTGGGACAAGTCAAACCTCAAGACCCGCGACCGATTTCAGGCGATGTTCCGATTTCGAGAATGGGTACGCTGCTATGCGGACGACCCGGACAAGCTTTACATAGCGGTTGAACACGAACCGCATCTTCATCCCGAGATTGCTCTGCCCGAACGCATCCGAGACATACTCGAAGACCGCGAATTCATCCGCTACGACATCCCATCCGCAGACTTCTGGCGACTGGTTCGTGAGCTTGCCCTGACCGACCCGGAATCGTTTCGCAAGGAAACGGGCCTGTGCATCGTCGATGAACAACCAAAGGCAAGCGTAGGGTTGTCCAAGATCTTGGACTTCTACATGGAAGGAGACGCGGACTCCAAGAAGAAACGGGGCGGGAAAAAACCCAAGGGCGAGACGATCAGCCCGGATGAGCAGCGAAAGGTCAAACGCTATTGGGCTTACTTCGCAAAACAGGTTTCCCCTGCGAAGACGGTTGCCGACGTTGACGACGAAGCGATCACGCGCTTTGAAGACGCCGTTTGGGAGATCATGGAGGATGGAAGCCCAAAAACGGCTGATCACTATTTTGAATATCCCATGCGGCTGTTGCGCTACGCTCACGGGAAGAAGATCGACTCGGATGAATGTTCCCGAGTCAGAGATGCCCTGAAGAGTGGTAAGTCCGATCTACCCCCCGCCAACAGCACGGACTCTCAACCCATCCCTCTTGATGTCTTCCACCGCTTGCTTGACGTTGCAGATTTGAAATGGAAAGCAATCCTCCTGACGGCTCTAAATCTATGTTACTACGGATGTGATGTGAGGCGACTTCCCAAGTCGTCTATCGATTGGAACAATGGGTGGGTCATATTCGACCGAATCAAGGCTGCTAAAGGTGAACGTAAGCCGGTCGCCCGTGTTGGCATTCTCTGGGACCGGACCAAACAGGCGTTGCTCGACTATCTCGAATCGAGTGGGCATCAGGGCGAAGAAGTGTTCATCACCCAGTATCGCAGACCTTACACCTCACAGGGACTACGAACAGCGTTTCGGTTTCTTCGCGAGGAAAAAGCGGGACTTGGAAAGACGGTTGAGTTAGCCCACATAAGGGACGGAGCATACACAGCCGCTGTCCAAGGCGGGGCAGCCGAACTACATTGCAAGATTCTCGCCGGACACAAGGTAGACGGAATGACCGATGCCTACATCAAACGCAATCCGGCAATGGTAGCCGACGCGACAGAATCTATCGAAGCCATCTATTTCCCACCGGAGACCGAACCAGAAACCGACTCCGAGAGCGAGACGAAGCCCGAGACCAAGTCCAACAAGAAATCGGAGGAGACAGGATGATCAGACCAGAATGGGAAGAAGACTACACATTCATTTTAATCGCCGAAGAGATTATCGAGAGCAATCCCGAAGATTATGGCCACGTCGATGCTTCCAAGCTGACCGCCTACAAGTGCGTCAACAAGACCCCGCCAGAGAACTATTCCAAACTGTATGATCTATCCGGAGAGAGCGAACCAGAAGCCTTGACCAATACCAAGCGGTATTTCGTCAAGTTCTTTGCAGACGTTTGGGACGGCATGAACAATCCGAGTCGTATCCTCGTTGTTGAATCCGTCCTAAGGCGCATTCCCCGCGACAACAGCGGTAAAGTTCTCCATCATCTACAACCAACCTCCGGGGAATAGACGGAACCAGGCCCGTTCACCACGACGGTGGCAATCGCTATAGTCTCCAAATCAAACAAGCCGCACGTTGTCCATTGCAGGCAAGAAGCGGCGCACATCCGAGTATGCCCAATCGATGCTAGCGTTCTCCGGGTTTGCTAGCTCAACTTCAATCAGCAGCTTCCGTCCCTCGAATAATTGTGGTTCATACCGGGCATCGGCTGGTTCGAGTTCAACGCAGCGACAGAAATGCCAGAAACGTTGAGCTGCTTTGCTCCCTGCTCCCTGTGGGAAGTAGAAGTTCGTGACCAAAGTATGCTCCTCCTCCGGCAACCAGAGCGCGACCTGGATCATCTGGTCGTTATCTTCGCCGTATTCCTGCTCTTCGACGCTGGTGATCTCTGCGTCGTGAACGCCTTCGTTGATTGCTGGGTTGTACCACGGCCCTTTGGTTGTCTTTGTTGTCTCCATTGCATCGCTCCTTTGGGTTGCGGAATGGCCGGTCGTTCCGGTCGATTCCCAAGTCATCTTTCAAATCTATATTGAGCGGGAGCGAGGGAGATTCCTTCATCTTTCTTGCGAAAAATCGGAGAAGGAAAAAGAAGGGCGAGAAGCCGTAGGAATTGAACTGAACGTTCGTGGTCAATCGACCGACTCAATGTAGGGTCAAGCCGTGTTGAAGCAGAATATCCTTATCCCTGCGGCTCTGACGGCAAGCTGTGGGGACTGCTCGTCATACTGTCCAAAGAGACATTTGGCGTACACTTCGGAAGGGATCGTTTAGGGAACCCCCTGCGGGCGGATAGTCCCTACGGTTCACCCCCACCCCGTTTCTTGCCTGGAGACCAGAAAAATCTAGTTGGGCTAGCCGAATTCTGCTCAGGAGGCGAAAATACTTGCAGCGGAACCCGAATAAGACAACAGATCTAGGATGGAGGGTGTATGTTGTCCTACATCTTCAGATCCTAGATTGCGAAAGGATGACTCATGCATGTTGGCAACATGATTTTCTGCTGTCCAGTCGTTGGCGTTCTGTCTGTTGGCTTGGTACTAGGTAGGGTTGCATTCATCCCTGTTTGCTTCGTCGTGATAATTAGGAGAAAGCTGACAACAGCTCAGAAAGCATTTGACGCAACCTAGCGAGCTAAGCGGTTCAGAGCAGGGTCAAGCCTGTTCATGCAGAATATCGTTATCTCTGCGGTTCCTACGGCAAGCTGAGGGGACTGCCCCGACTCCTGCCGAGTCGAACGCTTGGTGTGTTTCGAAAAAGCGATCCCTTAGGGAACCCCCTGCGTGGCGATAGTCCCTAAGATTTACCCCCACCCCCTCTTTCTCTCTGGAGACCAGACAAAGCTAGTCGAGCTAGTCGCGGGGTAATCCCCCCGGAGAGGCGTTTATGGCACCGGATTCTCGAGGCTACGGGGGGCCGTCTGCGGTGCCATAGCGTGGCACTCTTCTGCGGCGTGGACACCAAACTTTTTGAAGTTCTCTATAGGCGGGCAAAAAGTATTTCTTTTTGAGGGCAGGCCAAAGGCGGGGGATGACCCGAAGGTCATGGAGTGCGCGCAGAGAAAGCCTTCATCGTCCAATGCCACGGGGCAGCGAGAGCGTCGGAAGTGCGGGCTGGCGAGCAGGCGTCGAGCGTGATATGCTGGCACGCTGTTCAAGACAGGAGGCTGGACGACCATGGCGCATGAACGCAGCCCCGCAGAGTTTCGTGTTGAGACCCACGGTTGGTGGGCAACGTCAAGGCCGTATCGAGTGATGGGCGAGTTGGTTGCGTTCTCCCTGATTTCACTTGTGGCGGTTGTTTTCGTCCTATCTCGGACGGCTGACGATCCATCCTACAGGTTATGGGGTTTGAAGCCCCTCTACGTGATCAGCGTGCTTTCGGGTGGGATTGGTGGAGCGGCCCGAGGCCTTCTGGTGTTCTGGCAAAGGGACAACTACAACATGCTCAAGAGTGATTACTGGAAGCACGCTACCCCCTTCTACATCGGCCTACTGTTCGGGTTCCTCGTCGTCCTTGTTCTTCAGAGTGGCCTCAAAGTCGTTGGCGTTCCCCGTGATGCAATGGACCCTGGCGGCTTGTCATTTCTTGCGGCGATCTGTCTACTGTCTGGGCTCTTTGCGGACAAGGCAGAACTGAAGTTTATGTCCATATTCAATTCCAGCGTCAAGTAGAGTCGAGAGTCTAACTTCTTAGAACGGGTAGTTGGCAACCTGAAGTTCCCGAATGCGCTTTGATCCGCTGCGTGGGGTGGAGTAGACCACTTCCATAGTGTCCCAGAAGAAACAGTCAGGCAGGATGTAGAGGGAGCGGGATAACTCGTTGCTGTGCAAGCTCAACCGGACGGATTTGTTTGAGTGACCACTGACATTTCTTCCCCGAAAAACTCGGGGTGAGAGGAATGCCCAAGAATGGAAGGGCCAACCAATGCCATGTACTCAGCCAATCCCGAAGTTCCGCACTCAGCGACTCTTCACTTCTCGCCAGAGCCGGTCATAAAGATCTATGCCAAGTCCCAGATTCCGGATTAACTCGAAGCCTTTCTCCTTGTCCCACTCATCCAGATCTGCCCACAGCCCTTTCAATTCTTTCCCGGCGAGACTTCTCGCGGCAGAATTTGTTGTGGCGTATGCAGTTGTCTTTGCAATCTCCAAAGAAATTTCAGAATCGAGGATGTGATCGATAAACCTGGTAGCCTCGACGACGTTGGCAGAAGACGCTGGGATGCAAATGTAGTCTACATAGATCAACGATCCTCCTTTGGGGACTCTATAATGGACCTTCGGATTGATCTTCTGAGCTTGGCGAATATCGCCGGACCATCCGTATCCAACGCTCACTTCGCCACTGCCAAATAGCTGCGGCAACCCCCCACTTGCATAGACATGCACCAGAGGGCGCTGTTTCAGTAAAACATCTCTTGCTTTCTGCAGTTCTGCGGGATTGACCGAGTTCACGGATGCCCCCACATACTTGAGTGCCATCCCAACGGAAGCTCGCACATCATCGAGCATCAGAATCTTGCCCTTGAATCTTGCGTCGAAAAGAATCTCCCAGCTTCCCGCCTCGGCATGCGTTATTAGCTCCGAATCGTACCCAATACCTGTCGTTGACCATGTGTATGGAATACAATACTCCATGTCTTCATCGAAGTACGGGGAACGAAACTCCTCTGCGACGTTCTTAAGGTTCTGCATTATGGTTTTATCAAGTTTCGCCAGCATGCCTTTTCGGAGCAGAATCTCGACGGCATATCCCGAAGGAAAAATCACGTCGTATTGTGCTCCGCCTGTTTCCAGTTTAGCAAGCAACTCCTCATTACTGGAGTAGCTGTCGTACCGAACCTGGATACCCGTCCGTTGCTCGAACCGTGGGATCGTCTCCTCGCCGATGTAGTCAGTCCAGTTAAATACTGATAAGATCTTCGCTTCGTCTTTTTTCTCTTCCGCAGGCGGATTCTTGTCGTTAGGCGTACAACCCAACCACGAAGCCGCGACGAGCAGAATAACACTACGAGATCTCATGCTTAGTCCCTCCTTGAAGCTTTCGACACGGACCAAAGCCCCGCGCTAGCTATAACAAACAGCAGTACATAAATTACATTCAATCCACCATGTGGACCAAAGCGCACCAGGCCGTAGACGTGAACAGCAAGAGTTGTCGATCCAACTCCGCCACAAAAGAAGGCGTAGAGGAAGTCCTGCAAACTGAATACGCAGACTACGCCACCTCCTAGTAGGACGGGAGTAGTTGACAAGGGTAGAAAGTGGTCAATCGCAATGCGCCATTGGCTTGCTCCAAGCGAGCTTGCCGCCCGTACGTACGCATGGTAGTTGATCGATCGCAAACGGACAGTTACCATAATCGCAACGTATGCAGCGCCAACAACGGACTGGGAGGCAGCAATGGTTAGGATGCCCTTGGGCACTTTGATCGCCTGGTAAGTGAGGGCATTTGTCAGTGCAATCAGAAGGTCTGGAGTGAGGATCGGAAGCAGTATCAGCGGCGCCAACAGCCTAAAGGTCCGCCCGGCCGCTTCGCTCAAAAGGAATGCAATGCCAACACCTATGACGACGGAAAGGGCAGTCGTCGCGGCGCATACCTGCAGGCTGTTTTGGACTGAATCCATCAGGGACTTATTCTGCCACACTTCAGCGTACCAACGCCACGAGAAGCCCTGCCAGACCATGCCGCGTGGAGCTGCATTGAATGAGTAGCAGACAATAACCACAATAGGCAAGTAGAGTATTAGCAGCGCCATGCCAGTTATGCAACGCTGTAGTTGGTTGACTGATTTCATCGCTTACCTTCTGGGAAGAATGCACCTCTTAGCCGGTATGCTGCAGGTACCACAAACAGTAACAATAGGCCGGTCAACGCAGTAAGAAGCGCACTGCCAAGCGGCCAGTTCCTCCCTTCATAAAACGCAAACTTGGTGTAATTGCCGAGTAGAAAGACTTTGCCTCCTCCAAGTAAATCAGGCACCACATACTCACCGACGCACGGCAAGAAAACAAGGAGAGTCCCAGCCACGAGGCCGGGGCGGGCCAGCGGAACGATCACCCACCAGAAGGTCTGGGAGGATGTCGCGCCAAGGGACGAAGAGGCGGTGAGCATTCCAGGATCAATCCTCTCAAGAGATAAAAAGACTGTTAGGACAAAGTAAGCTAGATAGGCTCCGAAGAGACCTAGAGATACCGTGGCCTGATTGAAGAGCAACTCGACGGAGGAATCTATAAGGCCTACTGCTTGGAGAGATCGATTTATCCAACCTTGGTTGCCCAGAATAGCTTGCCAGGCATACGCTACCAGTATCCCGTTGATTGCTAGCGGCAATACAAGCGCGAGTGAAAGAAGGGCTCTCATTCTACCTGAGGCTCGCCAAACCGTGACTGCGACTGGCGTGCCGACAAGAACACAAAGAGCGACTGTAAGGAGAGACATTCCTACAGACCTTAGAGCGATTTGCATAACTGAAGGCGAGAACATGTCCCGCCATCCATCGAATGACCACCCAGGCTGAATACCTCCGTAATAGTCGCGAACGCCCACCGAATACCTGAGTATGAGGCAGAAAGGAGCAACGAACAGGAGGCCGAATTGACCGATCCACGTGATCGCGCAGGCGATTGTTAACCAGTTGCGTCGAATTCGTCGCCACATCGATTCAAAACATCCTGTCCGTGACCTATCGCGCAAGTCCGACTACTTTCTCTGGAAGAACACCGAGAACCAGTTCATCTCCCACGCCCATCTGCGAATCGGGCCGTGCGAAGACCTGCAGGCAGTCTCCATTGACGTCTACGAATACTCTAGTACGGCTTCCGAGGTACTCGACACTACTTACGCGTCCACGTAGCGGAATGCAAGCATTGGATTCGGCGTGAAGGAGCAGCCATTCCGGTCGCAGAAGCAAGAATCTTATCTCCCCTTCACATTTTGGCATGGGAAAACTATTTCCTCCTTGGGTAGTAACCACGTCAGCATAAGCCGACGTAACCGAAAGGAGGTTGGCCTCGCCTGTGAATGCTGCAACAAATGAGCTCGTGGGGTTAGAATAGAGTACTTCTGGGTTTGCTACCTGCTCAATCTTTCCGTCGTTGATGACTGCAACTCGCGAGTGTTTCCTGGACGCTAGCGCGAGCGCCTCCGCAGAATCATGCGTAACATAGATTACGGTGCAGCCTCTTTCGGCGGAGACGTCCAAGAGTAGTTGCCGAATGGTCTTCTTAAGTCCCGTGTCCAGTCCAGTCTCAATTTCGTCCAGTAGGAGCACGGGTTGCGGGTCAGCAATCGCCCTCGCGATCGCGACCCTCTGTGCCTCACCGCCCGACAAATCGGCCACTCGACGACTTCCAATTCCGGAGAGACCTACGCTTGATAGGAGTTCTTTGGTCAGGTCATGTCTTCGACGCCTCTTGATACCCTTCGCTTTCAAAGAGTAACCGACGTTCTGTTGGACAGTCATGTGCGGAAAGAGGAAGCCACCCTTTTGAAAGCAGGTCCGTACGGGTCGTTCGCGCACGGGGACGTCGTTAAATATGACATCGCCGATTTCGATGGTTCCTCGGTCTGGTGTCACCCAGCCGCCTACGAACCCGAGAAGCGTAGACTTGCCGGATCCCGACGGACCAAGCACTGTGAGGAACTCTCCTGCAGCCACGCGGAAATCTATTCCGCTCATCTCAAACTTGTGGTTGAGTCTTTTGCTCACTCGTCGAAACGTAACTGCTTTGCCACTAAGCGTTAATCTATCCACCCATTTGGCCCCTACTGTTTGAGCCTGTCCGCCTTAGCGAAGAGGCTTGCAAATTCATCTGTAGCCGAATCAACCACTTTGCCGCCTATCTTGACGTCACCCGGCCAATTCTCGGGCAAAGGAATATTTACGTTGAGTGCTCCAAATTCTCGGGGCAAGTACTGGAGGCACTGTCTTTTCCCGTTGCGCCATGTATAGATCGCGAGCCCATGCAGTGAAGCTGATGGGAATTCCTCCCTTTCTTCGAGGAAACCAACCTGAAATCGTTCGCTTACAACTTGTTCAAGATCTGCAATCTTCGCCGCCGCCAATATTCGACACAGCCCCTCAACAACCCTCCTAGCTTGACTTCGGGTATCCGCATGATCGGGAACGAGATAGCGATACGTGGGACCGCTTGTCATTGAGATGTTCCGTGCGATGACCTCTTGGTATTCTAGTTGTTCTTCGTAATAGAGGTCCGGCGCAACAACATCAATGCTTAAGTCAGCAGACGCCTCAATGGCGTAGACCTCTCTGTCAGCAACCAACCAAGTCTTTTCTCCTTTTAGAAGATTGACAAGTTGTATGACGGTCGCTGCTTCGTGCTTAAGCCGATCCGCAGCTTGACGGACCTCGTTCAATGCAATTCCTAATCGTTTCTCGAGATGGAGCCTCGCGAGAATCGCAGATGCAACGCACGAGAGCGCTGCAAGAAGGACCATGAGCCCAAGAACCAGCGCTACCTCTTTCAATCCAATTGTTTTCAAGACTTTGGAAGTGAGATACGAAAGGGAAAGGAACAAAGCCAAGACCACCACCAACATCCCGAGCATTGGGAGAGCTGTTCGTATTTGATCTTTGATCCATGATGGAGTAGTCTTGGGGTCACTCATTATCTTGTCTCGCCGTTCTAGCCGCTAACCAGTCAGACACAAACGGTCCGTACGCATCCACTTTCTTGCGGGGCAAGAATCTGAAACCACGAACCGCTGATCGGCATTCAGGTTCGCCGCATCTGCAAGACATCTCCCAGTCACTATCTTCCGTCATGTCGTAGTCGAACGTTACTTCTTCTCCCTTGGCAATTGGGCGCATCGCCACCAATTTTGTGCACCCGTCGACTCCGCAGTTAGGATTGCACGAATGGTTGGCAAATCTTGCTGGACTAACTGAGTCCTGCCACGTGTGCTCTGAGATCTGGATTGCTCGATCCCTCACCATGAGCGGAGAGTCGTTGGGAAGATCTGAGGCCTGCCTGGCATGGTAAATCGGGCCGTCGAATTCAGCAACT
>JAJDDP010000058.1 GCA_029260235.1 Phycisphaerae bacterium | reverse complement strand
CAAGCCTCGAAGGCTTCGCGACCATTCAGCCAAGCACCTGGTAAGAGCAACCTTCTTGGGGCACCTTCTGTTGCCGCTTTCGATGAACCCACCGAATGCGAGCTGATTGGAGAAACGCTCCGATTCAAGGGCAAGCTGCTCAGAATTCACGACGGCATGCCGTCCTCGGCCTGCATTCGCACTTCAAGATGGACGTACCGCTGACAAGTGGCGAGAGACAAAGGATCAAGAGCCTGGAGCAGGGTGCTAGTAGTGCCCGCACAGCCGTCGCCAGCGCCCAGAAGGCTCTCAACGCCCATAAATCGGACAGTGGACAATCCCAGCTTCGAAGCCTGCAGCAACGGCTCTCAAAGGCTAGGAAAGACGAGAGGATGATCCAGACCAGATTGCGCAAACTTAACACGGTCGCCGGAAACCGACTCCGTAACGCCGAGCACTTGCTGCACTTCCAACTGAGCGGGGACATCCCCAGCAATACCAAGCTCATGAAGACAATAGAGGTCATCGCGACTGTATCGATGGTCCGCTTCGAGCCACGGGCCTTGGTGCCGGTTGCGACCATCGAAGCTACACTCGTCGCAGAGGCCAAGTGACCCGTCATGCCGCAGCGCCGCATCAGCGGGGCAGCGCCAAGTGAACCCGTTGGCTGTCGCATTGCCAGGCCAAAACGGGTATTTTGGTGAACCGTCAAACGCGGCGCACACGCTGTGCAGCTACGAGGAAAACGATGTCTACTGAAACAGCTCAGGATGATCTACGGGGATACCGCGGCATTAGCCGAGAAGTCTTGGCCCGGGATGGAATTCGCGTATGGAGCGAGGTGCGGGCCAAAACCAAGCAAGGCCAGTTCGAGGGCTTGGTTCTGCCGCGTAGCGAAACCGCCGACGAGCTACATATCGTCCTCAAACTAGACAGCGGCTACAACATTGGCCTAGCTGCCGACCAAATTGAATCGCTCGAAGAAGTCGGACGCCGCGAAGCCCAGTACAAGATACCAGAGAAGAAGTTCCCCTACTCAGCTGGCAAGCCCAGGGTCAAACTGTTCGGTACCGGTGGGACCATCGCATCAAGACTGGACTACCGAACCGGCGCCGTGATTCCAGCCTTCTCTCCCGGCGAGCTGTATGGCTCGGTTCCTGAATTGGCGGACATCTGCAACTTGGAGACCGAGAAACTCTACGGCATCTTCTCGGAGAACATGGGCCCTGAGCAGTGGATCGGCGTAGCCCAGGCGTGTGCAGCCGAGATCGAGAAGGGCATCGACGGTATTGTTATCGGGCATGGCACCGACACCATGCACCACACAGCCGCAGCGCTCTCCTTCATGCTGCAAAACCCGCCCGTGCCCATCGTCATGGTTGGCTCTCAGCGCAGCAGCGATCGCCCCAGTTCCGATGCAACCTTGAATTTGATCCATGCCACTTACACCGCCGCGCGAAGCGACATCGCCGAGATTGTGGTGTGTATGTTCGGGCCTACCTCGGACGACTATGGGCTGCTGCATCGTGGCACGCGCGTGCGCAAAATGCACTCGAGCTACCGCAGTACCTTCCGCACCATTGGCGATAGACCGCTAGCAACCGTAGAACGAGAGAAGATCACCATACTCAACCCCGGCTATCACCAGCGCTGCCCCAGAGGCGAATCCAATCTGGCGCTCAATGCCGCCTTCGATGACCGGGTATCGCTGGTCTATTATTACCCGGGGATGAAGCCGGACGTGATCGAATCCTTGGTCGATAACGGTTACCGGGGGATTGTCTTTGCCGGGACCGGGCTTGGGCATGTGAATCGGGCGGTATACCCTGCCATCGAGAAGGCCCGTGAAGCCGGCGTAGCCAGCTACATGACCGTACAGACCATTTGGGGCTATACTCAAATGTACGTCTACGAAACAGGCCGGGAAATCATGGGCCTGGGGGTCGAACCCATCGCCAACATGCTTCCCGAGGTTGCCTATGTGAAGCTAGGCTGGGCGCTGGGCCAAACCGATGACCTGGGCGAGATTAAGAAGATCATGCAGACCCCAATCAACGGAGACATCACCGAGCGCGAACCGCCTGACGGGTATCTCGTATACCAGGGTGGGTTGCCCGAGATCGAAGAGTTCATGCGTCGGGTACATCGATAGCAACGGCAAGGGCGACACGATCATCTTGAAACAGTGAAGGTTGGAGGAAGACGGTGGACATTTCTAAACGTGTGTTGCAAATGGCAGAGTCAGCCACCTTGGCAGTCACCGCCAGGGCTGCCCAACTTCGAGCAGCCGGCGAAGACATCATCAGCTTCGGAGCGGGAGAGCCGGATTTTGACACTCCTTCTCATATCAAGGAAGCTGCGATAGCCGCCCTGCGCGAAGGGCAAACCAAGTATTCAAAACCCGCCCACGGACTAGCCGTCGCCAAGGATGCCATCTGCGAGAAACTCAAACGGGAGAACGGGCTGACTTACGCGCCCGAACAAGTCATCATCACTGTTGGGAGCAAGATGGGCTGTCAGCATGCTTGCATGGCCCGGCTAAATCCTGGCGATGAAGCCATCGTGCCCGTGCCATACTGGGTCAGCTATCCAGAGTTGATCAAGCTGGCTGGGGCGACTCCTGTCTTTGTCAAAGGCGAAGAATCCAACAACTTCTGCCTCGAGCCCGCCCAATTGGCAGCGGCGATTACCGACAAGACCCGGCTTATCTTCTTCAACTCGCCCAGTAACCCCGGTGGGTTCAGCTACAGCCCCGATCAGGTACGGGCCTTGGCTAAGGTCGTCGAACGCAAGGACATCCTGGTGGTCTCGGATGAAATGTATGATCGGCTCATTTTTGGCGAGCAAGAATTCCTTAGTTTCGCAGCAGCCAGCTCAGAAGCGTATGGCCAAACAATCACCGTCAACGGCGGATCAAAGGCCTATGCCATGACCGGGTGGCGAATTGGCTATTCCGCAGGACCGGTCCAAAATATCAAGGCGATGGCTAAGCTACAATCCCAAGGTACTTCAGGGGCGGCACCGTTCAGCCAGATTGCCCTGGCCTTGGCTTTGACTTCCGATCAAACCGCCGTCGAAGAAATGCGCGCAGAATATGAACGGCGAGGTCAATACATTTGGCAGCGGCTTGACGACATGCCAGGCCTCAAGTGCATCAGGCCGACCGGCGGCATGTTCGCCTTTCCAAATGCTCGCGAAGCGTTCAATCGAATGGGACTTTCAGGCTCGTTGGAGTTCTGCGAGAAGGCCATCAGCGAAGCCAAGGTAGCCATCGTCCCCGGCGCCGCCTTCGGTAGCGACGATCACCTCAGATTCTCGTTTGCATGCAGCATGGAGAACATCGACGAAGGCATGGACCGCCTAGCCAAGCTATTGGCTTGACCTCCAAGGGCGCGGCGAAAACTGAACGGCTAGTTGACTTCCAGGGCCATGACGGTCAAGTCATCAACGGGCCAAACGCTGCGCGGCGTAGCTTCAAGCCTATCAACCAAGTCAGCGAGATGGTCGGCGATGCTCTTGGACCCCAATTCCCTGAACCAGGAGGTCTCGGTGATGTCGTCGTGAACCCGGCGGCTGTTCTTGGTGAGCAGTAGGGCGTCAACGCCGTCTGTTCGTAGGATCACGGTATCGCCAGGCTGTAAGTAGACGGTCAGACACTCGATGTTCGGTGACTCCAATGCCCCGAGCAAGGATCCATCTGAGAAGAGGCGTCGTGCAGGCTCGCCCGGACGCACCAGAATGGGGTAGGGTGCCCCGCCCCTAGCCCAAGTAAGCGTGCGGGCAAACTGGTCATAGAGGCAATAGACGCCCGTCACGAACTGACAGTGGGTCAATTCAGCTTCGAGCAACTCTCGATTCAATTGCTGCAAAACCTCATCGGGCGCCAAGATACGGCAATTGTTAGATCCGACCTGCTTTCCAACCATCGTGCGTTTGACCATCATGGTCAACAACGCAGCCGGCATCCCGTGTCCGGTTGCATCGGCACAGGACAAAGCCACATTGGTCTCGTCCAGGCGGGCGACATCATAGATGTCACCGCTGACAGGTTCAGCAGGCCTAAAGAGGGTGTACAGGCTGGCCCCTTCGATGTCTGGAAGCGGGTTGGGCAACAGGTCTTGCTGGATCTGCCTAGCCAAGCGCATTTGCTCTTCGTATTCGCTTGCGTGGGCCGATTGAATGCGTTCACGTTCCTTGAGCTCAGCCACTTCCTTGCGAAGATCCTCAAACGGTTGCTGCAACGCACACATGGCTGACAAGCGCCCCGACAATTCGTCGACAGTCAGGCCGCTGGCAAAGCCAACGCGCGTTCCATTCGAGGTGCGGACAATCTTGGATGCATCAACCGGGCGCGGCGTCAGGACCAGCGTTGCGCATGGACTTTGATCGCAAAGGCTGACCAATTCTGAAAAACGGGCCAACGATTGATCATCCTCCCGATTGGCAATGATCAAACGGACATCGGGCCTGCTCTTGGAGGGGGAGGTCAACTCGCTTTCAAGTCGGCTCAATCGAATGCCCGCATCGACACGCCGCAGGGCGGTGGCGATGGAATCGGGAACCTCATTGTCGTCGAGCAAGACATGTATTTGGGGTTGAACCATGGTCCGTCCTCCGGAGAAGCGATATGCAACGATGATCCCGGGCTAATACTCCTCTCCCGCACCCCCATTGTCGGTTTGCAGACGCCGTAACTTTAAGGGGGACCGATAAAATGGGTAAAGTTGGGCGATTGTAGGGGGATGGCGTCCGGGGGGTTACTTGCTTGTCAACTCGATGCCTTGATTCCAGTTATCAGATGGTTCGCTGGCTTGGTAGCGTTGGGCAATGCTGGCGTAAGCTATTGCGGCTTGGTCAGTTGGATTCAGTTTCCGGCAGGTATCAAAACGCTGAATGGCTTCCTTCCAGCGGCGCTCCTGGAAGGCAGATACAGCCTCTGCGAACCCATTGACGTACTCAATCTCGCCGGCGGTGGCTTGGTCCACCATCCGGACGAGTTCGAACACGCCGACTGCTTCTTGTTTACCGACCACTTGGAGTTTTCCGAGGGGGCGAACCAGGAAGCTATCATCGAGGTGATCTTTCGTGGCTTGGGAGATCAGCGTAGCTGTCCCGAAGAACTTGTTGGCTGGTTCAAGGCGGGCAGCCAGATTAACCGCATCGCCGATGCAGGTGTAGTCGAGTTTGTTGGCGCTGCCGTAGTCGCCGACGAACACCGTGCCGCTGTTAATGCCGACGCGCATGGCTAAGCCTTTCATGTCCTCTGCCAGGGGCGTGGATGCAAAGCGCTCGATTAGCTCGGCAAGGGCTGTCTGGCTGGCCAAGGCTGCCCGGCAAGAGGCGACCGCGTGATCGGCACACGCAAGAATTGGCGGATTCAAGAAAGCGAAGATTCCATCACCCATGAACTTGTTGATCATCGCCCGGTGGTCGAGCAGCACTTGGGACATTGCCTCCAGATAGGGGTTGAGCAAGTCGCGGGTCCGCTCGGCACCTAGCCTTTCGCTGATGCTGGTGAATCCTTTGAGGTCGCTAAAGAAGCAGGTGACTTCGCGAGGCTGGGGAACCAAGTCTTCGAGCCGCGTGTTTTGGGCGATCTGGTTGGCGACGGCAGGCGAAGTATACTGTGCCAAGGCCCGCGAGACTTGCCGGCGCGTCTTCTGCTCAGCCATCTGGCGGTACACCGTAATGAACGCCCAGCATAGGAAGACAGCCAACATAGCCCCAATGGCTGGGATGTAGGTGGTTCGGGTTGCGAACAGAACAGACGATGCCCCGGCAATAGCCGCTAGGGCGAGGAGCACGGCGATCAGGCTAGGCCAAGGCCCTTTGGTTGCGGTCCACACGCTGATGGCTAGGCCCGAAAGCACGATCAACAAGGTGACCACCCATGGCGGAGCGATCCGCGGAAACCGGTTCTGAAGGAGCGTGTTGACCAAATTGGCATGGGCTAGGACACCCGGGACGCTCTCGTAAATCGGCGTGTTCACAAAGTCCGCAACCGCGGTGGCTGTATAGCCGACGAAGCAGATCTTGTTGTCGATTAGCTGCCCCAGTTCCCCCTCCAGCTCTTCGTTGCGCACGTGCAGGGCAGCATTATCCTCCTCCACCCGCCGGCTTAGCAGGCCGTCGAGCAAATCAGACGAAAGAGATCGCACCTGCGCGAACTGAACCACCTCTTCTGCTGATTCAGCCGTGAGATCCTTGATTTGCTGCCGGGTCATGGCTAGGAGTTGGAGCGATTGCTTTTCCAGGGCGGCGACTTGGGCGTTGAGTTGACTCAACTCGGATTGATCACCGCTCGATTCAGTGCCGCTGCTTGGCTCTGCGGTGATGATTATTTGCAATCGGTTTCGCTGCCGCACCTTGTTTGCGTAATCGGCGTAGGCTGACTCTTGATCCCCACAGGCCAATCGAACTGCCTCAGCCGTGCGCAACGCCAAACGGGCTTGATTTTTTCTAATGGTGCTGCGGTTGGATACCAACTCCATGATGCGCGTGACCGGCAAATGTGTGAAGCTGTGCTGCCAGGTAGGATTGGCTGGATCCAGGTACCAGTTGATCAAGGATCGACCGTCCGTTTCCAACGGCACTTGGTAGACGTTGCCTTGATGATCAGTCAGGAGCAGTTGGCTGTCTTGGGCGTTGATGCCCGAATCGTCGATTCCCAGTAGATCACAGGCAGCGGCGAAGCCGAGCTGCTTGATCATCTGCCCGTTGAGGTTAGCCATGAGCGGCAATCGCCGAACGACTCCATCCAAGTCGGCTTCAAAGATGACGAACCCGACTTGGCGGGCTGCGTGGGCTAGCTTATCTACCGGGACGGTGACATCGGCAGCCTCTTCAAGCTGGCTGAGCATGGGTCCGTCCAGCATCATCGCCTCACCAAGAACGCCGCGCAGGGCCCGGACCGTTCGGTAGGCGCGCAGAATGTCAGCCCGGTCCGGGGACAGGTCATCATGGGCCCGTCCGGGCAAGAGTGTCGCCCGAACAGCAGAGAATTCTGCGTCAGGATCGCGGCTTAGAACATCAGTGACCACCATGCGGGCGGCATGGCGTTTGGCTGGTGCCAGGTGTCGATCGATGACATCCGCAGCACAACCAAGTCGATTAGCCAACTCAGTACGCGTCAGCTGAAAATCTTGGGCCAAGAGGCTGCGGATGCGTAAGCGATAGTAGAGATCGCGGGATTCCTCGACAGTGGCAGCCCCAGCCAATTCGTGAAACAGATGCACATCGATTCCGGGATTCTCAATGAAAATGCGCTCAGCGTTGTGTCGCAGGGTAGCAGCGGGATCGCCCTGACGCTCAGCGTGGTAGAACATAGCCAAGTAAACATTGCCCCCGCGCTGCATGGCTTGGGCCAGCTCGTCGTCATCACGAATAAGATCATCGAATCCGACCGAACCGCGAATGTCGCCGGGAGGATCTACATCGACATCCTTTGAGAGCAGGGGATGGTCGAGGCGCGGAGCCATGGGTTCGGCGAAGACGACGTCCATGACAATGGCTGAGGCGCCAAATTCGTTCAGGGTATCAATCAGCTCGGCGTGCAATCGCCTGGGCCAAGGCCAACGGTGGATCCGCTCGACCGCATAGTCGTTGATGTCGATCATCAAAATACGGTCGGAGGGTTCGATGCGGTTGAATCGTCGGAAGTGATAATCCAGCACACCCAACGCCAGACCGTCGAGCGGGCCACTGAGGTAGAGGGTTGCGGTTGCCAGCGTTACGACGCCGCCGATCAGCAAGCCCCATTTGCGACCTGGATTTGAACCGCGCTTACTCATTGCTTCAAGCTAACGCGCATGCGTCTAAGGTGCGAGGGTAAAGGGTATGGCGATTTCGTCCTGCCCGTTGCGCAGGTAGACGGCGGCCCAGTTTCCGGCTTGGCTTTCAAAGGTGAATCCCGACCAACTGTACCGCAAGAATATCGACTCGAACGACCCACTCAGAGGGTCGCAAAGTCGTCCCGTCAGCACCGCTTGGCCTGAGGGGTCGCGGATTTCAAAACTGGATAGATCATCTTCGACGCCATTGAGCAGCTCGAAGTAAACTTGGATGAACGAGTCAGCCGCAGAGATCGTGGTCGTAGCCACCGCGGCACATTCTTCGGTCCCAGAGCACGCCTCGGCCGCGATACCGCTTTGGGTTACCGTGAAATTATCCAGCATGTGGAAGACCACCTCGGCCGGCTTGCTGGTGCTGACGCCATCGGTGGCGATCAGTTGAAAGCGTACTGCGGTTGGGCCTGATCCGACGCCAAGACTGAACGTGGTGCTGGGCGAGGATGGGTCCGCAATTTGGGCGGGGGGGCCGGAGGTCTGTGCCCAGAGGTAGATCAATTCATCCCCATCCGCGTCGCTGCCCAAGCCCGCCAAGGTTCCCGTTTCGCCGAAGTCGATGCTGTCATCTGATGGCGGGTCAACCTCCACCGTAGGAGCCGCGTTGGCCAGCGTCTTTGGAGAAAGGTAAACGGTAACCGGGGCAACTCCCGAAACGCCGGCCATGCCCGAGACGATGCCCATCAAGAAATTTCCCTCCAACCCATCAGGAAATTCAAAATCTATGTCGAAGGTGTCGTCCTGCCCAACAGACTGAACATCGCAAACCGCCGTCTCGCCGCTTTCCAGATCGACCAAGGCGACGCATACATTGCGTGCTCGATCATTGACCCGACCCGTGACGTTGTAGGGCACCCCTGTTTCGTAGAAGAAAGCAGGTGGTGCAGAGCCGGTGAGGGTGATCTCGTTTTGGGAGAAAGCATCCAGGGGCAGCGACGACTCAACGTATTGGTCGAGAGAATCAATCTTCAAGGTGGTTTGCGAGGTCACCATACTGCCTTCCAGGGATATACCGTCGTTGCCTACGACTTCTTCAAATCCGGTGGAAGTGCTTCTGCCGGAGGCATCGAGGATTTCATAGTGCAGGTGCGGGCCGGTGCTGAAACCGCTGTTGCCAGAGCGGCCTAGGAATTGGCCTTTGACTACGCGCTGACCAGGCTCGACGCTCACACCGAATTGATCGAGGTGGGCGTAGAGCGATTGCAGACCCGCTCCTAGGTCGATTTGAATCATGTTGGCCTGTGAATCGGGGTCGGGTTCGGCGCCCTCAGGGTTGTTGGGGATGTCGTCGATGATTCTGACTACCCGGCCCGCAGCTACCGCGATGATTGGCGTGCCGATGTCGAGCGTGTAGTCCCAGGCGAAGCGATCTTCGTGGCTGAACGAGCCATCGTTGGCTTGGCCTGTGCGGCGTGTTTCGTGGGCATACCAGGGCAGGCAAAACCGCGGCACTCCACCCTCGGGTATGGGTTGAAACGTAGCTGTCAATTCGACCGGATGGTCTACAATAAGATCAATGGCAGCAGTCGTCGCATCGCTGCTGCCACTCCATGACACAAACTGCCAACCGGGATCTGGAGTGGCTGTCACCGTAATGGCGCTGTTGAGCGCATGGGATTCAGCCGACCCCGGGGCTGGGTCAACAGTGCCGGAACCTTCCACGCCAGTCGCAACCGCATAATTGGCCAGGCGCTGATCGACAACCATGATGGTGAAGGCCGTCTGAGCGGAGGCTCCGCTTGTGTCGGTGACCTCAAGCGTAATGTTGTGCTCACCAGGGTTCAGGGCTACATCTGCGAACATGCCGGTGGCTAGTTCACCGCAAACATTGTCTGACCATACGTAGCTGGTGATGGTGCCGTTTCTAGACGACGAACCACTGGCATCTAGGGTTACGTTGGCTGTCTGTCCTGAATCCATCGCGAGTGACTGGTCACCTTCGCCGACGTCTGCCTGAATTGTACCATTCTGAGGGGATGAGCTGCCTGTCCCGCCGCCACCTCCGCCGCCCCCACCGGCGCTGCAGCCGGTGCCCACCACCGCAATCAAACCCAGACACCCAACAGCCATGATCGAAGACCGATGATGATGCTTCATACAGTTGACTCCAGAAGAGACTAGGTGCCCAAGACGGGGGGGGGTAGCCCACAGCCCACATACAGCCCTGCCCCCTTATCGGCCAGGATTCAGTTCACTCTGAACGGAGGTAAGGGTGAATCGCGGTCAACCTCCCATAATAGACCTGTTCCAGCCAGGAAGAGGCCTTAGAGGCCGCCAACACGAATCACTGCACTGGCTCAGGCAATCGCTTCGGGAAAAACACTTAAGAAGCGATCAAGATGCCCCTTTTGGAGAAACGTCTCGACGGCTTCGACGGTCATGTCGTGGTCCATCCCCCAGACCGCGCAGCGGTGATCCTTGAGCGTCACGTCCATTTGAATTTGCAGCACGTTCTCGACCATCAAGGCAGTGGACAACCGATCATAGAGGTAGCCCGATAGATGATTGACCCCAGGGCCTCCGATGCTGATCACTGGCCTTTTGTGGAGGTGCTTGCTGTTGAGATACCAAATATCGCTCAGCACAATGCAGTCGAAGCTAGCTACGCCGACCTTTTGCCGCAGGGCTTGGTCGCGAACCTTGTACGCCAAAGGGCGGTCCCGCTTCTCGCCGCGGATGCAAGAGCCAGCCACCACCAGCAACGTATGGTCCAGAAGTTCCTCATCCATGGGCTTTCAGGGGTCAGTATATCGGCGTGATCGCCCATCGGCCACCTGGACATCCACCCGCCTTGAACCCATCGAATCGCCGTAATTAGCCGCCTCCAAGCGTGTTATGCCGCAAACACCGACCCGGGCACTCGGTCGGCGCAATCCGGAGTGGTTTGGGTTTATTTCGGCACCCACAATGGCTAGAATGGGCGAAGGGTCAATCCTGTTGTATCCCTGAGAGGTGATTGAAGTCTACTTTTAGAACATAAGGATGAGGGCGACATGCAAAGGGTATCGGTCAAGATGTTGGGCGTAATGGGGATTCTGACGGCCTGTGGAACAGCTTTCGCGGGGTTAGCCACCCCACTGACCACGGTTCGGGTTGCTTCGGGCCTAACCAGGCCTGTTTTTGTAACTCATGCTCCAGGCGATGTGGACCGGCTGTTCATCGTGGAGCAGGCTGGCGTTATTCGTATCCTCGATCTGACTACGAACACGCTATTAGGAGCATCCTTCCTGAACATCGACGCCCTGGTTGGCGGCGGCAATTCAGGCAATGACGAGCGCGGCCTACTCGGCTTGGCCTTTCACCCCGACTACGACACCAACGGATTTTTCTACCTGAACTATACCAACAACGCGAGCGACACAGTCATCGCTCGCTACTCGGTGTCAGCCAACCCAGACATTGCAGATTCGGGCAGCGCCCAAATCGTGATGACCATCGACCAGCCATTCACGAACCACAACGGGGGCTGGATCGCCTTTAGTCCCAACGACGGTTTCCTCTACATAGGGACCGGAGATGGCGGCAGCGGCTGCGATCCGGGGCAGCGTGCGCAGGACATTACCAATCAGCTATTGGGCAAAATGCTCCGCATCGACGTCGATGTCCCTGGCGCAGGCTATAACATTCCGGCAGACAATCCGTTCGTAGGCGTCACAGGCGACGACGAGATATGGGCCTACGGGCTGCGGAATCCCTGGCGTTGCAGTTTCGACCGAGAGACTGCCGACATCTACATCGGCGATGTGGGCCAAGGTGCCTGGGAGGAAGTCGATTTCCTGTCGGTGTCGAGCACTGGCGGCGAAAATTTTGGCTGGGACTGCATGGAAGGAAATCACTGCTCATCCGAAAGTGGCTGTGGAGCGGGCGCCTGTACTTGCGCTGGAGCCGGGCTGGAACGCGTGATCCACGAGTACGACCACCCGACCGGGTTCTCAATCACCGGCGGTTATGTCTATCGTGGGTGTGCCATTGGGGATTTGCAGGGCACCTACTTCTTTGCAGATTTTGTGACCGAACGCATTTGGTCCTTCACCTATAACGGAGTGGCCACAACCAACTTCCAGGAACGCACCGCAGAGCTAGCCCCCGGCGGTGGGCTTACCATTGATACCATCTCTTCCTTCGGCGAAGACGCCTTGGGCGAGATCTACATCATTGATCGGGCGGCTACGGGAACGGGTGAACTCTTCAAGATCATCCCAGATACGGCAGGCCCGGTCATCGACTGCAACACCAACAGCCTCGAAGATGCGTGCGACATCCTCGCCGGGACCAGCAGCGACGCCAACACCAACGGCATTCCCGACGAATGCGAATTCACCGCTTGTGCCGCAACAGCAGCCCGCAGCTGCAATCTCCACGGGGCGACCACACTCTGCCTGGACATCTTGGCCAACGATATCGAACCGCGCCAGAGCGGTGCAACCAGTATCGAAATCGATGTTGACGCCGGGACGGCTAGCAGCGCTTCGGTGACTTGTGTCACCAGCGGCGCCTACGGCGGAGTTGCATCAGTGTCACAGGTTGGCAGCACTGTCACCGTCGGTCTTTCCCCAGCCCTGCCCGATGGCGATGCTTGCACCATCACCCTGGACTGCGGTGCAAGCGTTTGTGTTCGTGGATTGGCCGGCGACATTGACCGCAACGGCATCGTCTCGACCGGCGACGCCTCAATCATCAAGCCGCACTTCGGTGAAAGTGCGACCGTTGCAGGAGCTGAGTTCGACTTCGATCAAAACGATATCGTCTCAACCGGTGACGCTTCTATCGTTAAGCCGCTCTTCGGCAACGCCGCGACGGCCTGCCCGTAAGGAAGGGTTCAAAGCCACCGATCCGGCTCGAACGGACACGAAAGTGCTCGGGTAAAGCTGCTAGAAATCCTGCCGTGCTGTCCGCCAGGACAGCACGGCATTTTCATGTGCGGGTTATGGCCACCTGGACCAGCTTCATGCAGCAGGCACGCAGGGCAGCGTGCATCGCGGTTCAGAGGCACCCCGCCCCAACGACTGGGCCAAGGCTGCCCCCCAGACCTACACATTTGGCCGAAGCACGGAGCGTTGGTCGATATTCTCGGGGAGTGTAACTCTCTGGAAAGAGGATGGTTGTAAGAATACGCCGCGCAGTCGGACGGGCCAGAGGCGTCTGTCAGCATCAGAACACCGCGCCTTGCTCTCGTGACGGTGGCTCGGAGCAGACGACGGCCCTTGGCGTGCGGCGCGGGCTCATTTGCTCGGCTCGGGGGTGACATGCTGTTCCCCAGATGGCGTATGACGACGCCGTCAAACTCCTTACCCTTGGACTTGTGCATCGTCATCACGTTTACGCCGGACAAACCAGCATCACTTCCGACAATCTGATCTTCAGTGATCGCGGCCTCGATTAAGCCGCGTGCGCCTTCATATCTACCAGTTCGCCTCCAGACTTCGGCAAGAGCATCAGCGGTGCGACGTCCCCAGTTGAAGCCCATCAGAAGGGACAGCCCAGCAGAGGGTCGCAGGTGTCGTCGGTGCAAGCTACGAATGGCGTAGGTGTGTTCACACAACTGCTGGCGAATCAAGTTTGGCTCAATTGCCATCCTTGTCGGCTTGCGTGTCGCCGACTCGAGTGTGCGATCGTGCAAGTTCTAAGTACTCTACAGCGGAACCGTCTGCTGAGTCCTCCCTCAAGACGCACTCAGCAGCCTGCTCAAGTAACTCCCATTCCTGGAGAGTGCTCAACGGGCGCAAGACTTGTCGCGCGACTCGGTTTGAAATCTTCTGAGAATCAAGCGAGCGTCGCAGACACTCAAGCAGTGGTTTCCGTAGCCGAGCTTCCCATCTTGCATCCATTTCCAAGAATGGATGGGTGTTGATCAGCGCTCCCCATGCACCGAGATACGCCTCCGCTGCCTGAAGCTCATTGGATCTGTGGCGGTATTGGGCAATCGCATGACCCGCAAGCTCAACCAAGTCCCACCTTTTCGCCTTTCCCAGAAATTCAAGATACGCCCTCGTAAGAACGGGTGCAGAGAAGGGAGGAGATTCCTCTAAGCACGAACGAATCGCGGCGAACAGCACATCGCTTGGCTTTCGAGTGCCCTTGTTGTAAGCGTCCAAGCTTGGAACGCGACTTCGGACGAGTATGTACTCTGCCTGCCGAGTGAGGCGGGTTTTTGCCGATAATTCGAGAAAAGCTTCGAGCTGGGCGAGAAACAATTCTGTGCCTACGTTGGAGCGCTGCTCCAGCAGCGCATCCAAGGTCTTGATTGCTGTTTCTTCGTCCTTGCTTGGTACTTCCACAGAAAGCAAGATTGTGTTTGTCTCTGCTACGGTTCTGCCCGTCACACCATCCCGATCAATCGGAACGGAGACGGTTGCACGAATTTCCCACAACCCCGCTTGATCAAAGAAAGGTACAACCAAATCATTGTCAAGCAACAACATTCGCTGCTCAATCGATTGTTTGGGATCTAGGACAAGGAGCCCCATCGACTTGCCTTGGGCATGCGGGTGGGTCCGATTGAACTCGGTTGCCGCACCTCCCTGCAATCCAACCGTCATCCGAGTAACAATCGTCTCGAGACTCTGGGCACGCAGTGCGATGGGCTCACTCGTCAAGTTCGTGATCCTGCAAGTAAAGACGATGTTCTCGCCGACAGCGCATGTCGTAAGGGACGTTTGAAGTTCAACCCCTACTGGAGAGCTTGCGGCCCTGTCCTGAGCCGATGCGACGCCGCACAGTAATCCGAACATTGCAGCAATAGGTAAGGTTGCGTTCGTTTTCATTGTCAATTATCTCGAGTACGCTCGATCAGTCGCCCTGAGGAAACGGAATATTCCTGATCTTCCTCAAACTGGTCGGCGAGAACCACAGGTTGTTAGAAAGAACGTCATTCTCAGCCGTTTTCATGAGGTATGTACCTAATCCCGCTGGATCCTCTTCACCGTCCTCGTGTTCAAGCCGAAACTGATGTCCAACTTCGTGTGCGACGTTGAATCGCACTAAGTTTCCGACAGTCGGTTCGGTTCTGCCCTTATCTCGACAGGATTCTAGAAAGATGACGGATCCTCCGCGGGAGAATATCGGCGTTTTCGTCAAGCCATACAGTGAACCAGATGATGCCTCCTCTAGGTCCGGATCCCCGGCGCGCTGGATGTTTTTTAAAAACCGCAAAACCAATTGACGCCTGGTTATTCTAGGCGAACTCGTGCCAAGCCAGGCAGCCTGCCGTCAATAGCAATCCGATGCACCGCGCAGGTTCGTAAAGAACTTGCGCTCAAGGTCGCTTCGGGTCGATATTCTTGCAAAATCAGCGTCGATGGCCTGCCAGACATCCTTAGCGACTGGCTGCTGAGGTGGTTGATCGAACCGCGTGAGGCACCAGTCTCCTCGAGGCATCTGCTCAAATCGTGCCAGGTAGAGGCTTTGCATCTTGACGAGAGACTTGAGCAACTGCGGCCATCTATCGACGCCTACATTGTGGTCCATGCACAGCAGCCCAAATTCGGCAAACAGAAAAACGAAGAACGAATCCGGCTCGCTAATGATTTCGGGCTTCGGGAAACCGGGTATCGAAAGCTCATGCCTCAATAGCCCACCCGCGAAGCGCTCAAGCAGTCGTCCCTCGGTGTCCAGACCCTGTCCAACATGTGCTGCTGCAGCCTCAAAAATATCGTTGAAGTGCCTCAGCGAGCGATCTCCCACCGCGTCAGAAATCGACAAGCCGGCATGACGTTCTTTCAGGCGACATTGAAGCAGTTCGATTAGGACGCTGTGGAGTTCCTCTCGCTCGTGTCGCTGTTCCTCCGTCAATTCCGGGCAGAGCGGCAAGAACGCGGGCAGCGTGTTGCGATCCAACTCGAATAAGTACGCATGCTCGGGATCAGTGTCGGCGAGTTCCTTACGCGCATCATAGATGAGCTGCGCGCGGGATGGCCTTGGAGAATCAACAAACTCATCGATGCCCAATTGCCAATGAAACGAGGGTAATCTAGGTGTCTCACCCCAGTAGGAAACCGTGATCGGCAGTGCCTCGCTACCTTGCCAGGGTGCTCCCCATCCGAGAATTAAGCTCGGACCTACCCCAATGCTTCGGGCAATGCCTTCTACGCTAGGCAATTCAGCCGGGAACTCAACGTCACGAAACCCAGTTCGCGAGGGAGAGAAACTCACCTCAACACCGACAGATCCGGCGATGGGGTGAAGATTCATCTCGTAGGTGCTACTGGACATCGGCCAAGATCCAATCGCTGCTTACCGAAATGAATCCATTTGTCCCGTTGGGATCGAGTCCCCACTGAAGCTTCTCCCCGGTCGTCGTGTTGAGGACCACAGGCATGGAATCTGTATGAACTCCGCCAGTGCCTAGCCTCCACTTGGCTGGGGAAAAAAGTTCATCAAAGCTGTCGAAGGTTTTTCCAAAAGCAGCTACATCGTCTTGAATAAATGGGGTGATAGTGGTGAACTGGAGGTGGATCATGTCGTTGAGCTTTGTGGCAAACGCCATGAGGTTCTCCAATTCCGACTTCGCCTCATCATGACCCACGACAATGGTCGACCAGATCCTCTCTAATTCCTGGGACCATCGTTCGTCGAATGTTCGCAACACAGCCGGATCGTCGCTATCGCAAGCCAGGGAAAGACGAGATACGTAAGCTTTCATGACCCTTCTCCTTTTGTAAGTGGGGTCCGAGCGCTTCGAGCACATCGGAAGCCGATCGTTATTGACTTGCTCCCCTCAGGTAGAGACCAAGCACAAGTCAAGTCGCTAAGCCTAGGGGATTCGGTCCAGGACGCGCCTTTGACCACCTGGGAAAAACTGCGTCTAGCGGCGATGGAAGAAGTCCACTCCGACACATTGGTCGCCGCATGAAATAGACCCAACTCAGTTGCCAGCGCCGGTTCAGAATCTACGGGT
>JAJDDP010000057.1 GCA_029260235.1 Phycisphaerae bacterium | reverse complement strand
GCTGAAATCCGCCGGGGGCGTGAAGCGAGACCATGGATGACGGCGCCGGTGAAGCCGATGAGGAGCAGGAAGCCGACGTTGTATTTGCCGCGCGAGACGGCGATGAGCAATTTGTATCCGCCGAGGCCGATGATGACGGCGACGCCGATGAGCGTCACCCACTTTGCGACGGCGCGAATACGATCGCTCGCAATCAGTCGCTGTTGCGTCAGCTCCATCTCGTATTCAGCCGTGAGCAGTTCGATAACGGAGACGAGCCCGGCTTCGAAAAATTGCTTCGGCCTGCGCGAATTGACGGCAAAGTCGAATACGGCCTTTTCGATTCGGCTGAGGTCCTTGCTGCTCGGAGCCGTCGGCGATTGCTCGATATTGGTGCCTGTCGGGATCTTGAGAAAACTCTTTGCATCGGTCGTCAGATATCCGCGCTGGAGGAGGTTGAAGACAGCAAGCCGGATGACTTCCTGCGCACTGCCGCGAAGGCAGGCGATGGCATAGGGATCGGGCTTTGGGGGAACTTCGGGGAGCGCCGCGAACCGCGTCGTGTCCGCAGCGTGCACGGCAAGCCAGCCAAGGATGATGACTGCGAACGTGACGACGGCGTAGAGCGCTAGAAAGTATGGTCCGTACATGTTTGCGATGAAGTTGTCGTTAAACGAGAGCATCTGCGCGGGCCTCCCTTCTGTCTTTTCCCGATGGGTTTGAGACTTTGAACTCTGTCGCCTGACACTATCGGAATAATACCACGAGCAGGGTTGACTCATCGTTCGAAAGTTGATTCCGATTTCTAACCTGGAATTGCTGCGCAGTGCTCGTGCTCGGGGGAAAACAGGTGGCGAAAAGGATGTCGGGAAGATTGGGGGCGAATTCCCTGTCTCCGGTGCAATTCGTCGTCCATGGCCTTGCTGGTGGCGTTCGACTCTGTCGTCCGCCCTCCGAAGCGGCCGACAAGTGTTGAATTCGAAGTGTTTCACGCGTTGGCGATTGATCGGCTTCCCGGCAAGTGCACCTGCGTCGCGAGCTGGAACGTGAGAACGCCCGGTTGAAGCGGCTGCTCGCTGACGCCGAACTCGACAAGACCCTCTTACGGGCTGAACGCGATGGAAGATGGAGCGTGAACGCCAACCCAAACTTCTGAGCCCGCAGCCGAAGCGCCTGGCGGTCGAACATGTCATTGACCACATGGGGATCTCCGAACGGCGGGCGTGCAACGTGCTCCGCAGTCGCGGGCGGCACAGCACTACCTGCCGCAGGTGCGTGAAGACGAGGCGTCGTTGACTCAGCGGATCATTGAACTGGCGGCGGTGTACGGACGATATGGAAGTCCCAGGATCACATCGATGCTGCAAACAGAAGGCTGGCAGGTGAATCAAGAACGTGTGGAGCCTATCTGGCGCAAGGAAGGATTGAAGGTGCCGCAGAAGCAACGAGAACGAGGCCGACTGTTGTGGTTCAACGACGGATCGTGCATCCGACTTCGTCCTGAATACAAGGATCATGTCTGGGAGTATGACTTCGTGAGCTGTCAAACACATGACGGCCGGTCGTTCCGAATGCTGACATTGGTCGATGAATACACGCGAGTGCCTGGCGATCGACCTGGCCGGAAGCCTGAGATCCGATGATGTGCTGGAACGATTGTCGTGGCTGTTTGCGACGCGCGGCGTGCCGGATCACATTCGCAGTGACAACGGACCGGAGTTTACTGCCAACGTGGTTCGTGACTGGTTAAGGCGCGTTGGTGTGAAGACGCTGTTCATCGAACCGGGATCGCCCTGGGATTGAAGGCGACCAAGGCGGGAGCCTGAAAGATACGTCGAGGGCTTCAACGGCTAGCTGAGCGATGAGCTTCTGGACGGTGAAGTCCTCTTACACGCTGAAGGAGGCGAAGGTGCTGATCGAGCGATGGCGCGTTCACTACAACACGGTGCGTCCCCATAGCTCGCTGGGCTACCGACCGCCGGCACCGGACACATGGCAAATCGCGCCGCCGTTGGCAGGCTGCACTCCGCTCGGTTCCCTCGCTCCGCTCCGCCCGCCAACGGCGTGTGCCCAAAGCGGTGCTCGACTAACATGGAAACTGGACCAAAGCGTGGGGGAAGGTCACAACAATGCTTCGCCAGAAGGCAACGAGCATCGTCGAATACCTCTGGGAAACACGAAGCCGGAGTGGATTGGAAAGGGAAGGACTGACGAAGCAGACGCTCTGCGATTCGCACCGCATGCGGCCTACATCGAAGATAATCGGGACGAGCTTATTGAGGCGGTCCCTCAACGACTTCGAGTAGCGGGTGGAAAAATCTTGGACCTGATGCTGAAGTTTCACGGACGAGTGGCTGCGAATCAGATCTACCATGGAATCCCGACACCGATTTGCACGTTTCGAAACTGGCGGGTCATCCGAGATGTTTGGAAGCTGGCGACGATGGTCGAGTATGTCATGGCAACGAAAAGGGACATGTAGTCAATGGGGCTTCAAATCGGTGCTCAACGACGACACAGATCCTATCCACGACTGATCAGAGTGCAGGTGAGCGTCCCAGGCGAACGGGAGGGAGTTTCTGTGTCATCGCCGGGCGACGTTTGCTAGCCGTTTGAATTCTGTGTACCGCCTCAAAGGCACCATGCTTGAGGAACTTGGATTGACGATCTCCGCAACCGAATAGCAGCCATGATTACGTGGACACAGATCTTGCATGGTTGGACACCACTTTGGATACTGAAAACCAAACTCGCTTTGGGAAAAGCCACTGTTCCCGTGTTGATCGATACAGCTTCAAATTCTTTGGCATTCAAGAAACTTGGCCGTTTGGGTGAAACCGTTGTCAAGACGATCATGTGCCTCGCCAGATCACACCAGAAAGGCGTAGATTGCTGTCCCGTGGTTGGAGCCAAATCCTTTGATTCGTAAGAGCACGACGCAGCCCTGCGATCCTGAATGGATATGGCGAGCAAGCGGTCGCGTCTTCTGACTCGTTGATATCTAAACTGCCAACTCTTCTACGACTGTCACCTTGAGTTCTGCTGCCAAGTGATCTTGAAGACACCGACTTACGCCTGGTCTTTGCACGGAACGTGAGCAGATTTGTGTCCTGACGGCGTCAAGAAGTGGATTCGTGTGTTCAGGCGGCACATCGAGATGAAACGTCTCGACGGCAATCGGATTCCGTGGATTCGACAGCAAGGGCTCGATACGATGGACTGTTGAGATACCGAATCCGGCAAATGTCGAGTGGAAGCTAAATGCGGATCACCAAAGGAAGACTGCTGCAAGGCTACATTTGCATCACAATTGGTGCAATGCTCGCGTTGAGCACTGTCGGACTCACGATAGTTGCGTACAACTCGCCCTCGAATGCAGTTGCGATTAAGTCAACGCGGCGTTCATGGGTTGTGATCAAGGCCGAGGGGTTGCATCTCAGTTTCTTGTACTCACAACTTTGTAATGAGGACATTATTCGGCGCGAAGTGGAGAAGACGCATCCGAATGGAATTGCGCACCTAAGCAGGGAGCAGTTAACTGAGATGCTACTCAATACGCCTGTAAACCGCACTGAATTGCCGCTTGATGACTACGTTCGTAAGATGTCGCTGGTTTACAGTTTCCGCTCGCCAAAGTGGGTTGGGTACGTGAGATTCGACACTCCAATCACGATAACTCCATATCACAAGCTCAGGACTCAGATCGAGTTTCTTCATTCAATCGTGATACTGAATTGGTTGATAGCATTCTTCCTCGCTATCGCCCTAATGCAGCTAGGGTCTTGGCCGTTCATCACTCGTCGTCGGCGTCGCAAACGTGGTCTGTGCATATCGTGTGGTTACAGTACAACGGG
>JAJDDP010000056.1 GCA_029260235.1 Phycisphaerae bacterium | reverse complement strand
ACACGCTGGCCCAAACCTACGGAGATTACTTCTTGAACCTCGACGGCCAAGAGGTAAGCCCCGCACTGTCGTCATCCGGCATGCTTCGCTGGCTTGAAGCATTCGCCGCCGGCATTGAAGTAGGGAAGGCGCCACCGCAATGATCAACGCACTAGCAGCCCTCGTCATCCCCCTAAGCCTGGTCCTACTTGGGACCGGGCTTGGGAGGTATTGGGGCATTCAGGAGAAATAGCAGATTGGGAGGCACATCAATGCAGACTGAACAGCAAATTGAATTGCGAATCACGAACAAAGAAGTTTGGCGAATCTTGGTCGTCCACCAAAGCCCAGTATACAAAGCATTCGTGATCAATGGGAGCGAGGAACTCGTCAACAGGATATCAGTATACCGGGTAGGAGAAACTGCGGGAGAGGCGGTTGGCAAGATGATGGATTCAATCCTCGAACACCGCAGAGACTTAGAAAATAGAGACATCATCAAGTCTAGCGAATGGGGCTTAACATGTTGACATTCAACAAACCGATAGACGTCAGCCGGGCCCGCGAGTTGATCGCCGATCCCGCTTGGTGCATGCAGCAGAAGTACGACGGCGAGCGAGTGCAAGTCCGCTGCAAAGCCGGCAAGGTGACAGCGACAAGCCGGACCGGTCTCGAATACAACCTCGGCGAGCTGGTCGAGGCGTTCAGAACGGACGTCGGCGACTACTGGTTAGATGGCGAATTCGCTTGGGGACGATACTACCCATTCGAGGAGCTGTCGGTACCGGGACGCCCCTACGTCGATCGACTGACCCGCTGTGCCGAGCTCGTGCAGCTCTTCAACGACGATAGGATCCGCAAGGTCCGCACCTGGCGAAGCACGGAACGACAAGCCGCTGCCTTCGCTTGGGCCGAGGCGCGAGGCGTCGAGGGTGTCATCTTCCGGAGGATGGATGCGCCCGCGATCACCGGCGCCGACAATGCCGACGCGGTCCGGTTCAAATTCAAGCACCGGGCCGAAGTTGTCATCGCCGGGATGGTCATCGGGCGAAACTCATTCCGGGCCGAGATGTTCGGTGCAAGTGGCGAGCTGGTGGAGGTTGCCCGAGTGCCGCTGCCCGGACTCAAGAAACCCCGGGAGATGCGCGAATCGCTCGAAGCCGCGGGGGATGGCGGCCTCGTGGCCGAGGTCGAGTATCTGTACGCGACAGACGCCGGGAAGCTGTTTCATCCCGTCTTGATCCACCTACGCTCCGACAAGCAGCCGACGCCGGCGGACTGCGGAGTCGACCAGCTCGAAGAGCCGTTCCAAGGGGAGATCGGAAGCCTGGCCGTCTCGACTATCGTCAGCCGGGAAGCGGACAAATCCCGCGAACGGGCCGAGGTTGAATCCGCCAAAGCCGCCAAGCAGGAGCAGCGCCGGGAGAAGAGAGAATCCCGCAAGAAGAAGCAGGGATTCGAGATCCAATGGGGATGGGCCGCTGTCGGCGGCATAAGCCTGATTGTCATCATCATCTGCCGGCTAATCAAGGAGCTGTATTCGTTCCCGTTCGGTTCGGGCGGTTCGCGAGGGTTCGGAGGGGGGAATGGGTCTAGCGTCGGCGGGGAGCGGGACTAGGCTGGCCGCGATGCCCTCTGATCACAGAGATGGTTTCCCTTCGGCTTGCAGCCCACGACACCTAGGAGCAACAATCTCGCGCAACAGAATCGACAGCACCTGCAGCCGCCGTCACGCCGATTTCCAACTTTCAGGACCCTCCTCTTGCGGCAGCCCCGGCGGGCAAGAATGCGAGCATGCATGCGAGACCAGCAGTGATTCGATCCGATCTACTCATCTTGGAGTTCTTTTCTTCGTTCTTCCATCCTCTGCGCCGCCTCGACCATGTCCTTCGGGGGCTCTAAAACTTCCGGGAGATCGTCGCCCCTCAAGACACCCCTCTCCTGCGCCTGTAGTTTGAAGCGCTCCAACGACCATTCAAGACCAGCATGGCCCTTGACTACCTTGGCGTGGTCCAGAATCGCCTTCCGCAGCTCCTCTCGAGGCAACCCCAAAGAAAGCGCCTTCTTCATCGCCCACAATCGATCCTCCGGGCCATGCCATTCGTCAGACTTGATGTACTCAAGGAGCAACTCCGGTTCTCGCCGCGCGTTAATGCGCCAGAGACGGCGCTCAATATGCCGAGCGGCCCACTCCGGATCATCCTGCCGGGCAGCCCATCGCTGAAGAAGAACGCCTGTCTCTTGGTCACCGTAATCTGCGAGCGCGAGGGAAGCGCCGCTGTGGATGCTATCTTCTCCGTCGCTGCCCTTCAGCACAAAGGGGCGCAGCCTCTTTGCCAGATCATCATCCATCAAGCCTAGCAACGGCTTTGGCGTCGGACGGTTTGAGTAGGCTCGAATGATTTCAAATGCAAAATCTTGGCGTAGAGACTTCAGTGCTGGGGACTCGGCGACACATCGAATCACGGCTCTCTTCAACTCTAACGCATGAATTGCAGGGCTTATCGCAATTCGACTGGCTAGATTCAGAACAGACGATTGATCTTCCATTTCGACCACGGGACATCTATCGTCGTCGACGAAGAACTTATAGAGAAGCAAGGGAAGAATCCTATCCTTGTTCCATCTCCGCATCTCCTGCAAAGCAATTCGTCTGCCTTCCCGAATGTCAGGCACAGGGCGTCTAGGGCGCGCCTCGTACTGGTCAAGCAACAAACCCAAATAGCGCACAATCTCTGATGCCCCGTCCGAGTGAGCACGAACGCACACCAACGTCAGCAGTTCCATTCGCACCATGGGGTGAATGGAGGCGTCGGTCATGAGTCCGAGGAGTTCGCCGAGAAGGGGCTCGGTAATCGTGAGATCGGAATCCTCTAATTCTCTTAGGCGCTCCATCACTTCGGTTGGATCTCTGTCCTTCGCTGCCGACTTCAAAGTGCCGACCAGAGAGTCCAAGTCTACGGAATCTGATCGGCCAGTCTGTGCACCGCTAGCTGCAGCGGTGATCAGCATCAGACACAAATATCTCATGGCAGCCTCCAGGGGGTTCCACTCTCGGTTCTTTACTCGCACCAGCCTCACTCAGCAGCAGGCGTTGTCTCTCTGCCGCATTCCGGACAGACTCCAGATACATTCATGTGGAGATTGTAGCCACAGCACAAGCATCTTCCTTTTCTTCGCCTTGCCCTATGCCTGCACCAGAATCTCGTCACAGAGAGAAGGCTCCATGCGCTAAATGCAGCAACGCCGTAGGCCAACGGCAGTACCAGGACAGTCACCTGCATATCCCAAGTCGCCAGCATTGCTTGTGCTTGCGAGTCACGGGGAGCGCCGCCGCATCCTCCTCGGAATGGTGGCAGTCCATAGCTCTTCAGCCAAACGCCAGCGAATCCGTGTGCGCTCTCCACAACCTTGGAACTGTCGGCAGGATGTGAAGCACGCCCTACGCCCAAGTAGCCGTTGCTGCCTGCTAAGAAGAGGCGACTCGTCGCGTCGCCATAGGAATAGTGGAACCCAGATCCATCGCCGCGAAGGAGCTCCTTGCTGACTGAATATACGATGGCTAGGTTTTTCTCCGCATACAAGTGTTGCGGAAAAGCACTGTAGCTCATGGCGAACGCAAGAGTCATCAAGCCGCAGCATGTGAACACAAGAGAGTTTGCCACTATGGAGCATAGTGAGCCGAGCCCGCTTCCTCTTGAAGAAGTTGCCATTTCCTATGCCTGCTCTGGCTGCATTCCCGAGTTCAACAAGACGCGGCCGTTGGAATCCAAGCCGGTGAACAGATCATGATACACGCAGCCTTCAAGCCAGGATGCACGTGTCGAGGCGTTGTGACAAGGCGTCATCCTACGCCATGATTTATCACGAACACCGGGATTAGCCTGGTCCTCATCATCATCTGCCGGCTGATCAAGGAGCTGCATTCGTTCCCGTTCAGTTCGGGAAATTGCGGAGTGAGAGTAGGCGGAGTGCAGGACTAGAATGCCAGGTCGGCAGGGAACTTTGTTGCCTTAACTCGGTCTCGATCGCCGGTGATGCTTGGCAGACCAACCCAGGTTATGCGGCTAATTTCGTCAAGCTACGGGGTGTGCATTCCCCCACACATGAAGGCGAGCCTCGCGCCCGCCAGTATCAGGGATGGGCTGTGTCCTTGCAGGAGGATGTCGTCAGCTACGGACGGGGCCGGACCGGCCCGACGACATCGCAATTACAAGTAGAATTGGTATGATTAGCACTGGAAGCGTAAGTATTTGACCTAGGCGAGCATCGAATGGACTGTGGCAAGACAATCCTGCGTCAGTGGAGCATGTTCAAAATACCCCAAGAGTCGGGTTTCCCCGTCAACTGCGACGACTGCAGGCTCAGCGCGCAGGTCCAGCGGATGCCTCCTGACTTATCCAAGATTAGCTTGTTCATTCTCACCCTGACCGCCGCGGTGTCCTTGGTATTAGTCGAGGAAGTGACAAACCTCCTTTCTGATGCCCATGAGGCGGTCTTCCAAGAAATCCACAACTCCGTGACTAGGAAGACCCTGGAAGTTTCTTCGGCGTTGGACGAGATCCTGCTTATTTGCCGAATCGGACAGACCAATTGACTTGTGAGATGACCCACGCCGTTTGCAGCGAAGGAGCGGCGCAGATGGGTACCGGCTTCTTGTGGCGGAGAACCCAATGCACATCGTCATGCGAACCGTTCGGAATCGTGGTCTCCGAGGCCAAATTGATCCGCACTTGCAACTCCTTCCGGGCAAGCGGAGCAGCGTTCTTGAGGCGGCCCGAGTTGCCCAAGCAGTCGGAGAATCGCGGACGATTCGTTATCCCACAAGTAGTCGGCTTGGAACAGAACTCAGCGGACAGCTTTGACATCACCCGGGTCGATATGGACCCAGTAGAAACCGTAGTTGGGCTAACTAGTCCAAACGTTGCTCTGGCGGGCGATTGCGTATGGCATGAGAGCAAGAGGATGGAAAGGACGCCGGACGAACAATCGCTCTGGAAACGATACATGGATGATCTAAGTACGCTGACGAGCATTCCTTGCTTGTCAGATGCAGCCGAGTTCGATCGGAAGATCCGCATGTCTGGTGACCAAGCGGCGGCGGCGCGCAAGTTAGAGTTTCTCATTAATGAGAGGCAAGAACAATTGGGGCGAACTCTGAAGGTGCATGGCGGATGAGTATGACTGAAATGGAACAGCATCGACCGAGCCCCGGTCATTACAGCCTAATCCTCTTCTCAAGGTCAGCAATTGATGCACCTTTCAGGGCGCAGTCCGGCAAGGAGCGACGTGAGGTGTCGCGATTAGCTCAGCGAGCAACTTGAATTCTGCCAAAGGCCAGACCTAATCTGTCACACCCATACAGTATCCTTGGCCAACCCGGGTGCGCCGCTGCTCAGGGCGGCGGGTCCGACGATTCCTCGCTACTTGACCAGAGGGGTCGAACTTCATGCAACCGCGATCAGGGAGTTCAGTGTTGACATTCAAGACAGGGAGATGCACCGTGACGGAATACTACGCCCATTCACTCGCCGGGGAACTCCCTGAACACTGGGAAATGGTAGAGACGCACCTGCGGCTCGTCGCGGAGGGGGATGAGGGGTTTCAGGGTGCGGCGGGTTTCGCGGAAGCGTTCGGGGCCGCTGAATACGGGCGGTTGCTAGGTCTGTGGCACGATCTGGGAAAGTACTCTCAAGAGTTTCGGGCGTACCTCTACAGAGAGAACGGGCTCGAAGCCAGCCTGGAGACACTGCCCGGCAAGGTGGACCACTCGACAGCCGGGGCGCAGCACGCGGTACGGCAATTTGGAAACGAACTCGGCCGCCTTCTGGCGTACTGCATAGCAGGTCATCATGGTGGCTTGCCCGATGCGGAGGCCTCCCAATCCACCGGCACAAGTCTTCGCCAACGACTTGCCAAGCAAGTTCCATCGACCAGCGCGGCACCGTCTGCATTGCTGGAACGGCCCGCACCGACGATGCCCAGACTCAATCTGGGCGCCCGCGAGCAAGAGGCCGCTTTCCGCTTGTCGGTCTTTTGTCGAATGATATTCTCCTGCTTGGTGGATGCGGACTTCCTCGCCACCGAGCGCTTCATGCGCCCGGACAAGTCGGCCGAACGCCGGCACGAACCACCGGCACTGGCGGAGTTGCAGCCCGTCTTGGATACCCATCTAGATGAGCTCCAACACCAAGCCCCAGTCACGCCGGTGAATTGTTGGCGACAGGCCGTGCTGGAAGCCTGCCGTCAAGCAGCGGACGAGCCACCAGGGCTGTTCTCTTTGACCGTCCCTACTGGTGGCGGCAAGACCCTTTCGTCGATGGCGTTCGCTCTGCGTCATGCCGTTCAACATGACATGCGACGAGTCATTTATGCGATTCCGTTTACTAGCATCATCGAGCAGAACGCCGAAGTCTTCCGCAAGGCCCTGTCCGCGGCAGGGCCGGACGTGGTCCTCGAGCACCACTGCAATATGGATCCCGATCAGGAAACACGCTTCGGCCGCTTGTCTGCCGAGAACTGGGACGCCCCGATTGTGGTCACCACCAACGTCCAGTTTTACGAATCGCTCTTCGCCAACAAGCCGTCCCGCTGCCGCAAGCTCCACCGTATCGCCCGTAGCATCATCGTTCTTGACGAAGCGCAGAGCCTGCCGGTCGAACTACTCCGCCCGACACTGGCTATGCTTGAGGAGCTATGCCGCAACTACGGTTGCACCGTCGTGTTGTGCACTGCAACGCAACCCGCCGTGACGCATCGCGAAGATTTCAGCATCGGCTTGCGCGGCGTGAGGGAGATCGTTGCTGATGTTCCGCAACTGTTTGCAGCCCTGCGCCGCGTGGAGGTCGTCCAAGAAAGTGAGCTTAAGGATGATGCCCTCATCGAACGCCTCCTGCAAAAGGAAAATGAGCGATCCCTATGCATCGTCAACACGCGCAAGCACGCGGCGTGCCTCTTCGAGATGTTGAATGAGAAGGGCAGCGATGGTCATGATGGTTTCTTTCACCTCAGTGCCCAGATGTGCCCTGCCCACCGCACAGACGTGCTCAACAAGATACGCACGCGGCTTGATGCGCAGAGCCCGCAACCGTGTCGTGTCATCAGCACCCAACTGATCGAAGCGGGAGTGGACATTGATTTCCCGGTGGTCTTCCGAGCGATGGCTGGGCTGGATTCGATTTTGCAGGCGGCCGGAAGATGCAACCGCGAGGGAAAGTTGGACAGGGGCCGCCTCTATTTGTTGGAGACGGAAGGCGGCACGTTCCCCGAAGTCCACCGCGCAGCGCAGGCTACGCGCGAAGTCGCTAGAACCCATGCCGACCTGACCAGCCTGGAGGCGATCAACGCCTTCTTCAAGCTGCACTTTTGGCAGCGCAAAGCCGAATGGGATAAGCGCAAAATCATGCAAGCGTTCTCGCTATCCAATGTTGGCCTACACGCCCAGTTTCGGAAAGTGGCGGGGGAGTACAAACTCATTCGCGACGAGCAGGTCGGGGTCATCGTGCCGTACGGAAAGAAGAGCCAGCAACTCATCACGGCCTTGAAGAACATGCGCGATCCACCCGGGCGGGGCTTTGCCAGGGGGTTGCAAGCCTACAGCGTGGGCCTGCGTGATCGGCAACTTCGTAAACTCATCGAGAACGCCGCGGTCACCCAATACCATGACCAATACTGGGTCGTGGAAAATGAGCATGCTTACGACCAAAACCTTGGATTGCGGCTGGAAGTTGTGGGCCTCAATCCGGAAAGCCTAATGATCTGATTTGACGCCAACGATTACCGAAGGAGGCTTGAATGTGAATACCAACATCAAACTTCGTGTGTGGGGCAAGTACGCTTTGCTAACCCGTCCCGAAATGAAGGTCGAACGCGTCTCGTACGACGTAATCACCCCGTCGGCGGCGCGGGGCGTGCTCGAAGCCATCTACTGGAAACCCGAAATCCGCTGGGCCATCGACCGGATTCATGTGCTCAAACCTATCCACTTCACCAACGTGCGGCGGAACGAAGTCGGCACCAAGGCGTCCGCCGCCAACGCCAGGAAGGTAATGCGCGCCGGCAACGGGCGATTCGGTATCTACATCGAGGACGAGCGACAGCAGCGTGCGGCCACCATTCTTCGGGACGTCGAGTACCTCATCGAAGCCCACTTCGAGGTGCTCGGAGGCCGTGACTCGTCGCCCAAGCACTACGAGATGTTCAAGCGCCGGGCGAGCAAGGGACAGTGCTTCCACCGGCCATATCTTGGCTGTCGCGAGTTCGACTGCCACTTCGTTTGGCACGAGGGCGATGCCCCACCTGGGGAGTACGCCGACAGCGGCGAGCGCGACCTGGGCATCATGCTGCACGACATCGACTTCGACCACGACATGACCCCGCGGTTCTTCCATGCGGTCATGCGTAATGGCGTTATCGACGTGCCGCCCTTTGAAAGTGCGAAGGTGTACTCGTGATACTAAAAGCGTTGACCGAATACTATGACCGCCTCGAAGCCGATCCGGAGCAGGACGTCGCGGATTTCGGTTTCAGCCGAGAGAAGATCAGTTTCTGCATGGTGCTCGGACCGGACGGCACGCCCGTGCAGATCGACGACATCCGCAAGGAAGTCGAAATCGGAGGCAAGGCCAAGCGAACGCGGCTAGTGCCTGCCTCGCTCGTCGTACCTGATCGAGGCGGGCGTTCGGGATCTTCGATCAAGCCGAACTTCCTCTGGGACAATACCGGTTATGCCCTGGGATGCGATGGTAAGGGCAAGCCGGACCGCACGCGCAACATGTTTGAAGCGTTTTGCGCGCTGCACAAGGAGTTCCTCGCTAAAATCGACGACCCCGGTCTCGCGGCGCTCTGCCGATTCCTTGACGTATGGGACGCAGAAAATGCCTCCCCGCGGGCCGCGGAATTTGCCAGGCTTGAGTGGGATGAAATCTGCGATGCCAACATCGTGTTTCGGCTGGTAGGGCAGCGGTCCTACATTCACGATTCCTCGGCCCTACGCGGCGCCTGGTTGGCGTTCGTCACCGCCGAGTACGAATCCCAGCCCGGCTACTGTCTGGTCAGTGGGAAGGAGGATCGCTTAGCCCGACTGCACGCGATGATTCGCGGGGTGGCTGGCGCACAATCGTCGGGGGCAGCCCTCGCTTCGTTCAACCTCGACGCATTTACCTCCTACGGCAAGGAGCAGAGCTACAACGCTCCGGTGGGTATTCGTAGTGCGTTTCAGTACACCACGGCGTTGAACCGGCTGGTAGCGGACCCGCGTCACCGCGTTCGCGTAGCCGGTTCTACGATTTTGTACTGGACGGACAAACCCACCCCGTTCGAGAGCATGTTCGGTTCCTTCATTGACGATTACGCAGCTGAAGATGCTGCCACTTTGGATCGGATGCAGGGCTTTTGGGAGCAATTGCGGCAGGGGCGCCAAGTCGATTCCCTGGAAGCTGCCGAAGTTGGCTTCTATGTACTGGGCCTCTCGCCAAACGCCTCACGCCTGTCGGTGCGGTTCTGGCTGACCGGCACGGTGCGGGAGTTCGCCGAGCGTTTGAGACGCCACCTTGCGGATCTCGATATGGGATACGCGAACCCCCACGATCCGCCGCTCACCATTCGCCGAATCCTCGATCAAACCGCCCGTGAGCGGAAGGACGTTCAGCCCCTGCTCGAAGGCATGCTTGTGCGAACCGTGCTCAGAGGTGGGGCGTACCCGCAGACTCTATTCAATTCGGTATTGAGAAGAATCAACGCGGACAGCCGGGTCATTCACCACCGCGTCGCAATTCTCAAGGCATTCTTGGTCCGAAAAGCCCGCCTGGCGGGCAGAAAAGAGGACATCACCGTGATATTGAATATGGACCATCCCAGCGAGGCATATCACCTGGGGCGTTTGTTCGCCGCACTCGAAAAGACGCAGGAAGAAGCGTCCGAAGGCAAACTCAACAGCACGATTAAGGACCGGTACTTCAGTTCCACTTCGGCGACGCCGGTCGCCGCCTTCCCCCGGCTAATGCGGCTCCATGCCCACCACCTAAACAAGATCGATCACCCCGGTCGCCGCACCAACCTGGAGAAAATTGTGCAGGAGATCTACAGCCACATTGGCGGTTTTCCCAATCATCTTCCTCTGGATGACCAAGGCCTTTTCTTCATTGGCTACTACCACCAGCGACAAGACTTCTTCACAAAAAAAGCTGACTCGAACAACGAAACCCCCGCGCAGGAGAGCAAAGTATGAGCACCAACGGACAACCTCTTCAAAACCGCTACGACTTCGTCTTCCTCTTCGACATCACCGACGGCAATCCCAACGGCGACCCAGATGCCGGCAACCTGCCGCGCATCGATCCGGAGACAGGGCAGGGCTTGGTCACTGATGTCTGCCTCAAGCGGAAAATCCGCAACTATGTCGGCCTGGTCCACGAGGAACAACCGCCCTACGAAATCTATGTGAAAGAGAAAGCGGTGCTCAACAACCAGCACGAGCGGGCCTACAAAGCGCTCGAGGTCGATCCGAAGGAACTCAAAAAAGTCCGAAAGGACAAGACCGACATCGATGAACAACTCACCCGATGGATGTGCCAGAATTTCTTTGACATTCGATCGTTCGGTGCAGTTATGACTACAGGAATCAACTGCGGTCAGGTTCGCGGCCCGATTCAGTTCACCTTCGCCCGCAGCATCGACCCCATCGTCTCGCTCGAGCACGCCCTCACCCGCTGTGCCGTCACGACGGAACGTGAGGCAGAGAGGCAGGGGGGCGATAACCGTACCATGGGGCGCAAGTCCACGATCCCCTACGGGCTGTATCGCATGCATGGCTACATCAATGCCAATCTCGCCGATCCGGCGCGCAACGGCACCGGGTTCAGCGAGACGGACCTTGAACTTTTCAAGCAAGCCCTCGCCCAGATGTTCGAGAATGATCGGTCCGCCGCCCGAGGCGAGATGCGCCCGCGGGGCTGCTTTGCCTTCAAGCACGAAAGCAAGCTCGGCAATGCCCGGGCAGATGAGCTCTTTGATCGCGTCACAATCTGCCTCAAACCCGAAGTCCGCGATCAGAACAAGCCGGCCCGCCTCTTCAAGGACTACGAGGTACATGTTAACGAGGATGGCCTGCCGGCTGGCGTCACGCTTGAACGCTGGGTGTGAGCACAGAGATCGACATCTGATCCGCCACTGAGTTGCGGGCTTTGGCCTGCGCGGTTCGGAGTAACGAGACGGCGCGGGTAACCCCCGCGTTGCTTCAAAGGACATGCGCCATGTTCACCGAAGATGACCTACTGCCCATCTCGGCGCTTCAGCACTTGCTGTTCTGTGAACGTCAGTGGGCGTTGATTCATCTCGAAGGCCAGTGGTCTGAGAATCGACTCACCACCGAGGGGCACCACCTGCACCAGCGGGTGGACGCCCTCGGCGTCGAGTCTCGAGGCGACCTGCGCACCGCCAGCAGCCTCCACTTGCGCTGCATGCGTCTGGGCATAACCGGGCGAGCAGATGTGATCGAGTTCCACCTTTCCAGCCAGGACCGGGTTGTCTTATGCGTCGATTCCGACGCCCCCGTCGCCGCTGTCGGGCTTCCCAAGGCAACCGGCCTATGGCGACCCGTTCCCGTTGAATACAAACGCGGCAAACCCAAGAAAAACAGGTGCGACGAAGTGCAGCTATGCGCTCAGGCACTTTGTCTCGAAGAAATGCTCAGGGTACAGATTCCGGCGGGAGCACTGTTCTATGGCAAGACCCGCCGCCGAACTGCCGTCCAATTCGACGAGGCACTCCGCCGCCTCACCGAGCACACCATCGCCCGGCTGCACGAACTCACCCTTAAGCGCGAGACGCCAAAGGTTCCGTACAAGAAAGAGTGTGACCGGTGTTCCCTCTACGCCCTCTGCCTGCCCAAAACGACCGGCGCCCGGTGCAGCGCACGCAGCTACCTTACCCGCGTCGTTGCTGAAATCAGCGAGGAACCAGCGGGGGATACAATATGAAGCGCCTACTCAACACGCTCTACATAACGACGCAAAAATCGTACTTAGCCCGCGACGGCGAAACCGTTGTCGTGCGCGTGGAACGAGAAACCAAACTGCGCGTGCCCATCCAAAACCTCGGCGCCATCATCTGCTTTGGCCGTGTCTCATGCAGCCCACCGCTCATGGAATTGTGCAGTCAGAACGGTGTATTGATTTCCTTCCTCAGCGAGCGAGGACGATTCTTCGCCCGCGTCTCTGGAGTGGTTAGCGGAAACGTCTTGCTCCGCCGCGAACAGTACCGCCGTAGCGACGACGAAGCCTTCTCTGCCGGCATCGCCCGCGATATTGTGATGGCCAAGATCGCCAACTGCCGAATCGTCATCCTCCGCGCTGCCCGGGAGCAGGATGAGTCGCCGAGTAAGAGCAAGCTCGAATCCGCCGCGCGTCGATTGGTCGGCTGGCTCGAGGGCATTTCTAAGAACGCTCCGCTCGATACCGTACGCGGCTGCGAGGGCGATGCCGCTCGAACCTACTTCGGCGTCTTCGATGACCTGATCACCATGCAAAAAGACGCCTTCTTCTTTCGAGGCCGTAGCCGTCGCCCACCGTTGGACAACATGAACGGGCTGCTTTCGTTTCTCTACACGTTGCTGACCCAGGACGTCGCCGCCGCCCTCGAAGCTGTCGGGCTTGATCCCGCGGTGGGCTACCTGCACCGCGACCGCCCAGGGCGTCCGGGATTGGATTTTTATATCATGGAGGAATTTCGAGCCTGCATAGCTGATCGCTTGGCGCTTTCGCTCGTAAACCGTAAGCAGGTGCAAGCAGACGGTTTCGAGACAACGGAGTCTGGGGCCGTGCACATGAACGACGAAACGAGACGAACGGTTCTGGTCGCTTACCAGGAACGCAAGAAAAAGGAGATCCAACATCCGTTCCTCAACGAGAAAGTGGCCGTGGGTTTGTTGCCGCATTGCCAGGCGTTGCTGCTGGCTAGGTACCTGCGCAATGACCTGGACGCATATCCGCCGTTTTTCTGGAAATGACGGCGATTTGATTTGAAGTTGATCTAGGGTGAATCACTATGATGGTGCTAGTCGCGTATGATGTCAACACCGAGACGACGGCTGGACGGAGACGTCTCCGCCACGTCGCCCGGATTTGCCAAAACTTTGGACAGCGCGTGCAGAACTCGGTATTCGAGTGCCTGGTAGATCCCGCTCAGTGGGCGGACCTGCGGGCGAAGCTAACTGCGGAAGCTAATCCCGACACCGACAGCCTTCGTTTCTACTTCTTGGGTAAGAACTGGCAGCGAAGAGTGGAGCATGTGGGAGCCAAACCATCCTACGACCCCGAGGGCCCGCTGATTCTGTGATGTCCATCGAACGACAATTGCGGCATCGCGGACCCCAGGCGCCCAGAGAATCCCCGGGAGGTTCGCGAGGCGTATAAACCATTGATGCTACCGCTTGCAAAAACAACTCGTCGAGAAGGAGGACACAACCGATGCGGCTCCAACACGTTCGCGGAATCAACGGCGCCAGCCCTTAGGAGATAAGGAGTTAAGCAAGTGCGGTTCGCCCCCGTACGGGGGCGTGGGTTGAAACATGACAGCTCCGGGCCTTGATGGTAACTATCGTGTTCGCCCCCGTACGGGGGCGTGGGTTGAAACTTAACTC
>JAJDDP010000055.1 GCA_029260235.1 Phycisphaerae bacterium | reverse complement strand
GCCCGCATGTGCATGACCTCAGCTGTTACCGGCTATTTCCATTCATACGGTTCGGATGCCCCGCCAACGAGCTACGAAGATATCGAAGAGGCTGACTTCATCACCTTCTGGGGACACAATGCCCGCGAAGCCCACCCCATTCTTTTCTGGCGGGTAGCTGACCACAAACAAAAGAACGACATCCCAACCAGTGTGGCTGATCCACGCAAGACCGGGACCGTCATTGGGCTAGAAGACATCAATCCCCGCAACAGCTACCACATCCCCACGCTTAACGGGGACATTAGCTATCTCAATGCCATCGCTCACGTCATCATGAAGAAGTACCCCGACGCCTGCATGCCGGAAGAATGGCTTGAGAAGCATTGCAACGGCTGGAAAGAGTACAAAGAAGGCGTGCTCCAGCGCTACGCGCCCGAACAGGTTATCGAACGGCTGAAGCGGCTTGATCGTGGACGGGTCACTGTCGAAGTGATTGAAAATGTTGCGCGTGCTTGGGCGGAGGCTTCGATCAAAGGTCGCCAGCGAGGCCGGGGTGGCGTGCTCACCTTCTGGGGTATCGGCTATAACCAAATGCTCCATGGTCAACACAACACCATCAGCATCATCAACCTCCACCTTCTGACCGGTAACATTGGACGTCCAGGATGCGGAAGCCATTCCCAGACGGGTCAACCCAACGCCATGAGCGAACGACTGATGGGCGGGCTGACGGGACGGCTGCCCTTCAATCAACCGCTCAAGAACGAATCGTGGCGAAACCACATCGCCGACGCTTGGCGTATCCCCCGCGAACGTCTCACGCAGACCACGGCATTGCCAAATCCCGGCATGGTGATCGGCATGATGGAACGGGCCCTTCAAGGTGGGCTTGACGCCATGTTCTGGATGTACACCACGCATGTACACATGCCAGACCTGGATACGCTGGTCAGGCCGGCGCTGACCAAGATGTTCTGCGTCGTTCAGGAAATCTACAGGCATGCCCCCAACAACCTGTACGCCGATTTCATCTTCCCGGCGGCAACCTGGGGAGAGTGGACCGGCGGCACCTACATCCAGTCGGAGCGACGCATTTACATCTGCGACGGAACGATGAACCCGCCGCAGAATTGCCGTCCGGACATGGACATGGCCATCGACAAAGGCAAGGTCTTGGCCAAGAAGTTGGGGCTGGATGCTGACAAGATCTTCCCCTACAAGAAGACGATCAAGATGGGCAATGGGCTGATGGCCTACGATCCACAGGACATCTTCCGCGACATTCTTGCTGCTTCCAAAAACTCCGATGCTGACCTGACCGGCATCCTGGATGTGGAGCAGAAGGACGGCATTTCCCCTTACGACCAGCTCCGATCGCTTCGCGGAATCCAGTGGCCCGCACCTACCTACGATATTGCCAAGGCAGGCGGGACCCCGCGGCGATACCTGGGCCAAGAAGGCTGGGCTGGGCAACCCTACGGCGACTTCAGGCACAAAGACGGCAAAGCCAAATTCAAACTCTGCGAGCAGGACTACGACAAACTCGACGATGTTACGAATAGGTTGATGAAGTATGGGGACAAGTCCAAGCCGGGCGAAGGCCCATTCCTGATCGACGATCTGGGAACAGAAGGCGCGAGCAAAGGCAAACCCAAAATCCTGGTCGAAGCCCGCGACGCAGGTTTGCCGCCCGAGTTGCCGCACCTCGAAGCCTACGACGATCAGTCGATCTCGCTCGAGGATCACCAAGAGAAGAACCTGTATCCGTTCTGGCTTGGGCTTGGCGTGGTCTACGAACATTTCCACACAGCCAAGACCATTCGAGGGGCCACTACGCTCAAGCTTGTTCCCGAGCAATATGTGGAACTCAACGCTGAGGATGCTGCCCGATATGGTATCAAGGATGGAAGTCGCGTTCGTTTGGTGACACGTCGTGGCAGTTACGAAGCCCGCGCGTCGGTCGGCCAAAACAGCATGATCAGACCCGCTAGAACCGAGGTGCCGCCGGGCTACATGTTCAGCCCGTGGAATCTTTCGGTAGCTGATAGTGCTGATCCCAAGAAGAACAAGTGGCTGGTCAACTCGGCCAGCCACCGGGCATGGGATCCTGTTAGCGGGCAATGCGACTACAAGAAACTCGCTGCGCGAATCGAGGTAATCTGAGCAACACATAGCCCAAGCGCTCAAGTAAAGATTGGCTGAGGTCGTGCCATGAAGTTTGTGATCCAGCTTGAGATGTGCAGCGATCTGGGAGCTTTCCGAAAGGTGATTCCAGAGCACATCGCTTACCTGGAGGATCTTCACCAGCGGGGCGTTCTGATCGCCGCTGGCCCATTCCGCGATGGACGGGGCGGCATGATTCTCATCGAAACCGTGGATGAAGCTGCGGCTGAAAACATCGCCCGTGAAGATCCGTTCGTGCGCCAAGGCGTCGAGCGCTACACCCTGAGAAGTTGGGAAGTGTTGACCCCAGTCAGGGCTGAGCTTCTGGCTAGAGACGGTTGACTTGTCTTCCATTGGAGAAAGATGTCTCTTAATCGACGAGATTTTGTCAAGCAAAGTGCAGCCGTCGGACTGACCGTGGCGGGTACGGTGTATCTGTCTGGCGTCGGCGAACCGGCAGAAGCAGCTTGCTCGAAACCGCTTAGGCCTCCCGGTGCTTTGCAAGAGGATGACTTCACCGCAACATGCATTCGCTGCATGCGCTGCATCGATGCCTGTCCAAATAAAGCGCTGGTTCCTTTGCAGCAGGCTTCCAGGCTAGGTTCGCCCGGCACACCCACCATGCAACCGCGTAAGGCTGCCTGCATGCTCTGCATGAGTGTCGAAGGCGATTACCTCAAATGCACCGAGGCATGCCCCAGCGGCGCCTTGCAGTTGGTTAAGAAGGACAAAGAGGAAGTTCAAGAGAAGGTCCACATCGGCATAGCCGAGCTGGATACCGATCTTTGCTACTCTTACAACAACTGGAGTTGCGGAGCCTGTTACCGGGCGTGCCCGTTGGCGGGTGAAGCGATGACCATAGGTTTGTGGGAACGACCCACGGTTAATCCTGAAGTTTGCGTCGGGTGTGGATGCTGCGAGCGATCCTGCATTCGCTATCCCCATGCCATTCGGGTCAAGCAGGAGGCCGGCGCATGAAACCCTCACGGCGAGAGCTGATGCGTACCCTGGCAACGGGCGTGGGGTTGGCGGTCGCTGGCGGCCTAGTTCATTTCTTGCAAAGGACAAGGTTAGCCTCCTTCCCGGTCATCAAGACGCCTTACCAAAAGCTGGTCCGCTTGCTTCGTCCTCCCGGAGCACTGCCCGAGCCCGAATTCTTAGCGGCCTGTATTCGTTGTTACCGCTGCCAGGATGCGTGTGCGGCTGGGGCAATCCAATTCTATACCGAGAAGGACGGCAGTTTGTTCCACACGCCCTACGTTGACCCAGCCAAGGCAGCCTGTGATCTTTGCCTCGATTGTGGTCCTGCATGTCCCACCGGTGCGCTCAAGCCACTAAGCGAGATGGCTGAGGCTGATATGGGTACGGTTGAACTCAACGAAGACCTCTGCCTGTCTTTCAAAGCCAAGCATCTGCGGCACCAGCAAAGCCTGCTGATGGATTTGGGGCGAGAACCCACCGAGGTCGAAGCGCTGGCTGAGCGACGAGGGCCGTGCGGCGAGTGCTACATGTTTTGCCCGTTGCGCAACGGGGCTATCAAGTTGGAGCCAGGGGCCTTTCTATCGCCCGTCATTTTTCCGGACCAATGTGTTGGTTGTGGAATGTGTGAACACATCTGCCGGACGGTGGTTAGAGGAGAACCCGCTATCAAGGTTGTGCGAACGCGAAGGCTGGCCGGGGCATCCCCCCTCTCCGCGAATCAAACGGAGGTATGGGCATGATGCTCCAAATCGCAAGACGTATGATTCAAATCTCGGTGATCTTGCTGATCGTGGTCATTCCGTGGTTGTGTTTGTACGCCCACTATCGGGCGGCACGCGTGGTCGACGACGAACAGTTGATGGCTGGCATGCGCGGAGAGGTCATCACCCAGGCGATTCATCCCTACCTCGACGAGCTGGAGCATCCCGAGGCATTTCTCGACGCCAACAAAGGGACAGTCTGGTCGATGCGCTTGGCGGGCTACGACATCGCCGATCCCCTAGCCGCCGTCGAAATGCTCGCTGCTTCTAAGAGCATCCACTGGCCTTTATGGCTCTCGGTGCTGGTTCCGGTCATTCTGACGCTGATTCTCGGCAAGGTCTTCTGCAGCTGGATATGCCCTGGTTACCTACTGTTCGAGCTGGCGGGCAAGATTAGGCCCTTGCTGAAGTTTGCCGAGATTCCACCGGCAGAAGTCAAGTTTTCGCACAAGAACAAGTACATCTTCTTGTTCGTCGGGCTTGGAATAACAGCCATGTTTTCCTTGCCCCTCTTCGCCTTGATCTATCCACCGGCAGTCATCTCTCGGGCTTTGCATGCCTGGGTGTTTGGAACTGCCTTGACCGGAATGCTCGTCGTGCTTGGAACTATGCTTCTCGTCGAGATTCTGATTTCGCCTCGCTGGTGGTGCCAGACCATGTGCCCCGGCGGCGCGTTGTATGGTCTGTTGGGCAAGAAGAGGCTCCTCCGCGTCAAACTCAAATCCAGTTCCTGCACCGGCTGCCAAGCGTGCATCCCGGTCTGCGAAGCCGGCATCAATCCCATCACCCAATCCGGCTCGATAGAATGCGACAACTGTGGTGTCTGCTTGAGGCACTGCGATCCAGCTGCGTTGGTCTTCACCATTGGCTTACCGACCTCGAAGAATACCGGCCAGCCCCAGCACAACTCAAAGACCAGCAACAGACCTGCCGCAGCGATGCTCACCTTGGCTTTCTGGTTGCTCTGGGCGACGCCGGTGAGCGGGCATCATGTTTTGGGTTTGCCGCACTATTCCTACAAAGAGAACTACCCGCAACGGCCTACTCTCGAATATCCGGCCACGACAGGCCCCTACGACGTGTTGCTGACTTCCTATCCAGGTACCCCCACGCCCGGCGAACCAGCCAATCTCGCCTTCTACATCAAGAACCGCAACACCGGAAAAGTCTTCACCGATCGGGTCAAGATTTGCGTTCTGCAAACAAGCACCTTCGGCGACAACGTGGTCATCCTTCCCACCACCGAGCGGGCTTCATTTGATAACGAACACAAACTGCAATGCACATTCCCAGTGGACGCGGAGTACATTGTCGAGTTGACCCTCGTGGTTGAAGGCAAGCAAGAGGTTATTCCTTTCCTGCTGAACGCCGGAGAACCGACAGCCACCGCATCCATCGTCGTGGCCGGCGTGTCAACGCTGCTCTTCTGCTTCGTGGTGGTGCGGGCCGTCCAGAAGAAATACCAACGCCGCAAGCTCGCAGCGCAGAGCAGCAGTGGCGGTCAGCAAGAATTGGTGGTGATTGGGTGAACATGGACCGGATCAAACTCTTCTTCCCGTACGTCGTTGGCGGCGCAGTCGTTGCCCTGGTCATAGCTACAAATCTGCCCAGCGCCGCGCCGATCGTGGTGTTGGAAACGCCTGTATCTACGATTTGTCCTCCCTGTGGAATGGAGATCGATCCGGACGACGCCATCGAAGCCACAGTCAACGGCGTGGTCCACTATTTCTGCAACCCTGGCTGCCGCGACAAGGTACTGGCAGGATCCTTGGCCGATGACGAGTCGTCACAAGATGGTCGACTGATCGACGTCGTCTGCAACATGGAAGTCAATGCAGCCTGGGGTTTCCGCACCGAGCGCGAGGGTAAGACTTATCACTTCTGTGCGGTGCGTTGCCGCGAGCGGTTTGAATCCGATCCCGAGCACTTTATCGCAGCCCGATGCCTTGTTTGCGATGAGCGCGTCAACCCAGCCGAGTCCGTACCTGCTACCTACCTCGGCAAGACCTACGCCATGTGCAGCATCGAGCACCGGGCAGCCTTTAAGGCAGACCCAGCCTCCTACTTCATGCACACCATGTGGGGGATTCCGGGTTGGCTTTACTACGCCTCCATCGCCCTGGTCATGGTGGTCAGTTTCGGCCTGTTCGATTGGCTGAGCCGAAAGGCTGCTTCGGCTCAAAAGGCGTCGACACCATCGAAGCCTGCTGACCGGCAATTCAGCCGGGATGCTGTTCGTGGTGAAGGCGAACGATTGGCTAGCGGTGTTTTGTTCCGGCAATCCTCGGGCGGATCAGCCACCATTTCCTTGCCGGTGTTGAACTGGTCCTCCGCCGCGGCCGTTCACCCAGCCCGCGGATCAGCTGCTACTGCCGACCGATTCGACCTGATGTCGTTGGGTTGGTTTCGCTGGGCAGTGTTGTCCAGGCCGTTTCGCTTCGCATGCCAAGCCGTGGTGACCATTCTGTTCGTGATGATCGTTGTGGCTGGGTTGTTCGGCAATCAGAACCCAGCCCTGAATATCGCCCCTATCCTCACCTGGACGGTCTGGTGGGGCATGCTGATCATCCTGATCATGTTCGCCGGCAAAGCGTGGTGTTACGTCTGCCCGTGGGATGCCATCGCCGGCTGGACCGAGAAGCTCTCCTTCTGGAAGAAGGTGGACGACGGCATCAGCCTCAAGAAGAAATGGCCCGGCGTCGTGCGCAACATCCTAATCGCCACGATCATGTTCGTCGGGCTAACCTGGATCGAACTGGGTTTTGGCGTGACCATGAAGCCGCTGATCACCGCCTACCTCGCTTTAGCTATGGTAGCCATGGCGGTCGGCGCTGCTCTGCTCTTCGACAAGAAAAGTTTTTGCCGATATGGCTGCCTAGTGGGGCGGGTCAGCGGCCTGTATGCCTTGTTTGCCAGCACAGAGGTTCGTTCGCGAGACAAGGGCGTATGCACTTCCTGTCGAACCAAGGAATGCGTCAAAGGCAGCGAAACCGCTTACGGATGCCCGACCTATTTGTATCCCGGCGGGCTAACTGCCAACACCTATTGCATCCAATGCATGGAGTGCATTCAAGCCTGTCCGCACGACAACTTGACAGTCAACCTGCGTCCCTGGGGCGCAGACCTAGCCTCCGAAGGCAAGCCCCGCGCCGACGAAGCCTACCTGGCTCTCTTGATGCTGGCGATAACCGGATTCCACGGCTTAACCATGACGCCCGCCTGGGCGCAACTGATCGATGGGATCCGTGGCTTGGCCGGCGTCGGAAGGGTGATCGGCTTTAGCGTGGGCATGACCTTGCTGATGCTTGCCCCGATTGCTATTTACGCTGTGCTGGTGGCCATCTCGCAACAGTTGGGCAAGCGCGACGCTTCCAGGCCGCTTACCTACCGCGACTACTTCATCCGCTATGCCTACGCCCTCCTGCCCATTGCGCTGTTCTATCACATCGCCCACAACATGGAGCACCTGTTGATGGAAGGTCCGAAGGTAGCCGCCATGATTTCCGACCCCTTTGGCTGGGGATGGAATTTATTTGGCACTGCTCAATGGACCATCCCGCCGCTGATCTCATTGGATAAACTGTGGATCGTGCAGGTGTTCTTGGTGCTCGTAGGCCACGTCTACAGCCTGTGGGTTGCCCAGCAGACTTCACTCCGTCTGTTCGGATCCAGCAAGGCTGCCTTTCGCAGTCAACTGCCGATGCTGGTGGGCATGATATGTTTCAGCGTGTTTAGCCTATGGTTGCTCAAGCAGCCCATGGAAATGCGCACCTCAGCCATGTAGCATTGGTTGCAGCGAGGAACGTCTTGGAACTGAATCGACGAAAATTCTTCACCCACTTTGGGCGAGTCTTAGCTTCTAACCTCTTACCGGGCAAGAGCGGCGCAAGCGCTTCGTCTACCAAGGCCAAGCCCAGCCCTCCCGAGCAAGCACCCAGTTTGCGCCCGTGGCTTCGACCGCCGGGAGCGTTGGCGGAGCCTGACTTTCTCGAAAAGTGCACGCGATGTACCGATTGTGCAGAGGCCTGCCCTTACGATTCAATCCGCCGTCTAGGGCCTGAGTTTGGCCCCGCTGCCGGTACGCCAGCCATTATTCCGACCGAATCGCCTTGCTACTTGTGCCAGGACACGCCCTGCATCCCCGCCTGTCCGGACGGCGCCTTGGTTATGCTGCCGGTGGCCCAGGTCTCGATAGGGACTGCGCTGATTGATCTCAACGCATGCTACGTCAGCCAAGGGCAGCGCTGCAACTATTGTGTGAAGCGTTGCCCGTTGGGCCAGAGCGCCATCGCGTTTGATCCGAACGGATTGCCGTCTATCGAAGATGGATGCGTGGGTTGTGGCGTCTGTGCTTACCTTTGCCCAGCCGATGCGATCGTCATTTCGCCGCGCACGGATGTTTGACTTGAACCCTTAAGGAATCGATGCATGAATGAGTCTCAAGAAAACAGCAGGCCGTCAACGGTGCTCCGCGATGAACATCAGGTAATCCTCCGCGTGATCAACATTTTAGAAAGGCTTGTAGGCCGGGCCGAGGCTGGGCAGGGATTTGAGAGCGATGCCTTCGCTCAATGCGTATCCTTCTTCCAGTTGTTCGCCGACGCCTGTCATCATGCCAAAGAAGAAGACCTGCTTTTCCCCGTTTTGGAATCGCGCGGCATTCCCCGAGAAGGCGGCCCCATCGGGGTCATGCTCTACGAGCACACCGTCGCCCGAGGGCACGTCAAGGAAATGGGTGAGGCCCTAGAGGGAGTGTCTAACGATGGCCAAGCTGCCCAAGAGCGTTTCTGTGCAGAGGCTCATCACTACATTTCCCTGCTGCGCCAGCACATCCAGAAGGAGGACAACATCCTCTTTTCTATGGGCGACCAAATGATGACCCAAGACGACCAGAATAAGCTGTGCAGTCAATTCTGCGAAGTCGGCTGCCGCGCATTCGGCGGAAAACAAAAAGAGGAGCTTGCCGCCATCGCCGACGATCTTGAATCCAAGTGGGGCGACGCATAGGGTACACGCACCTGCTCGTCATCCGTCTCTTATCGAGTGACAGATTGAGCCGTGCAAAGGGTGCCACTTCTGTGTCAGGAGTGCTTCTGGCCACAACGCGCCCGCAAGGTCAAACCCAAAGTCTTCAGATGTGTGAACGCCAGCCATGCCCCACCCAAGGACGCCAACGAATACGATCAATTGCGAGGCTACCCGAGCGGCCAACATCCGGTCGCCACTTCCCTCCCATACAATGAGGCTTGGAATCTCGTTCTGGCCGAGCGGGGGCTGGCGTGTGAATCTGATTTTGAGCAGCGGCTGGTGCAGGTCTGTGATGATGTGGATCAGGGGCTAGCCTAGCATTGGTTGGCCAAAGGCCCCAAGCGACCGAATCATGGGAGGCTTGGCGCGAGACCAAGCAAGCTTCATCCACTGACTGTCCGCGCAGGCGGGAACGACGAAGGCGTGTTCGGCTGAATGGCGGCATGCAAACACCAGCCCGCAACTTTTGTCGCGTGGGAGCAGCAATCTCTTGCCGGTGTTCCATTGCCCTAAGGCTGGGCGGGCGGTGTGGCTGTTCTTGGCTTGGAGAAGCGCGTGCCTGCTTTCAACTGATCCATGGTGACCCGGTAGATCGCGCCGGGCTCGGTGACTAGGATCAGATCCTCTCCAGTGAAGCAGACGGCTTCAGCGGCGCAATTCGGGAAGCGCACCGCGAGAGGCTCGACCCCTTGCTGCGGTAGGCCTGCTTCGTCCAGCACATAAACCTGCAGAACCCGACCATTGCACACAGCCAGGAGTTTGCCGTCTCTTGAAACGTCGGCGCCGGTTGCTCCGACGATTCTGAGCGGGGCTTGCTTGCTGGGTTTCCATTTGGTGCCTTTGTTGCGCTCGAGCAGATAGAGGCTTCCCGTACTACCCCGCTGCTTAGACACCAGCCAAAGGTAGCCGTCGCGAGCGATCAACCCTTCAGCGTCAAACCGATCCTCGGGAAACTTGTACTTGTACCGGGCTGTCACCGTGGCAGACTCGACGGTCGGATCCAGCGGGTTTGGCTCCTTGATCCGATAGATGGTCCGTTGAGGGAACACCTGAAGGTTGTTGCCAATGTCGGCAATGTAGAGATGGCCTTCATCGTCGGTGGCAATGTCCTCCCAATCGATGCATGAAGCCCCGTCGATCCGAATCTTGGCGACCACACTGCCGTCCAGCTTGACGGCAAAAATGTAAGGCCCGTTACCAGAATCGTTGTGTATCCAAAAAATGCCGTCATATTGTCTGCTGGCAGCGATCCCGGAACATTCCACGACGTCCGGATGTTCAATCCGAGCGATCGGCTCCCAGGGCGTTACCGGCGGCCGCTCATCTGCCCAGGCAGGATCGCCCAGAATCAGGCTGCACCATAGAACGACTATCAGCGGCCAAACGGAGAAGGAATCTCGGTCTCCAATTTTCATGCCCATCATGCTCCAAGCTGGAAGAGCTCTCGTCAATGTGTCGGATTAGCCAATTCGCCAGGTGGCCTGCCTGTAGGCGCATCGAGGCTATGGACTCGCGCCGATGTGACAGATGGTTGCAATCCTGGCCATCTCCGCCATAATCCGCCGACACCGCACGGCCCGCGCGGAAGGCTGTGCCGGAGATAATGGTTCATGACCAAATTTGACATTTCAGTGGCCATCCCAGCGCTGAATGAAGAGTACTACCTGCCCCAGCTGCTTGAGTCCCTCTGCGCCCAGCGGAATGTCCGGTTGGACATCGTCGTGGCTGAGGGGGATTCCGACGACCGCACCGTCCAGGCCGTCAAAGAGGTAGCGGCCCGGAACAACAATCCGGACGTTGAGATCCGCGTGTTCACCGTCGAGCAGCGCAACGTTTCCTATCAGAGAAACTACGCCGTCGAGCAGTCTCGGTTCGGGTTGCTCCTTTTCCTCGATAGTGACGTGCGAATTCCCCATCCACACTGGTTGCACAAGGTGGCAGGCAAGCACCTCCGCCGGAAATCAGCCATCACCACCTGCCGATTCAGGCCGTTCGAGAAGAGTGTCGCAGCTGAGTTGTACTATTCAGGCCTGTTCGCCTTCCACCAGATCATGCGATGGTTCAACCCCTACGCCATCGGGGCCATGTTGCTGACCAGTCGAGAGTGTTTTGAGCGAGTCGGCGGATTCGACGTCGCCCTGACCGTCAACGAGGATGCCAATTTCGTCAAGCGGGTCTCAGCCAAGGGGCGTTTTGATGTTTTGACCACTGCCTGCCAAGTCTCCGCCCGCCGTTTCATTCGCGGAGGATTCATCAAGACGGGGATCATGTATGTGCGCATGTTCCTGCACCGGACCAGGCACGGGGAAATGCGCACCGATATGGGCTACTGGGACAACCAGCACTATGACGCTCCATCTCAATAAGCCCGTGCTGGCGGGCGTGATCATCCTGGCGGCCTACAGCGGAATCCTGTTTCTGACCATCCTGGAAACCACCGTCGAAACCGCCCTGGTCTTGAGCACGTACCTCTGGCTGCTGATCAATACCTATTTCTCGGTGTCCTATACCGATGCCAACTTCGGGATTCGCTGCCTCTCAGACACCCTTCTCAATATTTTCTTGCTCGGGTTCTATCTGGGCATGCCACTGCTAGCCTCGACACCCCTGACCTATTTATTTGTATTGGCCTTCTTTTTTGCCACGGCATCGCTCAAGTACTCTAACTGGGTCAGCCGCATCGATGCCCAAGCGTTTCTCCGCCGCAAGGTCCTAGTCAACGTGCTGGTGGTCCATTTTTCCCTGATTGCTGTTGCGTCACTCTATTTTTTCAAGCAAGAATTCCTCGTTCTGGTAGGCGCTGCGGTTGTATACAGTTATGGGAATATCCACACGCTGGTTGTTGACCCGCTCTATCGAGATTATTGAGGAATTCTTGGCTTGGTCACCTCTTTGGTCCCAATAATGATAGGACTTCTGGGTACACACCCTGACCACTGCTGGGCTGGTTTCGGCTCTGATTGCTTGACAGCAGGGTGAGGCCCTGTATCGTCTGCGCCCTTATCCGCCGCGTTGAATCTGAAAATCGGCGAGCAGGCGTGTAGCTGTGATTGACGAATGCTGGCCAACTGGGAGGTACTTCTGAGGTTGCCTCAAGTAAGAGCCCCTGGATAAGCCGACATAGATAACTAGAGGAAGCGCAGAAGCCCGATTGCAAGGTACATGAATCGAATCCGGAACTATATCAACACTGCCCTGGCAGCAATCGTCATCTTTGCAGCCACGGCTGGGATGGTCTACCTGATTGGCACCAAGCCTGCCGCCTCGCAGGTGGTCGGCGCTGTGCGCAGCCCGGAAGTCATCATTTTTCCGGTCAACCCCGTCCTGTTCCAGGAGCCGGTGATCGGTTTTGGGACGGTGCGGGCCAAGAACCATGTCAAGATCATTCCCCAGGTCACTGGCGCTCTGGTAGACATGCATGCCGACCTTGAGGTTGGCAACATTATCCCAGCTGGCGAGGTGCTGTACCGGATTGATCGCCGGGCGTACGAATCTCAGAAGATTCAAGTCCAAGCCCAAGTCCAGATGCTCGAAGCCCAACTCAAGCGCCATGACCGAGATGAACAGAGCCTGTCGGATCGGCTGACCAATGCCCGCCAACAGCTGGCCATTGCTGAGTCGAACTATTCCCGCGAAGAGAAACTGACCGCAGACGCAGCTGGTATCGAAGCCGAAGTCGATGCAGCCCGCCTGAAGGTCTTGCAGAGTACGGACGTCGTCCTCAACCTGCAGAGTCAATTGGAATTGGTTCCGATCCTTCGCGAAGAGACCGCGGCTAGGTTAGATGCCCGCAAGGCCCAGTTGGCTGATGCGGAACGCGATCTGCTCAACACAGATATTGCCTGTCCCTTCGACGCACGCGTCGATGCGGTCAGTGCCCGCACGCCCCAGTCCGTGATGGCCAATTTTGCGATCGCCGCCCTAACCGACATCAGTGCGTTGGAGTTGGCAGCGGTCCTGGACCCGGTTGATCTGCAGTGGCTTGACAACCAAGGGACGGTCAACCAAGCCCATGCCTTGAAGCTTGGGGATGAAATCGCCGACGCCGCGTCGGTCGAGGTCACCTGGGCCTTGGGTGATCAGATTCATAGTTGGACCGGGCGGGTCAGCCGTTTAGAAAGCCTCGATGAGGCCACCCGAACGGCCCGACTGGTCGTTGAAATCCCGCAGTCACTGGAAGTCATCCGCGAAGCGGAGGCATCGGGCCACATACCGCTTTCTATCGGCATGTTCTGCTCAGCTCGGATTCCGGCAGCGCCGCTGGCTGATGCGTTGGTCCTGCCGCGAAGCAGTGTTCACGAAGACAACATGGTCTATGTGCTTGAGCAGGATGAAGACGGCTCAGGCGCCCGATTGGCCTTGCGTCGCGTGCCCATCCTGCGGAGCATGGGTGAGCTGGTGCTGGTCGATTTTGCTGGACGATCCGACGACGCCCGACTGTCGCAGCGTCAGGCATCGGCCGTGTGCGAACTCAAGGCCGGCGACCTGGTTGTTAGCTCCCCCTTGCCGCGGGCAGTCGAGGGTATGGAAATTCGTATCCGCTCGGCCCAACCCGCGGTCGATCCTGTTGATGTCATTACGGCTTGGTCTTTGGACCGCACGCCCGAAGTTTTGTCCGTGCCAGCTGCCCTGGCTCAACATTCGCCTGCCTCGTCGTTTCTCTCCCTGAATTGGACCCGGACGCCTGCCGAGGATCGGTAAGATGCGCTCCGAGCGTAGCCTGATCGGGTTGGGTGTACGCAATCCGGTAATGGCCAACCTGTCCATGGTCTGCATTCTCGTCGGTGGCGCATGGTCCGCTTGGGGCATGGTGCGGGAGACCTTTCCCGCATTTTCCGTCGATCACATCGGCATTGACGTGATCTACCCCGGGGCTAGCCCTCAGGACGTCGAAACCGGCATCGTCATCAAGATCGAGGAAGCTCTCTCCGGGATTTCGGGCGTGAGTGAACTCTCCTCTTCGTCGAGCGAGGGTGGTTGCACCGTGTTTGCCCGCCTGGACACCGACGTAGACGACCCTGCGAGGGTGTTGAAGGAAATCCAGGACCGCGTCGAACGGATCACTACGCTGCCGGTGGGGGCTGAAGATCCAGTGGTCAGCGAGCGGCTCATTCGCAATCAAGTGGTGAATATCGCCGTCTCCGGCGACACCTCCGAGCGAACTCTCAAGCTGTTGGCTGAACGCGTGCGTGATGACCTAATAGCCAACCCAGCCATTTCTCAGATATCGATGGTTGGCGTACGTGATTATGAGATTTCCATCGAAGTCTCTGAGGAGGCTTTGCGCCGCTACAGCTTGTCGTTCAATCAGGTTATAGCCGCGGTGAAGGCTTCGAGTTTAGATCTGCCTGCCGGCGTGCTTCGAACCAAAGACGAAGAGATTATTCTGCGGACCGCGGGCCAGAGGTATACTTCGGCTGAGTTCGAGCAGCTCGTCGTCATTTCGGCACCCGACGGCACCCTCGTCCGCTTGGGTCAAATCGCCACGGTTCGCGACACCTTCGAGGAGACGGCCAAGAGAGGTTGGTTCAACGGCCTACCCGGCGTGATGATCGGAATCTACAAGACCGAATCCGAAGATACATCAATCATCGCCAGGACGGTTCGAGATTATGCCCACAGCCACCAGGCTGACCTGCCCCAAGGCGTGAGTATGAACGTCTGGGCCGACGCTTCGCGCGATGTCGATGGACGGATCAATCTTCTCGTCGATAACGGTGTGGTCGGCATAGGCTTGGTCTTGTTGGCCTTGACTCTGTTCTTGAACGTGAGGCTGTCGATTTGGGTGGCGGCAGGAATCCCTGTGTCGTTCGCTGGTGCCCTGATCATCCTTGGGGCGACCGATCAAACGCTCAACATGATCAGCCTGCTGGGTTTGATCATGGCTACTGGGATCATCGTTGACGATGCCATCGTGATCGCCGAGCACATTCACACGCTTCGGGCCACGGGGCTGGATGCTAAGGCGGCAGCCATCCAAGGCGGCAAAGAGATGGCCTTGCCGGTGCTGGGCTCTTCAGCCACCACGGTGCTTGCCTTTGCTCCGCTGCTTTATGTCAGCGGCGTGATGGGCAAGTTCATTATGGTCTTGCCCATTGCAGTCATCGCAGCGATTGGGGCCTCAGCCTTCGAGGCCTTTGTCATTTTGCCTGCGCACCTGCGGCACGCCGATCAGACCGTCAGGGGCCATCAGTGGCGAAGTCGCCTGCGTTCTCGCCTGGATGGTGGGTTTGTTTGGATCCTGGACCACGTCTATAGGCCTGCCCTGTGCTGGGCGGTCCGGCGACGCGGCTTGACGCTGGCGTTGGCTATGGGGGGATTGCTACTAGCCGTCGGGTTGATCGGCGGGGGTCGCGTCCCCTTTGTTCTGTTCCCCAAAGGAGAGACCAATCTCCTGAGGGCGCGGGTACGTTTCCCCGAGGGGACCACGCTATCGACAAGCGAACAGGTTCTTCGCCGGCTTGAGAAAGCCGCCCTGGCACTAAACCAATTGCCCGAAGATCAAACCGGCTCGGAAGAAGGCCCGGTATTGCAGGTATTCTCCAACGTCGGTGAGTGGTCGGGCTTCTGGACCGAGAACGGCACCCACCTATGCGAGGTCACCGTAGAGCTAGCCCCGGCTGAGACAAGAACGGTCCGGGGCAGTGAGCTCTTGGATCTGTGGCGCAAAGCCACCGGCAACCTGCACGACGCACTCTCGGTAGACATGGTGCAGCAAGAACTAGGTCCGACGGCCAAGCCGTTGGAGATTCGTCTGCACTCCGACGATTTGGATGTACTAGCCCGAGCATCGGACGAAGTCGCCGCCCATTTGGCTAGCTATTCCGGCGTTTCGGAGATCGACTCAGATTTGATCCCCGGGAAGCGTGAATTGCGGGTCAGCCTCAAACCTGTTGCTCGAACCCTGGGGCTGACTGTGTCTGACCTGGCCTCTCAGTTGCGCGAGGGATTCTTCGGTGGGGAAGCGGTTCGGCTGTTGAGGGGGCTTGAGGAGGTCAAGGTCCAGGTGCGGTATCCAGCCTCACAGCGTCACAACCTAGCCGATGTGGAACGAATGCGCATTCGGACGCACAGTGGCCAAGAGATTCCCTTCAGTGAAGCTGCCCAGGTAGAGATGGTCCGTGGCTATTCTTCCATCTGGCGACAGGACGGGCATCGCCGCGTTCGCGTCCGGGCCAACGTCAATGAACGGATTGCCAACGCCGAGGCTGTCCTTCAAAATATGACGGCTACTTTTCTACCTGAATTGGAAGAGCGCCTGAGGCGAGAGTTTCCAGAGGCCCGGTTCACCTATTCGCTTGGCGGGCAACGGGCTCAGATGAACGAATCGATGGGCAGTTTGGCCCGCGGTTTCTCAATGGCCCTTGTGGCGATTTTTGCAATTCTGGCGTCGATCATGCGATCCTACACGCAGCCGGTGCTGATCATGCTGGCCATCCCCTTGGGGCTGGTGGGGGCAATTGCCGGCCACATGGTGATGGGGTACGACATTACCATCATGAGCGTCTTTGGTGCCGTTGCCCTGAGTGGCGTCGTGGTCAACGATGCCCTGGTGTTGATCGTTCAAATCAACCGGATTGTTCGCAGGGGCAAGCCCATCGTCGAGGCGGTTGTCGAAGCGGGAACATCCAGGCTTCGCGCTGTTGTGTTGACTACCATCACGACTATCGTTGGCTTGGGACCATTGCTGTTTGAAAGAGCGACGCAGGCACAGCAACTGATCCCCATGGTGATTTCGCTCTGTTTTGGGTTGTTATTTGCTACGGTGTTGACCTTGCTGGTTGTGCCAGCCATGTACTTGATCGTCAACGATGTTCGGCGGTTCGTGTCTTGGCTTTGGCGAGGCGGTGAGTACCCGTCTGCCGAGGATGTTGAGGAGCGCGAACCGGCCAGCTCTGCGCCTTCGATGCTCTGATGGATCAGGGAACTCGCAATATGACCGGCAGCGGAAGTGGGCTCAGAGGAGGTTTCTACATTTTGCACGGGCAGCTGAAGATTTGGGTTGGATGCATGCTTGCACTTGTGGGGATAATTCCGCTATCAGGCTGCCCTGCTGAGCTGGACAGCCTGGAATCGGTGCTTCAGCGCCGCCGGGCGGCCCTGGCCCGGCTCCCAGAGGAAGATGAAGGCTGGATGAAGCGGCTGGCACCCGCATCGCCGGATAAGTGGGAGGAACGTCTGGCTGATCCTAACCTGCTCTTGGTGGAAGAGGTCCGCGAGATCGCCCTCCGGCACAATCCCGATATTCATGCTGCCCGGGCAAGGATCGCTCAGGCCTTGGCCCGCATCCTCGAGGCGAGATCTTCGTACTTTCCGACCATCACCCTGGGCCATAGTTCTTCGCGGACCATGCAGACGCCGCAGTCGAGAACTCTTCCTTTTACAGTTCCTGCCCAGCCCGCACTCAATCAGGCGCCGGTGACTCTACAGACCTTGGATCTCACGACTATCCTGCAGTTGCTAACTTCACCCCTGTTTGGCCAAAATGATTTTGGTTCTACATCGAGTTCGTTTTCTCAGCATGCCACGAATCTCTCGGTGGCCTGGACGCTGTTTGATGGTCTGGCCCGCGAAGCTACAGTGCTCTCAACCAAGTACACCCACAGCGCAGCCAAGATGTCGCTTGCTGAGGCGCAACGTCTCTTGGTTCGGGCGACAGATGAAGCTTATTACCAGGCACAGCTGGGGCGGGAGCAAATCATCATTGCCCAGGCAGACGTCGACTTCAGCCAAAACCAACTCGACGCAGCCAAGAAGCGACACGCAGCAGGAAAGGCGACCCAAGGCGACGTGCTCAACTTCCAGGTTCGCGTCTGGGGTGCCCGGGCAGACGAACAGGCAGCCATAGGTCTGCACGAGAATGCCCGAACGAGCCTCGCTGAGTTGATGGGTATTCAGGATGCCAAGCTGCCCGCCACCATTGCCTTGTCCGCCCTCCGCAAAGAAACCGACGCAGAATTGGAACGCCAGGACGCAGACGCCTGGGTGTCTCGGGCCATCGCAGCCAGGCCCGACTTGGCCCAACAGGAATTCGAGCTGAAAGCCAAGGGCGAGCAGGTCAAAGTCGCCAAGGCCCAGTATCGACCTAGCTTGTTCTTCAGCGGAACGTATGGCTTCGACCGGCTGTCGAACATGGCCTACAGCCGCCACGATCAGGCATCGGCAATGGCCCTTGAAATGCGATGGCAGATCTTTACCGGCGGATTCAGGAAATCCCGCGTCCGATTTGCCGAGGCAGAGCGCGTCGAGGTTGCCACCCATCTGACCCGCCGCCGATTGGCAGTGGCTTCAGAGGTGCGTCAGTCGGTGACTTCGCTGACCAACGCACAAGAACAGGTCAGGCTCCAGCGATTAAATCTGGTCGCAGCCACGGAAAACCGCAGAATCGTTGCAGCTGAGTATGATGCTGGCAAAGCTTCGCTCGTCCGGCTCAACCAGGCCCAGCTCGATTTGATCGAGACCCAGGGAGCCTTAGCCGCCAGCCGAATACGGCTCCGCCAGGCTTGGACCGATCTGCGGGCAGCAGCGGCAGTCCACCGAAACGAGGGCTAGGCAGGCTCGATAGAGCCGCCACTGCCCACCTGAATTGCGAGAAATCTCCCCAGAAGGCCAATTCGAACCGCCTTAATCCCCGCCTGGAGGTCTAGGTGGGCAATTCTGAGTGAATTAGGCCGATGCCGTTCTCCTGAAGGTGGCGATGCTAGGTTTGGAACAGCGCTTGCTGGGTATCTGGCAGCGTTTTCCTCATGGGCTGGTGGAGCGCGCCAACAATGGATAATCGCACGAAAAGGTGTGCCAAACCGGAAGGATTGAATCATGAAGCGAAGGCGAATGGCAACTATCGACGGCAATCAGGCGGCAGCACATGTCGCTCATGCGACCAACGAGGTCATTGCCATCTATCCCATCACGCCTTCTTCCTCGATGGGTGAACTGTCGGACCAATGGTCGGCTGAGGGGAAATGCAATATTTGGGACACGGTTCCAGAAGTCATTGAGATGCAGAGCGAAGGCGGTGCCGCAGGGGCGGTCCATGGCGCCCTGATGACGGGTGCGTTGACCACGACATTCACGGCGTCGCAAGGTCTGCTGCTGATGATTCCCAATATGTTCAAGATCGCCGGGGAGTTGACGCCGACCGTCTTCCATGTTTCGGCGCGGACGGTGGCTACCCACGCCTTGAGCATTTTTGGCGACCACAGTGACGTGATGGCCTGCCGGTCTACCGGTTTTGGTATGCTGGCGGCTGGCTCGGTTCAGGAAATCATGGACATGGCCTTGATTTCCACCGCGGCTTCTTTGGAATCGCGCATTCCGTTCATCCATTTCTTCGACGTCTTCCGCAGTTCGCACGAGGTCATGAAGATCGAGGAGTTGTCCTACGACGACATGCGTTCCATGCTGGCTGATGCTCCAATCTCAGCTCACCGCCTCCGTGGGCTGTCTCCGGACCGGCCAGCTTTGCGAGGCTCTGCTCAGAATCCAGACGTGTTTTTCCAAGCGCGTGAGGCGTGCAACCCGTTCTACGACGCGTGTGCCGGCACTGTTCGAAAGGCGATGGACAAGTTTGCCGCGTTGGTCGGGCGTCAGTACCGCCTGTTCGACTATGTCGGTGATCCCCAAGCCGAACGCGTCATGGTGATCATGGGCTCCGGGGCTGAAGTTGCCCACGAGGCGGTTGATTATCTAAACGAGCGGGGCGAAAAACTGGGTTTGATCAAGGTACGCCTCTATAGGCCGTTCGACGTCAAGGCATTGATCGACGCCCTGCCCATCACGGTCAAATCTATCGCGGTCATGGACCGCACCAAGGAACCGGGAGCAGCTGGAGAACCCCTCTACAAGGATGTAGTCAACGCATTTGCAGAAGCACATATGGATGGTCAGCTGCCGATGGCATCGATGCCGCGAATCATCGGTGGGCGTTATGGCCTGTCCTCCAAAGAATTCACCCCAGCCATGGTCAAGGCGGTCTTCGATCAGCTGGGAAGTGATAAGCCTAGACGCCGCTTCACCGTAGGCATCAAGGACGACGTAACCCACCTGAGCCTAGACTACGACCCTTCGTTTGGTTGCGAAGACAAAGATGTCGTTCGGGCCATGTTCTACGGGCTCGGATCAGACGGGACGGTAGGGGCCAACAAAAACTCGATAAAAATTATCGGCGAAGATACTGACAACTTTGCTCAGGGCTATTTCGTTTATGACTCCAAGAAGGCGGGTTCGGTCACGGTGTCGCACCTGCGCTTCGGGCCTAAGCCGATCAAATCTTCTTATCTGGTGAGCAGTGCCAGTTTTGTAGCCTGCCACCAGTTCTCCTTTCTCGAACAATATGACATGCTCAGCCAAGCCGGCAGGGGTGCGACCTTCTTGCTGAACAGCCAGTTCGGACAAGAAGAAACGTGGGATCGAATTCCCAAAGAGGTCCAGCAACAGATCATCGATAAGGGAATCAACTTCTATGCGATTGATGCCTACGCAGTGGCTAAGGATGCGGGCATGGGGTCGCGAATCAACACGGTCATGCAGACCTGTTTCTTTGCCATATCCGGTGTAATGCCACGCGACGAAGCCATCGCCGCCATCAAAGATGCCATCAAGAAGACCTACGGTTCCAAGGGAGAGGATGTCGTAAAGAAAAACTGGGAAGCGGTAGACGCCACCTTGGCCAATCTGTATCAGATCAATGTGCCAGATTCTGTCACTAGCTGCGTGGCTATGCCTCCGACAGTCCCAAGCGAAGCCCCGGAATTTGTCTCCAAAGTCATCGGAGAAATAATCGCCGGGCGAGGCGACGCCTTGCCGGTTAGCGCCTTACCTTGCGATGGCACATTCCCCATGGACACAGCCCAGTGGGAGAAGCGCAACATCGCCCTGGAGATTCCTATCTGGGATGAAAGCATCTGCATTCAATGCGGCAAGTGTGGCTTGGTGTGTCCTCACTCCGCGATTCGACTCAAGGCCTATGACCCCGCCTCGCTGGAGAACGCCCCGGATGGGTTCAAGACTTCCGAGGCACGCGGCAAAGAGTTCAGCGGTTTGAATATGACCGTCCAGGTTGCACCTGAGGATTGCACCGGGTGCGGGATCTGCGTCGAAATCTGCCCGGCCAAGAACAAGACCGAAACTCGCCTCAAAGCGATCAACATGGAATCTCAGCCACCGCTCCGGAAGCAGGAGGCGGCCAATTACAAATTCTTCTTGGGCTTGCCGGAGATCGACCGCAGCTTGGTCAAGCAAGAATCAGTCAAAGGTTCACAGTATCTTCAGCCACTGTTCGAGTATTCTGGGGCGTGCAGCGGTTGCGGCGAGACGCCCTATCTCAAACTGCTGACCCAGTTGTTCGGCGACCGCCTGCTGATCGCTAATGCCACCGGTTGTTCCAGCATCTACGGCGGAAACTTGCCGACGGCACCGTGGGTAATCAACCGCGATGGACGAGGACCAGCTTGGTGCAACTCGCTCTTCGAGGACAACGCTGAGTTCGGGCTTGGATATCGACTGACTATCGATAAGCACAACGAATATGCCCGCGAACTTCTGGGCAAACTGGCTGATTCGGTTGGCGTCGATCTGGTGGAGTGCATTCTCAAGACCGACCAAGGCGAAGAAGCCAACATCTTCGAGCAACGCAAGCATGTGGCTCTGCTAAAAGAGAAATTACAATCACTCGACTCTGTCGAATCCAAGCGCCTGATGGACCTAGCTGACATGCTGGTCAAGAAGAGTGTTTGGATCGTCGGCGGGGATGGGTGGGCCTATGACATTGGCTATGGCGGCTTGGACCACGTCTTAGCCAGCGGACGCAATGTGAACGTGCTGGTCTTGGACACCGAGGTCTACTCCAACACCGGCGGGCAATGCTCCAAGGCGACGCCAAAGGGGGCCGTTGCCAAGTTTGCCGCCGGCGGGAAGCCTACACGACAAAAGGACTTGGCGATGATGGCCATCAACTACGGCAATGTCTACGTCGCTCAGATCGCCATGGGTTCCAGCGATGTGCAAACGGTCAAGGCGCTCCTGGAAGCAGAGGCCCATGATGGGCCTTCTCTGATCATCGCCTACAGCCACTGCATCGCCCACGGTATCAACATGCGATTGGGGCTGGACATCCAGAAACGGGCTGTCCAGAGCGGCCACTTCCCGCTCTTCCGCTACGATCCGAATCAGGCGGAAATCGGTAAGAATCCGCTCCGGCTCGACAGCAAGAAGCCCTCCATTCGTTATGAGGAGTTCGCATACCGGCAGAATCGGTTCAAAATGCTGACCAAGTCGAACCCCGAGCAGGCCAAGCTCTTGCTCAAATCCGCCCAGGCCGATGTTGACCATCGCTGGCAGCAGTATGAGAGCCTGGCATCCCTGGAGGTCTTGTCTGCCGACGGCAATGGGCATTGATTGACCAGGGGACTGGATTCGGCAGAACGGGGTGATTGAAGCAGGCAGCGTGCTCGCCTTTCGCGTTTGCGACTGGGCAGGGCCCGGGTTGCCACGTCCCCTTGTCATTGTGCCTGGACTTGCGCCCCCCTATGATCTCCCGCCTTATGCGTTTGAAGAGGCATCCCAACGGTGACCGACGATGAACACGGCTGACATTGCTGCAAATCTGGTTCCAGTCTTGTACGAGGATCAAGATTATATCTTCGTCTCCAAGCCGGCAGGCATGAGGCTTGCGCCCGCGACGCGGGCCCATCACACGGGCTTGGATCCGTTGATTCGCATGCTCGATTGCGGGGCGCTGCACTTGGTCATGGGGTTGGATGCCCATGTATCGGGCGTCGTCGCCCTGGCCCGATCAGCGGAAGCAGCTGACCGACTCAAGCGGACATTGACCCACGCCAGGAGCGTGATCGAGTATCAGGCAATCGTCGATCTGGGGCAGCGACGAACAGCCCCCAAGCGCAAGAAGAAAACCAAGCGATCAAAGACGAAGGGCAAGGAAATCCCGCCGTTCACCTTCCAGATTGTGCGCCAGCGCCGCGGGCTTTGCCTGATCGCCTTCCCGTTGGTGGCACTGAGGACGGCCGAGGTCCGGGCTGCATTGCGAACAGCCAAGCTCAAGACGATGGGGGAACCGCGCATCCGCAAGGACAAGCCAAGACCTTTGCCAACCAGTCGAATCTACATCCATCGAAACTCCGTACAGTTCCAGCATCCTTCTCTCAGAACGAAGGTCTCGGTTTCAGCTAGAGTGCCGCGGGCATTTGCCACCGCGCTGACTGCGGCTGACAACCTTGAAGACTTGCTCGAAACCGCGGTGGCCTCCCGGTTTCAGTGCCTTGCCGATGGCGAGAGCGATGCTTTTCGTCTCTTCACTGGAAAGCACGAAGGATTTCCAGGACTTGTGGCTGAGAAGGTCGGTCCGGTGGTCGTGCTTCAAACTCATCAGGGAAAGTTCCAAGGTGACTTGGACCGCGTCCGGAGGGTTGCCAAGTATTATTCCCGCCTCTTTGGGGCGAGCGCAGTCTATCAGAAGAAGTTCACCAAGAACAAGCAAGCAAGTGATTCTGCCTCGATTGAGGCATCTAGCAACAAGCCCCTCCTTGGGAAGAAGACCCCTGAGGAAATCGCCATTCGCGAAAATGGCATGACCTTTCTGGTAAGGCCAGATGACGGGCAGTCCATCGGACTCTTTCTTGACCAGCGCGACAACCGTCGGCGGATCCGGGCCCTTGCTAAGGGCAAGCGCGTGCTCAATGCCTTTGCCTATACCTGCGGATTCTCCGTGGCGGCGGCGATGGGCAAAGCCAAGGAAGTCGTGAGCGTAGACATATCCACGAAATCGCTGGAGTGGGGCAAGCGAAACTTCGCGGCCAACAAATTGCCGGTTGGAGGCCACGTTTTCCTGCGGACCAGTGTTTTTGATTACTTGCCTCGCGCCCAGAGGCAGAAGCGTATGTTTGATGTGATCATCATCGACGCCCCGACCTTCGCCAGGACCAAGAAGCCCGCCCGCACTTTTTCAGTGGCCAAGGACTTGCTGCCGTTGTTGACTCAGGCGGTGCGTGTGCTGTCCCCCGCAGGTATCATTCTAGTTTCGACCAACAGCCGATCCCTCTCACTCAACTGGCTCAAGGAGAAGGCGGTTGAGGCCGCCGAGGCTGAGCGCCGAACATCTTCGATCATCGCCGCTCCACCCCTGCCGGCCGATTTCTCCGTTGATCGAGATTATGTCAAGTCCCTGCTGGTCCGCATTGCCTAGAGCTGCAGTCTTCGCTGAAATCTCGCCTTCTTCGGGAAGAGCCTTGTGTTGCGTGCCCTATTCTCACTAAGATAGGGGCCGGTGGGCCATAGGTTCGGGAATCAAGTAAATCAAGAAAAGAGGAAGATTATGGATCGGGGAATGTCTAGCATTCTAACCATTGCGTTCTTGTGGTCAGCTAGCTCGGCGGCTGCTCAGTGTGTTGATCTTGCCCCTGCTGACGATGGCACGGGGGTATCCATCGGATTGGTTATTTCGGAGATTGATCCTGGGAACTACATCGAGGTTTACAACTTCACCAGCTCCAACATCGATTTGGCTGCATCGACCTTTCAATTGTGCTCACCTTTTTCTTATGCCAGCGTGGCGGGATTGGGCGTGACCGATGTGCCTGCTAAATCGTACGCGACTCTCAGTTGGCCCGCTGCCTTTACTGATGGCGATGCCGGCGGCGAAGTCATACTCTACTTGAACGGAAGTTTTGGCTCGGCAGCTAGCGTGGCGGACTTTGTATGCTGGGGGGTCAACCCTCATGGTACGCGGAAAGCCCTGGCTGAATCGGCGAGCAAGTGGAGTGGAAGCTGTGCAGCAGCACTAACCGGCGGGGCCATTCATCGCACGATTGGTGCAGATGGTACCACTGCAGCCGCCTATGATACTGCTTCGGCGCCGTCGCCCTTGAATTGTAGCGTGCCGTCCATCCCCACCATGGGTGAATGGAGCTTGATGGTTCTGGCTACCTTGCTCTTGGTTGCTGGTGGCTTTATCGTTCGCCGCAGAACCGCCCATGTAGCCGCCAGCTTCTAAGCAAGCGTCCGTGATCATCCCGGTTGCACATTGACTAAAGCAATCGTCAAGCCAAGGTGCGCACCGACGCGAGGTCGGTGCGCACCTGTTTGTTTGTAGCGTGTTCGTTGCTCGCTGTGGGGTCAGGTCGCCGGAGCCATCCGGCACCTCCCGGCTTCAGTCGTTCACCCCCCGACTTCGCCCAATAACCAAATTCTTGCCTGAACACCTATAATTCCTGCCTGCGTCAACCCGCACGTTCCCACCCCCGCGAACAACCTGGGTTGTTGTTGAATCCATCCTGATTGCCTGCCTAGCATGGAGTGGACTAGGGAGAGAGACCCTTCAATTCTCTGGGGGCCGCATCCTCGGGAAAACTAAATACCGGGTAATGACTGCCGATTGGGTTCGATAGAGCGCGGATCGCTCTGGAATTGTCTTAGGAGGCAATGATCATGGTTGGGGGAAAACGCAGTCTTGGAGTAGCCTGTTTGCTAGCTGGTTCGGTTTATGCGTCGGCGGGCGTGAGTGCCGCGCCGATTACGGTGAAGGCCTATTCGCACCCGAACGGGGCTGTCAGTGCCGACACGAGTGCGGTGGATGATAGGGATTACGGTCTGCGATTGGACACGGTCACCGGCATCAATACCTTTGCTTTTGATGACGTCGACATGATCTTCTACGATTTGCCGATCACCACTGAATTCGGGGATGCGTACGCAAGGCTGACTGGTACCATCGTACATCTTCAGAGCAGCGACGCCGGAACTCTGGGCTATTCCGGCAGTTCTGGTCTGGACGATGAGGACCAACGTTGGACCATCGAAGCCACCTTTCGAAACATCGGCACCACCGGAAGTTGGATGACCGAAGCCGCGGTACCCTACAGCAACATGCTGGATGACTTGCTTGGTGACGGCAGCCAGAATTCGAGCGAGCGACTATCGTTTGCTTTGAGCGACGTGATACTCACGCCGGAATTCGACGAAGGCTTGAACGCGGCCGTCTTTGATGGTGCTCGCGCCTGGGATGAACGTCCCGGCAGCGACCCCTCTCCTAATGATGGAGCTTTTTATGTCACGCCGCGACATCGCCTCAACCCGGGCCAATTTGCCAGCCCTGATTGGGACGTATTGGCGGCCGCCGGTTGGCTTGAACCTGCCAATGACGCAGGAACGAACTACACCAACGACTTCTTGTTCACCTTGGGCGCAGTCCCTGAGCCGGCTACCGTGGCCCTGCTGTTGAGCGGTGGATTCATGGCAGTCCGCCGGCGCCGCTAAGGAGTGGGCAGAGCAGGAATGGATTTACATCCCCAGGGGCACGAGACGTTCTAATCATATCAACGCCGGCGGAGGTCAGTCACGACTGGCCTCCGCTGTTGACATGGGAAGATGCAGGCTGAGGGATTGCTATTTGCTGCCTTGAAGTGCCCGCAGTCTTTGTCCCGCCATCGCATGACCGGGGCTGATCGCCCTTGCCTTCTTGTACTGTTCGATGGCTTGGTCGCGCTCGCCAAGTCCTTGGAAGGCTATGCCCAACGCGCAATGAGCGTCGGCACTGTTGACTCCCTGCCGAATCGCCGTTTGAAGAGGCTCCACAGCCTTGGCCAAATTTCCTTTTTGGACCAGGGCTAAGCCGAGATTCAAGCGGGCAGAAGTTAGTCTCGGCTCGATGGCCAACGCGCTCTTCCAATGTTCGATGGCTTGATCTAGTTGGCCTGAGGAGGCGAGGATGGCGCCTAAGATATCATGAGCCCTGGGCATGCGCGGATTGATTTCCAAAGCTTGGCCAAAGGCAGCCATGGCTTCTTCACGTTTGCCGGCTTTATGCAATCTGATTCCCTGATCAAATGCTGATTGGGCCTGGGCAAGCTGTTCGGGTGTCAGCTTGCGTGCCGCGACCACAGTCGGGGGTTGTCCTCGCAGACGCTGGGCTATGGCGTAGTGCTCGTTGGCACTGTCGTTTTGACCCAATTGAAACAAGGCCACAGCCAGATTGTGATGGGCAATCCCATGGTTTGGATCTATCGCAATGGCCCGCTCATATTCAGCGACCGCGCCTGGCGTATCCCCAAGCTTTTTGAGTTCGATCCCCAGGTTGACATGGGCATCGACATACCCAGCGTCGATGGCAAGCGCTCGACGGTAGGACTCGATGGCTTCGGCATGGTTCCCTTTCTTGGCTAGGTTTACGCCGAGGTTGTACTCGATGCGAGCAAGCAGCTTGGCTTCACTCTTGCCTGCGGCTGTTGAACCTTGATCTGGCGTAGTTAAGTATTGCCGGGCGATGGCTGGGAAGCCCTGCTCTTCAAGACGAGTAGCCAAGTGTGCTGAGTCGAATTCAGTCGGGCCTAAGAACCAACGCCCCGGGAGTGCAGCAGCGTGGTCTCGGATGGCGATGGCATTGTCGTCGAGCATGGTCAAGTCGCTCAACAAATCGTCGGCCTTGATCGGTCCCTTGTAAATCACGGCCAATCGACCTTTGCCATCAATCAAGAAACTCGTCGGCAAGGGCATGCGCCGATGTCGATCAAGCAAGCTTCGCTGAAGTACATCGAGGACATCAAGGGTCTCAACCGGCGCTCGTCCCGAATCAAACGGCCAGCCCAGCTTCGAGAGCAGGGCGGCAGACTTAGTCTGTTGGTCCTGTTCCTCCACGTTCAGGGCAAGCACACTCAGCCCCGCGGTGCGGAGAGCCTTGCCCCGCCGTTCGAAGTCAGCCAATTCTTCGAGGCAGGGCGCACACCACGAAGCCCACAGATTGATCAAGACCGGTGTGCCTTCTTTGCGAATCAATGGGTGCTCTTTGCCTTGAGGGTCAACATAGTTAAGTACGGGCATGGCCGGCCGGGCCGCTAAGACAATGCGGGCCTGCTCGGTAATGGGGGGTACGACGGGCGTAGAGGGCGAGTATCCAGGTCTCAGCGCTCGCTGCGGAAGCTGGACTGCCTCTGCGGTTCCCTCGATCAAGCGATAGCGTCCGTCCAATTTGGCACCGGCGAATTCTTCGCGCTGCCCGCCAGGCCAGCGAACGACGAGCTGCTCGATGGTCCCAGATTTACCGATTCCAAAATGCAACCATTTGCCTGATTGCGAGAGGTGGCCATTCCCCGCGGTCAGGGTCTTGGCTAAGGTTTGCGGGCTTTCGCCGCCGGTCCGCAGTTCGATTCTTGCTCCGATGGCATCGCGGTTGCAGCGGCGACCCTCGAGTAGAAATGTCACATAGTGGTTGTCGGTACGAACGCGGTTGTGCATGAACCGAATGCGAGGTCCGGTGCGGTTGGCCACCCAGAGATCGAGTCGGCCATCCTGATCCCAATCGACAACCGCAGCTGCCCGGCCGTCGTCGATCATGTCCAATCCTGTCACCGAGGAAACGTCGGCAAAATGCGAATTGCCCAGATTCAGATAGGCACAGTTTCGCTCTCGCCCGCTGAGCGATCCCGTCTCTCGGAGCATTTCGTACAGCGTCTTCCACCCGGTTCGGTAGTCGTTCTGCTGGTTGCTCGCGGTGTTGCTTTCGGGTGATTGCGACACGACCTGTCGCCACAAGAAACTTCACAAATCCTTGGTGTCTTCATTGGTGACAAAGCCGTTGGCGATGAACAGGTCTTCGTGGGAGTCGTTGTTGAAGTCAATGAAGTTGGAGCTCCAGGCCCAGCGCCCCATAGTCGTACCCGATTCGACACTGACGTCGCGGAAAGTGCCATCGCCCACATTTTCGAAGAGGGAGTTTCCGCGGGCGTGGCGCTGAAACTGACTTCGGATGGATTGGTCAACCTCGGTCTTGAATCTTCGCTGGTAGGTGATGCGGTTGCCAGCCGAAGAAAACATGTTGCTGACGTACAGGTCAACAAGGCCGTCGTTGTTGTAATCACCCCAAGAGACGGACATGCCGGCTGATATATCTTCTACGCCCGCTTGGGCAGCGACGTCTTTGAACCAGCCGCTGTCGTTGCGGTAAAGGTTGTTGCGGCCATAATCGTTGGCTACATAGAGGTCGAGGTCGCCATCGTTGTCGTAGTCTTCCCAGGAGGCAGCGAAGGTAAACCTGCGGTTGTTGGCGTTCAAGCCCACCAGCTCGGTCACGTCGATGAATTGGCCCCTGCCTTCGTTGCGCAGCATCACATTGGGTCGGCCTGTGTTGGCGTCGTGATAGGGAATCGGTGTCGAGGTGGCGCGGTCCGGATCGGAATAGCAGCAAACGTATATATCCAGGTCGCCGTCGTTATCATAATCCGCGGCTGAGATAGCCAAGGCATAGGGGAGCGGCACCACGGCCGATGGTACCAGCTTTCCGCTTCCCTGGTTTAGGAAGAAGAAAACGTCGCTGCCCGTAGCCAATACCAGATCCTGGTCGCCGTCGTTATCGATGTCGATGATCAACGAGCTGCGGGTCGATTCGAGGAAATCCACGCCCATCTCTGCAGAAACATCTGTGGCGGTGCCGTCGGGGTTCTGGACATAGAGGCGGTTGGGCAATCCGCCCGGCTGGCAAACAAATAAGTCATCGAGTCCGTCGCCGTTGATGTCGCTGACCGACAACCCCTGAGGCCCGGTGAAGCCTATGTCCAGCATGGAGTGGATGGATGCCCGCCATTGATCCAAGCCAACCAGCAGCTGCTCCCGGAACGAGGCATTCTGGCCTAGCACCGCTTCGGTACAGTCAGCCATCAGCGTTTTTCCCCCGGCGGGGGACGTTGTTTCGACGAATTGATCCACGCCGATCCAAGTCAGCCTAGGTGGTTCACCATTTGCGCCGCGAACCCAGCGACACGTCCAGGTTGCATTTTGTTGCACGGCCCCACTGCTGGGCCAACCGGCGGCGTGGAAGTAGGCGACGGTGGTGACCGAATCCGGGTGAGGCTCGACGGTTACGATCTTGAACTTGACCCTCGTCCTTGAGTCACCTCCAAAGGGCAGGGCCAGTTGTTTGACTGCCTCAACGAAGCTTTCAAGCCCGACCAGCGGCCCTGACGGCTCTTGGCTGGGTTTGGTTTCTTGTCGGACGCGAACTGCGCCGTCTTGGAAAACAGAATCAAACGACTTTGGCCTGAGCGGCGTACAAGAGATGTCATCCGCAGCCAAATCACGCAGATGAGCAACATCGATTCGATCAGGATGGCCTAGCAGCTTGCCGAGCCGTTTGAGCTGGGCGCCTGCCAAGTTGTTGAAAACTTCGGTGTCCCAGCCGTCAGCGGCGGCATCGCGCATTTGCAGCTTGCGCTGAACCGACTTCGAGTGCCTAGGGCCTCGGAGTCCCGGAATGGTGGGGATCGAATCACCGGTCTGGCCCGGCCCCTCAGCTAGAGCTGGTCCCGATGCCACGATGCCCAGCAAGAACAAGACGGAGTTGATTCGAAGGGCTATCCGGCTCTTCGCATTTCTTGATCCTTGTGACATGTAGCTCACCACCAATAATCCCGGGAGGTTCGACGACCGAGATTCTGTCCTAGTTCTTGGATTGCGGATCGGCCGATACGAGCTCGAACTTCAGCCCCTTGGCCTCTGTTGTCACGGTCATCATGATGATCTGCGCGTACTTTCGCCGGGCTGTCAGGTCATCGACGTTCTGGGCGCTGTCTAGGTTGAATAATGCAGCCCGAATCAGATTCGCGAAGGGCATGCCTGGCATCCATTGGTAATCAGCGTCGATGTCGCCAGCCTTTCTGATTGCTTGGCTGGCTTCGTACAGCTTTACGCTATTGGTGTATGCCACGCCCCAGCATTGGGCGGGCAACTGCTTGGCAAGGTGCTTGAATTCAGGATCGCTGGCCAAGCCTCGACCCTCTTTGCCTTCATTGCGGATCAACGCCTCCACGGCATTCTTCGTCGCCACAGGGACGATGGCTTGGTCAGTCAGGCCCATGGCAGCGCCTGGCATCATCAGTGATGTGTATACGGTGCTCCCCATCATTTCAGAGGGCACCAGCATCCCTTGCGGAATCAATCCGAGCAACTTGGCCATCGCATCCCGTGAGCGGTGCCGCAAGCTCAGCAGCAGGTTAACGTTGTCCGGATCGTAGGGTTTGGCTAGACTCACCGCCAAACTCAAAGGCCCTTTGAGCTGTTCAATCACGTTCTTCTGTAGGTCCATCACCGAACCATCCGGCATGGGTGTTTTCAAGGATGCCCGCATCTCTTCGGCTTGTTCAGGATCGACTCGGCCGGTGATGTCGAGGATCTCCCTCAAAATACCGCCTGGGTCGAGGTTGATCGAGACATAGATGGCAGTGTCCTGCGAGACGAAGGAGGGCGGCGCTGTCTTGATGTTCTTCATCATCAGCAGCTTGGCTATGCCGATCCTCTCAGCCCCCACGGCCATGAACGCCTGCATGCGAGCGTCGATCCCCGGCTCAGGAGCGAGCTTCGCGGATAATACCAGCGGCCCGATCCCCGCCAATCCCAGTGCCTTTCGCTCGTCACGGTCGTGCGCCCCGGTTGCTTCGAGCATGCTGGGCCAATCGAACAGGAATTGCAGCTGTCCGTCCTTGCCGCAATTGCGGCGCAGGGATCGCATTCCCTTTGAAGCAGCCAACGAGTTCTCGTCGTCGGCCCTCATGCGCTTCAATGTGGACTTAACCGTGTCTGTGTCCGAACCCACGATGAGCGTTGTACCCTTGAAGGCAACGGCAAACTCAGCTGGTGCAGAGAGGCCCGAGAGTGCCTCACTCGCATAGAAGGACATCGCGTCGTCCAGCTCAACGCCATCGAATAACTCCTCAAGCCATTCAGGGTGGTCTGGACCTTGGCCTGCGTGTCCAACGGCGGAATTGCCCTGCTGGTTGCCGTTCGCCTCATCTGCCTCTGAATCAGCATCGAACTTAATGGTCGTAATCTTCGTGCCGCGGATTTCGATGGTTTCCTTGCGGCCGCCGTTCTCGCTGGATGTCTGGATGACCTTTTGGACGACTAACTGAGCTGATTCTGCATCGTCGCCCATATCCATAGCCAATCCGACATGGAGGTCAGGCGGTTCGTCCTCTCCCGATCCCTTGGCAGCGCTGACAAAAAATGCCAACCCCTTATGGGGATAGATCTCAAGTGTTCTGGACGACTCTAGCCCCAGTTTCTTGGCGATCAGCTTCAAGGCGTTCTTTTTGAACCGTTCAAATGAGTCAACGCTCTTCTTGGCGGCTGGGTCTTGCGACGCCCGGTAGGACGAAGTGTTCTTGTGTGATTCCCAAAGTGCATCGCAATCCGGAACCCCCACATACAGCAAGGCATCCTTGGGCGCCCAGTTCGCAGGAGACTCAGCCAAGGCAGGCAAGCTCAGGCTGAGCATAGTCATCGCGGGCAGGTAGACGATCACAGTCTTGGTGACTTGAGCGGTGCGCTTCACGGGTTCTCCCATCGAAAGCAAGAGATGTTGAGTCTAAAGTCAGGGCCTCTGGAGCTGCTGCGGATCAGCTTGCCGGCATGGCGGGCCGAACCGCTCGTGCAGGCTTATTGTTCGCTGACCAGAGAAAGTCGGGCGACTCCGGGTTCAATCGTGTTGGTGCTTCCAAATACTGATAGCCGCTGTTGGGGTTGTCCTGATCGTAGGCGTAGGCGTCGCGATTCTTCAGGAAGTCGATCACATAGCGAATAGGAATGGCGAAGTTCAAACCCTCGGCGGCTAGGTAGCCCATGTTGGTGACACCGATTACCTCGCCGCGGGCATTAAAGAGAGGGCCGCCCGAGTTGCCGGGGTTGATCTGCGTCGTCGTCTGAATATAGGTCAGCCCGCCTTCAGCCCGATTGCGTTTGCTGACGATTCCCTTGGAGATGGTGCGTTCCAGCCCCAACGGGTTGCCTATGGCAAAGACCGCATCACCTTCCTTGATGGCCCTGCCCTCAGCCAAGTGCATCACGGTGAGGGCGAAACCTTCGGGCGGCTCAAGCTTGAGCAGAGCCAAGTCGGTAAAAGGGTTGACCGCAATAATCCGCACGTCTTCGATCTTCTGCTTGGCGAAGGCATCTCCCTTCTTGCGAAAGATGCTCACCGTTAGCTGAGTTTCATTTTCGATCACATGGAAGTTGGTGATCAAGTAGCCGTCAGGGTGGATGATGAAGCCACTGCCCAAGCCGCCCGGAGAACGAACCAACACAACGCCCTCGCCCAGTTGGCGGGCGTGTTCCTCCAACGATGCGGGGACTAGGTCTGCGGTGCGATACAAGTCGTCGGTGATGTGTTCGTTGGTCGCCGATCCCGGGTCAGCCTCTGTGTCATCGGCGATAATTTCGCTGATTTGGCTTCGCGGGATCTGCAGAACGTCGTAACCCAAGTCGATGAAAACCGACGAGGATGTTTCCTTGAGGACGGTGCCGCGGATGCGTCCGCCGCTATTGAGCCGAATCTCAGAAGCGAACACGCCGCCCGATGCGGCGCCGACCGCAACCAATAAGGTCAATACCAGCTTGTTCCTAAACATCATGCCAACCAACCTCGCTCTGCGGTAGCGGTGCCCCGGGTCCATGAGGATAACAACCACTCGTCAGGAATTAATTCCAAGAGCTTTCTAGGGGCCATTTTATCCGCTGCCAAACGATGATGCAATGTCCTCAGGCGGTGCATGCCACAGGCGCCTTGCCTCGATCTACTCAACCCTTACACTGAGGCTCATTATGATGAGGGCAAGATTCCGTTCGCTTTCGGCGATCAAGTTTTCTCTAGGACATGAGCTAGTAATGAGGACGTCGCTGATGACCAGTTTGGTATCAACTCCGGCCCAGGCAGCTTGGGCTTGTCACAGAACGATTACGCAGTCACGCCAAGCGCTACTCGCCCTGGGTATTCTGTGCGTCGCAATGGGGGCCGCATGGGCCGGCGACAACGACCAGAGCCTCAGTGAAGAACAGCAGATTGAATTGCCCACTCACTTTGGCTTTGGACCGCTGGAAATCTTCAAGATCGAGCAGGGCATCACCCAACTTCGCACGGCTGACTTCAATAACGATGGAGCCACCGATCTAGCCATCGCCAACAATGCCAAGAGCAGCATTGAAGTTTTCCTGCAGCGAGCCAGCTACACCGACGCCACCGAAGACACGAACGACGTCAACGATCTAGCCAATCACTGGAGGTTCGAGCGCAAGAAGACTTCGATCACCTGGCGCATTGCCTGCATGCAAGCGGCAGAGCTGACCGGCGATCAAAACATCGACCTGGTGTTCTATGGCGCGCCGTCAGAGCTGGTCGTCCTTCCAGGGAACGGCAACGGCACTTTTGGCGATCCGATCATCCGCAGAATTCGCGACGGCTTGGTGTTGCCCAGCTGCCTCGATGTTGCAGACATGAATGGCGATGGCAAAACCGACGTGCTCATGTTGGCTGAGTCGGACGTGCTGATTCTTCCCCAGAAGAAACGAGGCGGCTTGTCTCAACCCCAGCGATTCGCCCACGGCCTGGAAGGGCCTGTGGCGATAGAGGCCGCTGATCTGAATGGCAACGGCTTGGACGATGTTTTCCTGGTTATCCAGGACGACGAGTACCCCGTACAGATTAGCTTCCAAAGTCAAGAGGGAGGCCTGGGCCCGTTCCAGAGGATTCGAATCCCCGCACTCCGTAGCGGCGAGCTAGCTGCTTGCCTGGGGCGAACCCAAGAAGACCTCTTCAGCATCGAACGGGTGTCGGGGAGATTGCGGCGCTGGGTCATCGATCCCGGGGAATCGTCCGATGCTCAGCAGGATTGGCCGGTACTCATTTATCCCGTGCCGGGAAAATCCGACACAGATCGATTGCCCCTAGCCATCGGCGATGTGAACGGCGACGGCCTGCTCGATGTGATCACCGCCAACGTTGATGCTGCCCAACTGGTCTTGTTCGCCCAGGAGGCATCGGCGGGATTGGGGCGACCCCGCTCATTCGGTGGGCAGATTGCTATGTCCGACCTCCGTTGCTTCGACGCAGACGGCGACGGCCAAGGCGAGCTCTACATCCTCAGCCCTGACGAAGAAAACCTCGCCCGCAGCAGCTACGGCGACAACCGTCTTAGCTTCCCAACTGCCTTGCCCACCAGCGGCAAGCCCTATGCCCTCGACGTCGCCAAACCCGCTGCTTCGGCAGAACCAGCCATTGCATACGTTTCGCGTGACAGCAATTCTGACTACCGGCTCATTGTGCAGCCAGTTCAAGCCAAAACCGCTAAAGAGGCAGAAGAGTCAGCCATTGCGTTGGACGATCTCGACGAACCCCCAGCGGCTGTCCGTTGGGTTGATGTCAATCAGGATGGTCGCAATGACGTGCTTGTCTTCCCCGCCTACGGCGCACTGATCACCATTCTGCAGCAGGAGGACGGCTCCTTCAGCCTGCTAGAAAAATCCGGCAGCGCCCAAACCGGCTTGGTCAAGAAGGCTAACCCCGCCGGATTTGCCTACGCCGATACAGACGGCGATGGAACGCTCAATGTGCTGCTCGCCCAAGGCGCGTTCGTTCGAGTGTTACGGGTCAGCCCCGAGGGCGGCTGGGAAATCCTGGACCAGTACAACGGCCCGACCTCCGATTCAGAGATCACCGGCCTCTGCGCAATTTCAGCCGGGCAAGGCGAGCGTCCGCGGTTGGCGATGTATGATCGAAAGGCCCGTGAGGTGCAGTTCTACCAGCCAGTCGAGGGCGGCACCTACAAGTTAGAGCATGCGGTCTCGGTGGGGTTGTTCGATCTCAAAGCCATGGAATCGGCGCCGCTGCATGGAAATCGACCGGCCGTACTCTTGGCAGATGGAAAGCGCATCGTGCTCGTGCTCCCCGAGACAGCGGCGATCACGGTGCACGGCAAGGGTACCTATGAATCATCCATCAAGGATGCCCATCTAAGCCGAATGGCTGCCGGAGATCTCAACCACGATGGTGTCACCGACCTAGCCGTCATCGATGCCAAGAAGCATTTTATCGAAATCCTAACCTTTGGCCCCGATGAATCGTTGGTGCGGGGTAACAAGTTTCGCGTCTTCACCGAAAAGCAGTACCGCCGGGGGGGCAACTCTGCGGCTGAGCCGCGCTGGATCACCGTTTCTGACGTGACCAGCGACGGACATGATGATTTGCTGCTGATCGCCCACGACCGCATTCTGCTCTACCCGGGGCAGTAGCGCATCCGCACTGAGGCCCTTGATCATAGGCCAGAGGGGCGGCAGGGGGTCTTTCCCGGGCAGCGGCCTCAACCCTGCGGCCTCATCAAGCCGATACCATGTACAAGAACTTGGAAATCGGAGACCCGGCTATGAATGTGTCCCTCGACGGCTTACCCATCAACGTTACCACGACTGCTACTGTCGGCGAATTGGTCGAGCAAGTTCGTACGCAGGCGTGCAGCCAAGGGCAAGTCATCCTTTCCATCTTGGTAGATGGGCTGGACATCACCGACGATGATCTAGAGAAATGGTTGGCCTCATCGACAGACGATGTCGAGCAGGTTGAATTTCAAACAGGCTCTGCCGGCCCGCTGGTTATCGATGCCCTCGACCAAGCGCTGTCGGTGCTCGACGATACGGATGCCACACGGGCCAAGGTCGTCGATTCTCTCACCGCAGGCAGTTCCCGGGAGGCGTCTGAGGGCTTGGCGACCTGTTTTGCACGATGGCACCAAGTCCACACCGCCATAGCCCAGTCGGTGAACCTGCTGGGCCTCGATGTGCGAGCGCTTCAAGTAGACGGCGTTTCCATGGAGGAGACCCTTACGCAAATCACCGAGTTGCTCGCTCAGGTCAAAGAAGTTCTGCAGGCCGATGATCAGGTTCTTCTGGCTGATCTGTTACAATACGAGTTTGATCGGGCTATCGACGCGTGGAAGGGCGCCATCGACACCGTCAAAAGCTGCGCCACAAATTCCTCCATTGCCTAGCGTAGCTCTTCAAGCCAAGGGCGTTTCCTCAAGGGTCGTCGCATGCAAACATTGCAAAAGCTATACGATCTGATGCCCACGCTCCTGCCCATCTTGGCTGCCGTTGCCGTGGTTACAGCCACTCTGGCACTGGCCCACTGGGTGATCCTGCGCCGTCGGCCTGAACTTGGCGCAGAAGGCCGAATGCCGCGGCAGCTGGCTATGCTCTTGTTGACCATTCTTGCCATGGTCTGCGCGGTATTGGCTATGCCCATGGAAAGCAGCACGCGCAACCAGCTCTTGAGCATCATCGGTGTCGGCTTGACCGCCGTAATCGCCCTCTCGTCGACCACCTTTGTCGCCAACGCGATGGCCGGGTTAATGCTGCGGATGGTAAACAGTTTTAGGCCTGGCGACTTCGTGCGCATCGGCGGGCAGTTTGGCCGCATTACCGAACGCGGATTGTTTCACACCGAAATCCAGACCGAAGATCGCGACCTAACCACGTTTCCGAATTTGTACCTGGTATCGAATCCGCTGACCGTACTGCACTCGTCGGGCACCATTGTCTCGACCACACTGTCGTTGGGCTACGACGTCTCGCACTGCACCGTCGAGCCGCTGCTCGTCCAGGCCGCCAAAGATGCCGAATTGCAAGAACCGTTCGTCCATTTGACCCAGCTCGGCGATTTCTCGGTCACCTATCGGGTGGCAGGGCTCCTAGCCAAGACCAAGCACCTGTTGACCACCCGCTCGAAACTGAGGCGACTGGTGCTTGACTCCCTGCACGCCGCCGGGATCGAGATATGCTCACCAACCTTCATGAATCAGCGCGTCTTGCCATCCGGCGAACCCATCTTACCCGAGGAAACACCCGGCCCATCCTGCCGCCTCGACGATCAGCGCCCACCCGAAGATATGATCTTCGACAAAGCCATCAAAGCCGAGAAGTTAGAGCGCCTGCTGGAGCTGCGATCAGAAGGGCTGGCCAAGATCAAGGAATTGAAAGCCAAGCTATTGGATGCAGACGAAGTGCAGGGAGCCCAACTGCAAAGCAAGATCGATCAGGAACAGCGCCGGGCATCAACAATAGAATCAGCCATCGAGAACGCCGAGAAGAACAAAGCCAAGGCAGATTGATCTGCGGTGACCTCTATTCCCCTACGAGCCGGAAGACTCCGTCGATTTTCTCGACCGGCTTGGGATCGCCATCGATGACGACGTAGGGCTTTCCTTCCTCGTGCTCGAAATCGTACCAAACCGAGCCGACACGAACAGCCACGCCATTGCTGAGGCTCATCCTCGAGTCAGCGACACCATCCATATCGTTGTCTATGTACGTGAGCGAGTCCCCGGACAAGCCGGTGGAGTAGCTGTGTGAGTCAAAGATGCCGTCGCCATCCTTGTCCTGCACGCTGATATGGTGGAGTTGTGAGTCGCAAACAAGCACACTGTCAGCTTGGCCATCCTGATTCTCGTCAGTGATCATGATCTGTGGGTACGGATTGGGCTTTGGCGGAAGTAACATCGCAGCGGCATCGGACGAGTTGGCGGGAGTATACATCTCGAATGCGCCGAACCGTCGCCCCTGCGCCTGTTTGAGCCACTCTGGTGCGAGTTCCTGATCAAGTTTGGACCAAGTCTGCGTGTGGTTTCTTGGCCGAAATCGGACATAGGCGACGACTGACCACACCATCCACGAGGCTGCGAATCCGATGACGAACCACTCGATTTTTGTCTTCATTCTGAATCCCCAGGAAGAACTGGGCAGAGCCGCGCCTCCGAGGAAGCGGTGCAGTTGGATATTCGAGAACACCATTCTATTAGATTCAGGCCGTCGAACCAACTACGCGGGCTGTACTTGTGGGGCTTCGTGTTCGGTCGGATGGTCGAGGATCTCGCTGATTGGAATCGGCTTGCGGTTGGTGCTGAACACCGCCACCTGCGATTGGCCCATGATCTTGGATGCTGCTCTTAGGAAGCTCTCGTCAACATTTACGCGAATGTCCGCGCCGCAATTGATCGTAGCGATGTCGCCGTCGGTTGTTGATACCGAGAGGTAGACGGGGAGTCTTCCGGCGCTTTTCTTGCAGAGTTCCAAGATTGCCTCAAAGCTATAATCGTTGGCTGAGTCCTGGGTGAACGAAAGAACGGCGTAGGCCGCAAAGTGTTTCCAGGCTTGATCTGCCGGAATGACTTCACGCACACGCAGGGATGGCTGTTCTCGCTTACGATCCACTTCGGCATCAAGAAAGATCAAGGCGTCCGGTTTTACGAACGGCCTGAATCGATCTAAGTCGTCGGGGAAGAGCATGGCTTCGATAGAACCCGACAAATCCTCGATTGTCATGATACCCAACTTCGAGCCGGGCCTTCTCCCGCCCTTGGTGGTGAGCATCCGCACACTGGACACCATACCGCCGATGATGACCAGCGTACCCTCCTTGCAATTGCCCAGCGAATTGGTCATAGCCGTCCTGCAGGCAGACAGCATGTCTTCGCTGTAAGTCAGTGGGTGAGAGGTGACATAGAAACCAAGCCTCGCCTTTTCTCGGGCGAGCATTTCGGCTTCGTTCCACTCTTCCTTGCCCAAGTGGTGCGGTTGGTCTGAACTGCTTCCAGGTCCGTCCGCTCCACCGAACAGGCCCATCTGTCCCTCGCGTCGATCCCGTTGAGCGCGTTGGCCTGATTCGATGGCGGCGTTGGCCACCTGGATCAGTGCTTTGCGCATCGCCCCGGTCTTGTCAAAACTACCACAGTCGATCAGGGCTTCGACCACCGTCTTGTTGACCGCAGTCAAATCGACCCGGTCGCAAAAGTCGAACAGATCTTTGTAAGGCCCATTGTCAGCCCGCTCCGAGGAGATGGCATTGACAGCCTTCTCTCCGACGCCCTTGACTGCACCTAGGCCAAAACGGATCACCGCTTGGCCTTCGACTGATGTATCCACAGTGAAGTCGTTGCCTGAAGTATTCACGTCGGGAGGCAGCACGGTGATGCCCATTCGCCGGCATTCTTCAAAATACTCGTTGATCTTGTCGGTACTGGACATCTCGAAGGTCATCAACGCGGCCATGAACTCAACCGGATGGTAGGCCTTCATATAGGCGGTCCGGAAGGCAACGATGGCGTACCCGGTTGAGTGGGCTTTGTTGAATGCGTAGCCGCCGAACTTGACGATGTCGTCGAACACCTTGCCGGCCACCGCCCGATCCACGCCTTTTTCTTCGGCGCCCTGCAGGAAGGGTTCGCGCTCGGCTTCGATCATCTCTGTCTTCTTCTTGCTGATGACCTTGGCAAGCCGAAATGCGCGCTTGAGCTCAATGCCCCCCAATCGGTTGACGAGTCGTGACACTTGCTCCTGGTAGACCATGATGCCAAACGTCTCAGCCAGCACTTCGGTCATCACCGGATGGGGTGTGGTCCAGGCTTCGCCATGCTTGCGGGCGATGTAAGGGCCGATGTATTCCATAGGCCCGGGCCTATACAGGGCGTTGGCAGCGATCAAGTCTTCGATGCGGTTGGGCCTCATCTTCATGATCACGTCGCGCATGCCGCCCGACTCAAATTGAAAGATGCCTTTGGTCTCACCCCGGCAGAACAGCTCGTAAACTTTCTGGTCGGTCAGGTCGAGCGTCTCCAGATCGATGTCGATGCCCTTGGTGCTCAGCACCAACTCCCTTGCGCGCTCCAAGGTGGTCAACGTCCGCAGACCCAAGAAGTCCATTTTCAACAGGCCAACTTTTTCGACGGTGCCGCCTTCGTACTGGGTGCAGACCTGGTCATCCTTAGGCGATTTGTACAGAGGGACCAACGTATCCAGCGGTTTGTCAGCTACGACCACGCCGGCTGCATGGATGCCGGCATTTCGCGATAGACCTTCCAATCGGCGGGCGACATCGATGATCTTCTTCACGCGCGGATCGGTTTCGTACCGGTTCTTCAATTCCGGCTCTTGGTCGAGGGCTTTGTCGATGGTCATCTTCAACTCAGCCGGGATCAACTTGGTGAGTTGGTTGGCTTCGTCGAACCCCAGACCCATGACCCGGCTGACGTCTTTGACCGCTGCCTTGGCCTTGAGCGTGTTGAAGGTAATGATCTGGGCGACGTCGCCGTACTTCTGCCGCACATATTCAATGACCCGGGCCCGGCCGTTCTGGCAAATGTCCACGTCGATGTCGGGCATCTCGTCTCGGTCGGGGTCCATGAACCGCTCGAAGTAGAGGCCATAGCGGATGGGGTCTGGGGCTGAGATGTCCAGACAATAAGAAACCACCGAGCTGCAACCGCTGCCTCGCGCCCCGACCGGTATGTGGTTGTCCCGGGCGAATAGAACGAAGTCCCAAACGATCAAGAAGTAGCTGCTAAAACCCTTGCTGGAGATGACCCCTAATTCGTAGTCGATTCGTTCCCGAAGTTCGTCGTTGATTTGGTCGTATTTCCGCTCTGCTCCTTTGTAGACCAAGCGGCGCAGTTCGTCCTCCGGCGTCGTTTCCTTGGCGACCTTGTAGACGGGCGCGTGCCGCTTCGAGAAGTCGAGGTCCAGGTCGCACATCTCTGCCACACGCAGGGTATTGTCCAAAGCTTCGGGGCAGTTGGAAAATAGCTCCGCCATTTGCTCAGGCGTTTTTAGATAGAACTCCCCGTTAGGGAATTTGAAGCGGTCTTCGTCGGCCACCAGTTTGCCCGTGCTGATGCAACAAAGCACGTCGTGGGCTTCGACATCTTGGTCGCTTAGGTAATGAACATCGTTGGTGGCGATGGTGGCTACGCCAAGTCGCTTAGCCATATCCAGTAGCTCGGGGTTGAGTGCCTTCTGCTCTGGCAAGCCGTGGTCCTGCAACTCGATGAAGAACCGATCAGACCCGAAGATGCCCAGGTATTCCTTGGCGATTTCCTCTGCCGCTGCCCGGTTCTTGTTGATAAATGCCTGCGGAATCTCGCCGCCCAGGCAGGTGCTGGTGCATAAGAGGCCGTCAGAGAATTCTTTGAGCACTTCCTTATCCACCCGAGGCTTGTAGTAGAACCCCTCGCGATAGGCGATAGAGGAGAGCTTCATCAGGTTCTTGTAGCCGGTCAGATCTTTGGCCAAGACAAGCAGGTGTCGGCTCGCATCCTTCATGCGGCCCGCATCCTTATTCCGCCGATCTCCCGGAGCCATGTAAAGCTCACAACCAATGATCGGCTTGATGCCAGCCTTCTTCGCCTTCGAATAGAACTCGATGGCTCCGAACATATTGCCGTGATCGGTGATCGCCACCGCGGGCATGTTCAATTCCTTGCAGCGTGCAATCAGATCAGAAATCCGAGTCGCCCCATCGAGCAGGCTATAGTGGGTGTGCAAATGAAGATGAACGAACTTCGCATCCGACATGATCGATCCAAACCTCCCTGTTCGGGATTGGGCATCAGCCGCAGATTCACCGGCTGGCTGGTTTGGCAATCTAGCATGATCGGCATTGCCCGGCGAGGCAGGAGGCATGAGTAGAACTGTGACATTCTGCAAGGGATCGTGCAGCGTGGCCCACTCGTGAGGGTGCGATTCGCTGTTTAGGTGTCTTCTGTCCTGGGTACCAGCCTCAAGCGTGACAGCAGGCGGAGCAGGTTTCAGGCAACGGCTTCGTTTCGGCCCCGCTGGCTCAACTGCTCTCGAAGCGTGCCGATCCGATCTGCGAGCACGCCAAGGTTTGACCAGCTGTCTAGGACGTGGGCCAGCTCAGTGAGCGATTCACTGGGCTGATCCAGGATCCACTCGCCCAGGTGATCGATCAGGTCGTGCAGCGATTCTTGCACGCTTGCCAGTTCTGCGCCGTCCCGGACAGCTTGAGCGAAGCGCAACGCCAGTCTTGCGGCATTGGCTGGATGTTGGCGGGTCAACCGTTTCAGTCCATCCTGCAGCACTTGGCTGAACAGATCGGCACTGGATTCTGAATCGCGCCAGATGGCCATCAGTCCATCGCACAGATTGACCAGCTGGTCGGCATGGAGGGTCCAGATGCTGTCCCTTAGTCCAGCGAGGGCAGCCGCTGTCGTTTCAATGGCTAGTCGCGAAGCAACATCGTCGATAGGGGCGTCGTGGATCTGCTGATCGAGCAGCTGAAGCAATTCATCCGGCGACATCTCTGCCACGCGGTCACGCCGATTCACCAACGAAGCGTAGCGTCCCAGCGAATCAGCCGTCCAAGAGGCGAAGTCGCCATTGGTGAAATCAAACAGTTCAACAGTCCGATTCTCCTGCCATCTTCGCTCGACCAAACCCGCATAGCCCCCATTGCTCAGTGCTGCCGGCGGGTTATCCTTGGGGACGACGAGGGTCATCTTGTGGCCTTGAAGCGTTGCACGAAGCCGTTGCGGATTTGGCTCATCCAAGACGCTCAGCGTGAATCCCCGTCCCATCGAGAACTTCAGCCCGGCAGACAGGGAGGCTGTGCGCCGCCCCGGTTTGGGCAATGAAAGGACCACCGCTTCGGCCAGGGCAATCGCATCCAACTCCGTGGTCATGATGATCGAAGACTCGCCAATCACCCTGTCCACTACTGCGGCCAACCAGCCTGCACCCAGTGATCTGACGCATTGCTCAAGACGGGTCGATTCATGGCTAGAGCAGACCGGTAATTCTAGCGGCGGAGGATTCGCTGGCGGTTTTAGATTCGGCTCCGCGTCTTGAATCTTCAGCAAGCTGCGGACAACTTCGAACGGGTTGCAGTTGAATGCCCAAAGGGCGTCGGCATCAAGCACGACGATCCGCGTATAAATCCGCTGGCCTCCCCGGCCGGTGTGCTCCTTGCCTGCGTTGCAGCTGTGGGCAATACAAAACCTGCCGCTGGGCAATCCGTAGAATGAGACACCCTCAGCTCCAATCTCTTCGCTGCAAAGCGATCCGTGTGACGGGCAGCGGGTGATGATGTGCTGTTTTTCCTTGGGATCGATGCCGCGGCTGGCTGAAACCAGGCGATAGCCGCTGCCCATCGGCGAGGGGATGGAGGTGAATACCCCCTGGTCGCAGTTGACGGACCGTCCTGTTATTGTTTCGCGATTCAACACATCCATGAGGCCTACCCCAACCCTACATCTGGTCTACGATCCACTCGAACGGTTCAAGAATGCCTCTCGGGGCACAATGCAGAGGAACTGACGTCACGTTTTGGGCATCGCTGGTGGCAAAGCCCATCGACCCTACTACGCTTGAAGCGAAGAAGCGCACATTGGAAAATCGCGATTCACAAATGTTCCACAGTCGATTCAGATTCGTCTTGGCAAATCCCTCAGGATCGGCAAAACACTCCGGGCAGTAGTCGGCTTTGCAGAGCACGACGGCGATAGGGTTTGGAATTTTCTGACGCCGCCTTACCGCGAACATGTCGTCCAGGTAGGTCATCAGTTTAAGTGCAAAAAAGTCAGGCTGCGTTGACCCAGAAGCCGCCAAAGCCGCATCAATCAACACCAGTGATGCCTCGGTCTTGTCCAACAGACAGCGGATCACGCCGAAAGTGCTTGGCGAGTCCACTTCGGTCGATAGTGCCTCACCAGCCATGTCTGGCATGACCAAATCAACCCAGAGCTTTTCGCCGGCCTTGCGACATACCTGATAGTACGTCCAATACCATTGATCCGGTTCCATGGGCGTCTTGGGTGGGAATTGCCGCCGGGCTAGGTGGGCTACGACGTTCTGTTGCAAGTTGATCGAGTACGCACCCTTGGGAACCGCTTCAAAGTCGCCCGCCCGGCGCGAGAGCATATCCAGCAACAGGCCCAAATAGACGGTCTTGCCCACGTTCGATTCCCCGACGACGCTGATGATCCTGGGCTCGCGCTGTTGGGCAATCGACTCGTGGATGAGGGCCATCGGCGCCGAGCAGCCGCAGCAAAGAATCGCATCCATCGGGTTTTCGGTTTCGCAGATTAGGCATTCAATCTCTGCCTGTTCTGCTTCTGTTGTTACAGCCACGCTGAGCTCCTTCGCATTCACACGCCGACGTTGAGGCGTTCAAATATGTCTTGCCCGTTCGTTGCCGGTCGACCCTTTACAACATCGGCATCTTGCGGGTGAAACCACCGGCTTTGAGTCAGTGCCACTCGTTGGCAAGGGACAGCTAGATCTCCAACGCGCAACGGAATCCGCAGTTGTGCGTTCTGGCGAGTACGATTTGGCCGGACCGAAAACACGCGGCGGCCTGTGTGTCGAAATAGGTGTCATAAGCACCACCGCGCACCGGCCTCATGGGCATTTCGCCGATGATTGGCTGACCTTGGTCATCGTTGAGTTCAAAATCCCCGTCGAGCCATTCCCAGATGTTGCCGACCAACTGCCTGACGCCGTTCGGAGCGCAGCCCAGTTCATACTCGTCAACGGCCACGATCGACCTGCGGTAACTCCCCCAAAGATTGCACCGCTGATAATCCATCGCATCGCCCCAGGGATAACGTCGAAAAACATCGGCTTCGCTCTGGATGCGCCAACTGGCAGCCATCTGCCATTCTGCTTCGGTTGCGAGCCGCAATCCCACCCACTTGGCATACGCCTTAGCTTCATACCAACTGATGCCAACGACGGGATGGTTGGCCAGCCGCGTGTTGTGGAGGCCGTTCCGCCAATACTTAGGTCCGGCTTGGCCGGTCGAATCATGCAGATCAATCAAGTGAGGCCAAATCTCTTCAGGCCAGAGACCAAGATCGTTGTAGCAGTCCGCATTGACAAACTGTTGAAATCGAGCATTGGTCACCGGAACGACCGCCATCAAGAATGGCTTGACCTCGATATCAGTTTCCTCAGCACCGATTTCTTCATTCAATGTGGTAACCATCGAGGCCACCCCGTCAGGTACTACCGCCAATTCCTTCTCCAAGGCAATGGTAGACTGCGTCTCAATCTTGGTGAATTCAGGATGGTCTTCCCGCTCGGCTCCTTGGCGAAGGATTGCTCCAAAGCGATGCTGCTGAAACATCCGCTTGAGCTTGTCACCATCGAGAGATTCTGGTGTCGCAGCGACGTAAGGCACGTCGGGCGGACCAACCAGAGACGCTGCTGGGTCAATCGGTGGCTTGGCGTCGTTCTGCTTGCGTGAGAATAATTTGATGGCCATTTCATTCACTCAACTCTGTGGCAATTGGGCATCCCTACGCCGCTGTCCGGCGTAACCAAAATTCCTATTGTCCCGAGATGGCCCTTCGCTTTGCATCTCGACGCAGTTTGCGGAACAGGCCTACGCGGCTGGTTGCATCCTCTTCGCTTTCTTCCAAGGGCGCATCTCCAAGATCGACATTGAGATCTGTTGCCAGTGGCTCGGGCGGCGGGGCCGTCTTGACTGCAGCCGGCGAAGCACCCAGTTTTTCGATCAGTTCACTGCGCTGGGCGGAGATCTCGCTGCGTTCCTTTTCCAGCTGCGCTTGCAGCGATGCCAAATTCGAGCGGGCGGCTTCGAACTCCGCATTCTTGGAAGCCATAGCCTGCTCTGCGGCTTCAATCTCGGACTGGCGTTTATCGAATCCCTGCTGTTTCTGCTTGGCTTCGTTCGTGGCGGCACCGAGCTGAGCCATCACGTCCTTGACCTCAATCTCTCGCCGGGCGAGATCAGCTTCGATGTTGGCTAGCTCCTCGCGTCGAGAATTGAATTCCAATTTGGCAGAATCGATTTCCTGCCTGGCAGAGTCGAGTTGAGCCGCCTGTGATTCATACTCGGACTGCTTGGTTTGCAGTTCCTCCCGAGCGGCTTGAACAGCCCGTTGCTCAGTCTCGACATCATTGCGCTGCTGCTCGATGGAATCGCGCTGGTTGTCGAATAACGCCCTTTGGCCCTCAAGCTCGTTTCTCGCGGTCGATAATTCGGTCTGCTGTTGCCCCAGGATGGTGCGTTGCTGTTCCAGGCTGCTGTATTGGGTCTCAAGCTTCTCCTGACGCTGGGTGAGTGCCAATGCCTGCCCTTCAATTTCTTCTCGATGCTGGGAGAGCGTCTTCTCCTGTTGGACAACACTCGATTCTCGCTCAGCCAACTCGCCCTTGATGCCATCGTGGGCTAGCAGCAACTGCTCAAGCTCCCCTTCTGCGCCGGTGAGCGTTTCGGTTCGCTCCTGCAAGTCATTGGACCATTTTTCCAACTCTTGCTGCTGCTGGGATGAGGCTCGATCTCTCTCCGTCAGCCTCGATTCCAATTTCTTGTACTCGCCATTCTGTTCGTTCTGCTGGGTCATGAACTCAGCTTGTCGCTCGGTGAGCGCCTCTTGGTCGGCTGACACCTGCTGGCGAATTCCCTCGAGCGAATCAAAGGACTGAAGTTGGCTCTGCTGGCGGCGATCAAGACAGGCTTGCGCTTCGCGCAAAGAAGCCACAAGATCTTCACTCAGTCGACGTAGATCAGCACCATCCACGTCTGCTTGAGGATTGTCGGCGGGTTTATCTTGTTCCCGTTTGTTCTTCATGGCTAGTCACCTTTGTCTATTGCCAGAACGCGTCTCAAAGCCAGATGCGCTGCCCGTTTCGTAGGGCATGCCACCGCCACGGCAGGATCTGATCCGGTCTCAATCTGAAGCAGTCACCGCTTCCACCAGTGTTTCTTGTCTTTGCCAGTCGACCTTGAAGATTCCTGATCCAGGATCTGGGCCAACAGTTCTCGATCACTCTTGCGCTTACCCGTCAGCCGGCGGAGTACCTTCAGTTTATCCAGGACTTCTGGGGCAAGATCGATGGTTAGATCAACTTCATCGTCCTCGTCGCTAACCCCGACGTCCTGCTGAGGATCTCCACCTCTGACATCCGTCGGTTGGATCTTGCTTTCAGGCGGCTGATCTTGCGGAGATTTTTTATGATCCGTTGGCGAGGGCGGGTCCTCTTTCTTGGACTCGCCCGACGAGGCTGGGGGTTTCTCTCCCGAGAGCGTAGGGTTGTCTTCGACCCCTTGGGGGGCAGCCTGTTCTTTGACAGTCGATTCCGCGTGAGCCGCCTCAGCCGTTTCCACAGCCTTCGTTTCAGTTTCGCAATCGTGTTGGCGATCAATCTCTTTGTTGCCGCGTTCCTGCTTCAGCGACTCCTGCTCAGCTTCAAGTAGCTCCTGGAATTCCAGCTGTTCGGCGTGGACTGCATCAAGCTCAGCCTTGTACTTCTCCATCTCTTGGGCATAGGCCGTCCACTTCGCTTCCTGCTTGACCAGTTCTTCCTGGGCTTGGCGGTTGTCCTTGGCCGCCGCCTCCAGGGCAAGACATTCTGCTTCGCGATCATCCAGTTCCTGCTGACGATGTGCCTGCTCATCTTTCTGGCGGGCCAGTACGCAGCGCTGATCATCCAGTTTCGATTCAAGGGCATCCTGTTCGCGCTGGTATTCGGCGTGGTGTTCGTCCTGGCGCGCGACAGCCTCATCGTCCATCGCCGCCCGGGCCGAGCCTAGTTCAGTCGCTTGTTTCTCCAACTCAGCGCGCTGTTTTGCCGACTGCGACAGCTCTTGTTCCAATTGTGACTGGGCCTGGGCAAGCTCCTTCTGGGCCTCTTCAAGGTCTGCCTGCTGTGCTTCGCTCTTGGTGCGCTGGAGCGATAGATCTTCTTGGATTGATTGCAGGTTTGACTTGTCTCCCGCGATCTTTGCCTCTTGGGTCTCAATCTCTGCCAGCTTGCCGCCCAGTTCGTTGGCCCTGTCCTCCTGGTCATGGACAGACCTTCGCTCTGCCTCTTCCAGCTTCGACGTCCGCTCAGCCAAATCAGCCCTTTGGCTACCTAGCTCCTTTTCAGCGGATTCGGCTTGACTCAGCAGTCGTTCTGCCTCTGCTTCCCGCTCTTCTAGTGCCTGAATTTTCCGCTCGTATTCTTGCACTGCCTGTTTGGCATCGGCTTCAATCTGGGCCCGATATTCTGATAGGGATTGGTCACCTGCTTCGAGTTGCTGCTGGCGGGCTTCTAGTTCGATTGAGCTGCTCTCGAGTGTCCTCCGAGTTGCCTCAGTATCGAGCTGGCTGGCTTCTACAACTTCGAGCCAAGCCCCCATCTTCTGCTGTACGTCATTCAGGGCGGCTTCGAGGGCAGATTCGTGCGCAGCGTGGTTGGGCGACAGAGCGTCGAGCGATGTCACGGAATTGGATTCAGCCTGCCTTTTTTGGCTAGGTTTCATTAGGAAGCCGTCCAGCGGGTACTGTCCCCGAATTGGCCCCGTTCTGTTCGCGCCTGGAAGTGCAGCGCGAACCACGGATAGTCCAGGGAAGCTTACGATATGGTTTGATCCGCCAGAGTGGATATGAAGAAGAGAGGTAGCCCTAGCATGGTGCAGCTATGCAGGCCCATAAGAAACCCACTCTGCGGACAAGAATGGATCTTGGTTCATGACTGCTTTGGCACGCACAGTCACCGCCACCAGAATCTGCTACAGATTATCGGAGGATCGCTCGAGTTCGAGCAGCGCTTCCTTGATGGCTTGGTTAGCCCGGTGGAGATGACGCCGTCGTAACTCATTCACTTCCGGCGTCAGGTCGGATTCCCGGAGTAGCAGCTCAACACGAGTGCCATCAGCCCCCTCGGGAAGGAGGATCTTGCCGACGTAGGGATTGCCAGAACCTTGGCTCTGCGAACTTACCCCTGCCGGTTTGTCCGATGCCTGGGAGTCTTGGCTCTCCACAGAGGGGCGATAGAACATGATGCCATCAGGGTCCACCCGGTATCCCAAACCGGTTGTCGCGGAAACCAGCTGCAGGGCATCGCCAAAGGCCTTGTTTTCGACGTAGATTGAGAAGTTCTGTCGGGTTCGTAGCGATAGCATAGCCAATGCATCTGGTTCGATACCGACGCGCACGCGGCCCGCCCGTCCCAAGGCTTGCAACACGTCGATCAGTTTGCGGCTGGTCTGTCGCAACGAAACGGACGTTCGCAGTTGCTGATCCATCTTATCGACGATAACGATAGCTTGTCCTGCCGGATGCCAGCACCACCCCATTGAATCACAAACAGCAGACAAGGCCTTAGCCAAGGATTCCTCTTGGGTTTGCAAGAGAGCGGCGCGCAACTCCGCGCTGGCATTGTCCGCTTCTGCAATCTCAAACCGCATCTGCCCCATCAGGGCATCGACTCTGCTAGATAGGTCCTGGTCGCCCCGTTTGAGCAAGTCTGCCAAGAGTTCCAGCTCATCCCAGGTCGCCCGCCTGCCAATCCGGTCCAGCGCCGGCGTGGGGATCAATTCGATGCCTCGGTTGCGCACCGCGAAGACCAATCCCAAAGGTTCCGCTGTTTGTCTTAGGCCTTCACGAAGCGAGACATTCTGGATCTGCGCAGAGAGTCGTGTATTGCGCCCATAGGGCAACAAATCCAGGGTATCCTGCGAAATGCTCACTTCGACGCCGGTGTCGCGCACAATTTGGTCGAACGCGTCGGCCAGCGGAACGTTTTCAAAGGTCAAGGATGTCGGCTGATCCAACGCCTGCTCAACCAGGGCAGACCAATCATCCCCGCCTTGGGCAAAGGTCAAGGCGACAACGGCCAACAAGGTTTTTGAAAGCGTCATTGCGCTTCCTCCTACACGGCGAAGGGTAGTAGGTCAAAAATAGGGCGTTGCTTCCGCCCTCGATTCTTCAGCAACTCCAGCCCCGGCAATCGCAATACCCGACGCCGATGGGCTGCTCGATGCAATGATTTGCAAGCCTGGTGTACGCACGACCGATGCCTCGACATAGGCTGACCCCAGGTCAACGTCGCTCCGCCAGGCGTCTCCCCGCTCTACTTGAACCACAGCAACCGATTCACCCGCTGGACGAGTGGCATCAGGACGCATAACGGCCACATACACCGTCGCAATGAGGGCGATGGCGGCTGCAATGGGCAACGGCGCAAGAACCCGATAAAGACCGCGTTTCGGTTGACTAGCCTGCTCGGCCGCACGGCGCCAAGACACCTGCAGGGTGAAGCGATCCCAGTCCAATTCGGGAGCAGGTGCCCCCCAACGCTTGGCTAACTCGTCCACCTTCTTCAGGCGTTCCAGCTCGAGCGCCCATTGGCTATCCTCAGCCAACATCTGCTCAACTTCCCGCCGACCAGCCTCATCAAGGTCGCCGTCGAGGTATTGGCTTAGAAGGAACGCCTTCTGTTCCTGTTGGTCACCTGGTAAAGGCATTACTGAGCCTCACCTGATTCCAAAGATGCTACGATCCCAAAAGAAGGGCCGCTGCCCTTTCATTCCAAGTAATCTGCCAAATCCTTCTTCAGCGTCTTGCGGGCCTGGAATACGTTCCATTTCACGAGGTCCACACTGCATTCCATGATATCTGCCACCTGCTTCTGCGGCATGCCCTCGATGCTGTTCAGGA